>JAIKZU010000098.1 GCA_024681985.1 Lachnospiraceae bacterium | reverse complement strand
ATGATGCCCTCCGTATTAAAACGGATCGTTTCCTTTGCCAAGTGTCCGGTGATTGCCGGCGGTCTGGTAACGGAAAAAAGTGACGTCATGTCTCTTTTGGAAGTGGGGGTCTCCTCCGTTTCCTCCACCAATCGGGATGTCTGGTTCTTATAAAACCGGTTCTCGCATTTTCCACTGATTTTATATATAATAGGGAAAGTTAAAAACAAAACTCTAAAAGAGGCAAACATGGATATCATACAACAACTGCTCTCCAACCACATCATCATCAACGCCATCATCGCCTGGGTGGTGTCACAGATCACAAAGACCATCATCCACGCTATTACCTACCGGACCCTGGATTTTTCCAGGCTCTTCGGTGACGGAGGGATGCCCAGCGCCCACTCCGCCACGGTGACGGCAGCGGCACTGTCCGTGGGCTTTGAAGAAGGCTTCGGCTCTCCCGTCTTCGGGCTGGCCTTCCTCTTTGCTTTTGTGGTGATGCATGATGCCATGGGGGTTCGGCTAGAGACCGGAAAACAGGCAAAGATCCTGAATGATATGATGGATTTTCTCTACAAGGAGGAGCCGCCGGAAAAGAAACTGAAGGAGTTCGTGGGACACACCATGACCCAGGTTCTGGCAGGCTTTTGTGTGGGGATCGCCGTGGCTTTGTTCATCTATCTGTAAACTATAAATCTATATGGAAGGGAATTGACTTATGCAAAACATCGTATGCCTGGACTTGGAAGGAGTACTGGTACCGGAGATCTGGATCGCATTTGCGGAGGAAAGCGGTATACCGGAACTGAAAAAGACCACCCGGGACGAGCCGGATTATGACAAACTCATGAAGTACCGCCTGGCCATCTTAAAGGAGCGGGGCCTTGGATTAAAAGAGATCCAGGCCACCATTGAAAAAGTGGAACCTTTAGAAGGTGCAAAGGAATTCATGGACGAGCTTCGCTCCATGACCCAGGCCATCATCTTATCAGACACCTTTGAACAGTTCGCTGCACCTCTTATGCGAAAGTTGGGGATGCCCACCCTGTTCTGCAACAAGCTCATCGTGGCAGAGGACGGCAGCATCACCGGATACGAGATGCGGTGCGAAAAGTCCAAATACACCACGGTAAAAGCTCTGCAGAGCTGCGGCTTTGAGACTATCGCCTTCGGCGACAGCTTCAACGATCTGGGCATGATCGAGGCATCCAAGGCAGGCTTTTTATTCCGTACCACGGATGCCATCAAACGGGATTATCCCCAGTACCCTGCATTTGAAGACTACGGGGATCTTTTGGCCGCCATCAAAGAAGCATTAAAGAACTGATCATCCACCCCATATGAACCTGCAAGGAGAACGCATTATGGATACTAACGAACAGATCGCCAGCCGGATAAAAACCATCATCCTCACCAGCATCATCGGCATCGCCGCCAATTGCCTTTTGGCGGGATTTAAAGCGGTGATCGGATTTGTCACGGGCTCCATCGCCATCACCATGGATGCGGTCAATAACTTAAGCGATGCCTTGTCCTCCGTCATCACCATCGTGGGGACAAAGATCGCGGCGAAAAAGCCGGACAAAAAACATCCCTACGGCCACGGCCGTGTGGAGTACTTAACGGAGATCATCATTGCCATCATCGTGATGTACGCCGGCGCCACCTCCCTCATTGAATCCGTAAAAAAGATCCTGCACCCGGAGACGGCGGACTATTCCGTGATCTCTCTCGTGATCGTGGCAGTTGCGGTCCTGGTAAAGATCCTTTTGGGATTATATGTAAAGAAAAAAGGAAAAGATGTACACTCCGATTCCCTGGTGGACTCCGGGCAGGACGCCCTTTTGGACGCCGTCATCTCCACCACCACACTGATCGCGGCACTGCTCTACATTTTTGCGGGTCTAAGTCTGGAGGCTTATCTGGCCGCCTTCATCTCCGTGATCATCATCAAAGCCGGTGTGGACATGCTGCGTTCCGCCATCAGCCAGATCCTGGGAGAGCGGGCACAGCCGGAGCTGACTTTGGCCATGAAGCAGACCATCTGTGAATTTGAGGGGGTGGTAGGCGCATACGACTTAGTGATGAACAACTACGGCCCCGATACCTACATGGCTTCCGTCCATGTGGAGGTGGACGGCAGTATGACGGCCTCCGAGATCGATACCCTGACCCGACGGATCTCCGACAAGATCTTTCACACCTATCAGGTGATCCTGGTGGCGGTGGGTATCTACGCTCTGAACAAAGATGACGCGGAAGCCAATGCCATCTTAGACGACATCCGCACCCGTCTGGAAAAATATCCGGATGTGATGCAGATGCACGGATTTTTTATCAATAAAAAAGAAAAGAATATCAGTTTCGACGTCATCGTGGATTTCTCATCCGAAAACCGTCTGGAGACTCACAAAAAGATCAAACAGGAGATCCGGGAAGCCTATCCCGATTATCACGTCTCCGTTACCTTAGATCAGGATTTCAGTGACTGATGTTCCACCATTTTATACACCGAGGTAAAGGACTTTGAACAAAGATTTTTTGGAAGGCGCAAAAGATAGTGTACCCATAGCTGTCGGATACTTCTCCGTCAGCTTTACTTTTGGTATCATGGCGGCAGGATACGGCATCTCACCCTTAACGGCAGGGATGATCTCCCTTACCAATGTCACCAGCGCCGGACAGTTCGCGGGACTGACCCTTATGATGGCAAACGCCTCTTATATCGAGATGTTTCTGACCCAACTGGTGATCAACCTGCGCTATGCCCTGATGTCCCTGTCCCTGACCCAGAAGCTGGCACCGAATATGAACACTCCCCGTCGGCTTTTGACTTCCTATGCCGTAACGGATGAGATCTTTGCCGTGGCGGTAACAAAGGACAAGCCCCTGACCCTGCCCTACATGCTGGGGCTGGAGTGGATCCCCATTTTAAGCTGGACGGCCGGAACCATCGCCGGAGGCATCGCAAACAACCTTTTGCCGGCTTCCGTACAAAGTGCCCTGGGGCTGGCCTTATACGGCATGTTCGTGGCCATCGTCCTTCCCCCCATGCGGGAAAGCCGGGCCGTATTCTACGTGGCCCTGATTGCCCTTTTGTTCAGCTGCCTCTTTTATTATGTGCCCCTGTTTGCCAAAGTCTCCTCCGGCTTTTCCATTATCATCTCCACCCTGTTGGCCGCCGGAGCCGGTGCTCTGCTTTTTCCCCGGGAAGAGCCGTCGGAGGCAGATGATCCGAAACCTGCGGAAGGAGGTGCCCTGCGATGAAGATCTATTTTTACATTCTTCTTATGGCAGTCACCACGTACCTCATCCGTATGCTGCCCCTGACCCTGTTTCAAAAGCAGATCACCAACAAATATATCCGCAGCTTTTTATACTATGTGCCCTATGCGTGCCTTACCGCCATGACGGTACCCGCCATCTTTTATGCCACCAAAAGCGTGATCTCCGCTGCCGTGGGATTTGCTGTGGCCGTGATCCTTGGGTACAAAAAACAGAGCCTCCCGGTGGTGGCTCTGTTTGCGTGCATTGCTGTATTTATCATGGAGCGACTGCTGGGGTTGTAGAAGATCACCGGTCACATCCGGTTAAATCCCGACCGCAGGCAGATCGCAGACATACCGCCGAAGGGTGCCGATGGTGCGAACGTGACCTTTTGCCAGCTTTTCGGCTATGGCAGCCACCGTGGGGTTTTCCGCATGCAGGGTGATCTCTGTATCCGGGGGATAAAGGGAGCCCGCCTCCCCGATGGCAGCGCGGATCAGCTTCATCATCATAAGTCCCGCTCCTCCGGCGCACCACAGATAATCCACCGACAGGGAATCCACATAGGGTCGGATCAGGATGATCCCCTGTATACCGTCCTTTTCATCAACAATAAAACGGCTGAGGGTCGGATGATATTCCGTTTTGGGATAGAGCGTTGCGCGCACATCGCTTTTCTTTTTTTGCACGCGTCCGACAGCGAACAGATCCCCCAGGCCTTTCCAGGTATCATCCTCCATCACCGAAAGGGGCTTCGTCCCCTCCGGATCCTCTCTCCTTACGGGGAGTCCCTTTTTAAACTCTCCCAGACTGCTTTGCATGGCGATCCGCTCACCGGACAGTAAAAAGCCGGCATGTGCCAAACATCGGTGAAGGGCCTCGGCATTGGGGTCCGTCCCGGCAGCGTAATACTCCGCCGTAAGTCTCACGGCCCCCAGGGAGGCCGTCTCCCTTTTACAGGCCTCTAAAAGTGAGGCTCCCAGACCCTTTCCGGCGGAATCCGACACCACAAACAGATGTCCCACCTGCCAGACATCCTTTTCTTTGGGAAAGGCGAACAGGATGCCTTCTAAGGAATTCCCTTCAAAGGCCCCCAGCAAAAGTCCCTCTCTGTTATGCATCTCCTCCGGCAGCACAGTTGCATACTGTCGGTGAGACATTTTTGGTATCACAATGATCTTCATATCCGATGCCTGTTTTACTTTTGCTCTTTTAACAGTTCCTCTTTGGCGCGGTTTCTATACTCCCGGGGGGACATATGATAGGTATCTTTAAAGACCCGGTTAAAAGTCCGCTGGCTTTCAAAACCGGAGTTTTCCATGGCCTCCGTAATGGACTGGTCCGTGTTTTTTAGCAGATAGGTGGCGTAGGAAAGCCGGGTGTTGTTTACATACTGATTGAAATTGGTATGAAAGGTCTTGGAAAAGATCCGGGAAAGGGCAAAGGGGCTGACATAGAGATCCTCCGCCATTTTCGTCAGGGACAGCTCATCCGTAAAGTGGGAAGCGATATAAGAAACGCTGCGAAAGATCAGATCATCGCTCTCCATGGCCTTCCGATCCGTCAGATCCAAACAGGGGATCAGTCTGGCCAAAAGGATCTGCAAATAGGCCTGGTGCAGCACCTCCGCGGAGGAGTCCCTTTTTTTGCCCTGATAGTCCCGGTATAACGCTTCAAAAGCATAGTATACATCCGGGTGTACCTTGTCCTTTTGGATCACCGGGGTCTTCGGTGCAGACTCCCGCAGAGTCTTTAAATAGGCGCCGCAAAGGGAGGGGGCTGCCAGGATCACTTGGGAACGGTTTTCCCCCGGGGAAAACACCTGATAGTGATGGATCAGCTCCGGAAAGATCACAGCCACATCCCCCTCTTCCATATGGTAGAGTTCCTGCAGCACGCC
>JAIKZU010000022.1 GCA_024681985.1 Lachnospiraceae bacterium | reverse complement strand
TGTAAGTCTACGGCATCCGGTTCCTCCATCCGTGTAAAATCAAAAAGCTCCATAAAACGATGCATGGCACTGCCCCGCAAGGCTCCGGTGTTAGGCTTTTTTATTGCCTGTTCTTTTTCCGGGGCAAACAGCATCTCCCCTTCCTCTTCAAAGAGTTCCTCCATCTTTTTATGCTTTAATTCGGAAACGGAATATTTGGCTTTAAACTTATGGGCTGTCTCGTAGGGATATGTATATTCCAAAACTTTTTCCAACTCCGAAACATCCTCCGCAGCAGATCCATGCAGTCGTTCCCGGATCTCTTTTTTTATCAAGGCGGAGGCAGCCTGCTCTTCCAGGTCGGACATCACCAGCTCCTCCGGCCGAAAGATCCTGATATCGTAGGTTTCTTCCTTTCGCATAAAGATGGGAAGCATCCAGTTGCCATACCCTTTTGTATTTTTTCTCTCCAGATTGGTATAAGGTGCATCAGCTCTTTGCGGGATTGCATTTTCCTCATAGGTACCCGTGATGATGAGTTTTTCTTTTGCCCGGGTCATGGCCACGTAGAGCACACGCATCTCCTCACCGATAGAATCCGTTTTGATCCGTTCGGAAATATACTTTTTAAACAGCGGGTCTCTTTTTGTACGCTTGTCCGGATCCACTTCATTCAAAGCAATACCTCCGGAAGCATGGATCAGAAAGTCCCCCTTCGCATCCCGCATTTCCAGTTTCTTTCCCACTTCCGCCAAAAATACGATCGGGTATTCCAATCCCTTACTTTTGTGGATGGTCATAATGGAGACCGCATCGTCCTCTTCACTGATCACATCCGCCTCTCCCATCTTGGTATCGTATTTTTGCAATTCTTCGATGTAATGGCAAAAACGGAACAGGCCCTTAAAGGAGGACTTCTCATAAGAAACGGACAGATCCACCAGTTTTTGCAGATTGGCCCTGCGCACCTCTCCTGCGGGAAGGGACGAAACATAGGAAAGATAGCCCGTCTCCTCATAGAGTCTTTGCAGGATCAGATGAATAGGGGTATCCATGGTCATCTGCCGATACCTTTCCAAAAAGGAAAAGAAGGCCTTTATCTTTTCATCTTCCGGATGTGCATCGCGATATGCAAACACTGCTTTGTGATAGGGTCCCTTCGGTGTCTCTACCCGGATCTGTGCAAGTTCTTCATTTGTAAAAGAAAAAAGCACGGAATGCATCACTGATGCCAGGGGAATATCTGCCCTGGGATTGTTCAATACCTGCAGCAGAGAAAGAACGAGCTTTACTTCCATCGCATCAAAGTAGCCTGTCTTTTTTTCCACGACAGCGGGGATCCCTCGCGCATTTAGGATCCGCATCATATTTTCTCCGTTGGTACCCGCCCGCATGAGGATCGCGATGTCCGAATACCGCATGGGGCGAAGCTCCCGGGTTTTTTTATCACATACCGGACACTCCTTTACAAGCTCCGCTATCCTTTTGGCAATGATCACCGCCTCCAGTTCGGACTTGTCTTCCATGTCCGCGTCTTCCAAAAGATCCTTGTCCTTGATGCCGATCAAAACCTCCGTACGGTAGTCGTCCTTATTCCCTTCGGGATAATCCGCGCCGTAGTTTAAAGCAACTTTAGGGGGATAGGCCACACCTCCCACAGCAGAATCCATCAATTCCGAAAAAACGGAGTTGGTGGCATTTAAAACCTCCCGTCGGCTGCGGAAGTTCATATTCAATTCGATCCTCTGCTGCAGGGAATCCTCATCCGTAAAAGATTCGTATTTTTCTGCAAATATCTCCGGCCTGGCCTGGCGGAAACGATAGATGCTCTGCTTGATATCCCCCACCATAAAGTAATTGTTTTCTTTGGTATCTTCCCGGCTTAAGGTACGAAGGATGGTCTCTTGCAGTGCGTTGGAATCCTGGTACTCGTCCACCATAATCTCGGCAAAATACCCCCTTAATTCCTGTGCCACTTCCGTAGGCGTAAGGCTATCCTTGTCCACCAGAATCTCCAAAGCAAAGTGCTCGATATCGTTGAAATCCCAAGCGTTATTTTCAGACAACACCTCCTGCCGGCGAGTGATATAATCCTTTGTAAGTCTCACCAGCGTGTTTACATGAGGTTTGATGGTTTGCATACTCTCATCCACACGGCAGATGGGATCGCTAAACAAAAAAGCGCATTCATCAAAAAAAGGCTTATACTGGCTGCGAAGGGCGCTGTATTTTGCACGAAACTCCGGATCATCCGCCTTTCCTCTTCCGTTTCCGATATTGGGAAATGTGATGACTTTAATGGCATCCACCATTTCCTCATAATCCGACGCTTCAAAAAAGGCTTTAAAGTTTGCCTGATCCTGGCGAAAGGCATTCTCATAGGTGGGCTTTCCATCAGAGGTGGGATACTCGCTTTCCAAGGTCTTGAATTCCCGATAGAAAGGCGCAAACTCGCTTTTTTTTGATGTGACAAGTTCCCGTATCCAAAAACTGTTTTTTAATGCTTCCAAATCTTCGTAGTCATACACCGCATTCATTTCATCCAGCCAGGCATGGGGCCAGGGATTGGTCAGGGCTTCCCCCGCCAGAGAAAAGATCATTTCCGTAATGGCATTGTCTTTGATGCCTTTGGAGTAAGTGCGCACAAGATCCAAAAACGCTTTCTCACCGGAGGCATACTTTTCCTCCATAAGTTCGTCCATGATCTCCTCTTCCATGAGTTTCTTTTCCCCTTGCTCCAGCATACGAAAATCCGGATCCACCCCTATGGTATAAAAATAGTTTTTCACCAGATAATTACAGAAACTGTCGATGGTGGTGATCTGGGAATGAAAGATATAGGCGCACTGCTTCTGTAAATGGAGATCCTCCGGATGTTCCATGCTCTTTTCTTCAATGGCCTTCCGGATCTTTTCCCGCATGTCCTTTGCCGCCGCCCGGGTAAAAGTCACCACCAGCATATGATCGATATCCACCGGATCCTTTGGATCTGTGATCCTTTTTATGATGCGCTCCACCAGAACTGTAGTCTTTCCGCTGCCTGCCGCCGCCGAAACCAATACATCCCGGTCTCTGACATTGATGACCTTATCCTGTTCTGTCGTAAACTCAGGCATCCTCTTCCTCCTTCATTTTTGCAAGCAGGTCCTCTTTTGGGATCTTTTTCAACTTACGATAATCATAACCATCCAGACCGGGATCAAAGCCACAAACACTCCTGTAAGAACAGTAAGTACAACCGTTTTTATCGCCCATTGCATAGGGATCAACGGCGATCTGACCGGAAGCCATAGCCTCCCCTAAAACATGGACTTTATGTTTTACAAAGGAGATCATGGTGGAAATATCTTCCCCGGACATTACCCGGGACGTCTTGGACAGGCTGCCGTCCTTGTTCTTTTTCATGTCATATACATCGGATGCAACGATTTTACCTTTTGCAAAATCCCCATCCATGGCTTCGATCACCTCGTCCGCGGCAAAGATCTCCCCCTTGGGTTTTAAACTCCGAAGGATCCGATCCGCAATATCTCCGTCCTCAGACGATGACTCCACCAGGGGATCATCGATGTGATAATACATCATAGCCCCGGGCAAGACCTCTTTGTCCGTACTCTGCTGCAAGCCTTCCACCGCTGCCCCGGCATAGAACACCAGCTGGATCTGCAAGCCGTAATACAGGGATAAAAGATCCAGATCCTTATTGCCGGATTTATAATCCAGTATCTTTACATATACTTTATCTTCTGTCTCATAGGTATCCAGCCGGTCGATGACCCCGTTTAAGGAAAGACGACTGTGATCCGACAGCTCATAGGTCAGGGAAGACAGGGAAGAGATCTCCGACAGCTGCACCTCAAATCCTTTGGGTTCAAACTTTCCTGCCCGTACCTGCTTCATGAGGGCCCAGACCGTCCGCTTTAAAGTGTTTTTCATCATCATAAGCACAAAAGAATCCCTGGCAGAATCAAACACCTGTGTCTGTTTCATCTGCTCCATGGTTTCCCGGATCGCCTCATCCAAAAGAAACGCCGTCTTTTCATCCGTAACGGAAAACCAAGATTCTCCGCTGTCCTTTATCTTTTGGGAGAATCTCTCCAAGGCTTCATGATAGAGATTTCCGATATCATAGGATTGAAAGGCATTGGTCCTCTTTTCCTGCAAAGACAGAGCATATTGCAGGAAATACCGGTAAGCGCAGGTGGCGTATTGTTCCAGGCGGCTGACGCTGATCTGAATATCCCCGCCGTTTATGGCAGACATCACGGATTTTGCGATGACATCCGTCTCGTGGTTAAAGAATATACCCTCTAATATCTTCTCCCCTTCTTCTTTATGATGCTTTCCGTAGTAGGATAACAGACTGTGGAGGGCTGCTGCTTTTTCCTCCTCTAAAGATCCGTAGTCAACCAGTTGTCGAAGCAGCAGGATCAGGGTATCTTTGCATTCCCGCCGGGTGCTCATCCATACAAGGGGATTCTCCTTTTTCATATAGGTCTGCACCTTCAGGGCGGGAAACATCTTAAGGATCACGGAGATCAGATAGGATCTCTTTGCAGTACTTCCTTCTCCGTCCAGGGAAGGATAGGTGATATAAACCTTTTCGGAGGCCTTGGTTAGAATCCGGTAGAGATAGAATCTCTGCATAAAGGAACGCTGCCGCTGGGTCGGTGCCAGTTCAAATCCGGATTCTGCCAAAATGTTCCGCTCGTTCTGGGAAAGGATCCCCGCATCGTTTCCGCTTTTGGGAATGGCCCCGTCCATTACGCCGATAAAGAATAAAACCTTGATGTCCTCCAGTCGGGTACGTTCGATATCCCCGATGACCACGCCGTCCACCATAGGAGGGATCACCCCGATCTTTGCGGCCTCCACGGCGGATCTTAATAGATCGGTATACTCTTTTACGCTTACCTGCTCCTCGCCTAAAATGGATCCCATCTTATCCAAAAGATCCGCGATCATTGTGTAGATCTGGCCGTACTCCTGGGCTTTGACCTGCTCCTTGTTCTCTATATACTCTTCCGCGGCATGAGCACATTTTTCTTCCACGGAAAAATGCTCCATGATCCGAAGCAATCCTTCGGATTTTTCAAGAACGGTAGAGTCCTTTTTAAAGATATCCGTCACCGGTGCAAAGGCTTCATACAGCATACTTCGGATCTCATTGATCTGCGACAGTTCCTCCTCCTCAAATTCCGAAGGCCGTACCGTAAAGATATGGGCATATTTTTCAAATCCCCGGATACCGCTCCGATAGAGGTAGCTGTCGAACAGATCCACCTGTTCCGTGGTAAGCCC
>JAIKZU010000080.1 GCA_024681985.1 Lachnospiraceae bacterium | reverse complement strand
CCACCGATGGTCTCCGCCACGGTCTTTAGGACTTGTTCGATGATATCTTCGAACTCCCCTGCCTGAGCCTTCATCTTCTGGATCAGTGCCAGATTGATGTCTGCTATGGTCAGGCCGTTTAAGTTGGTATTTAAGAGCATGTTGAGTTTTAACATGTTCTCGTTATCTAAAGGTTCTTCCACCTCAATGAGCTTGTTTTTTACTACATTTCCGCTCATCATCACAACGGAAAGCAGCTGATGCTCATTTACCTGGGACAGTTGGACAAACTTTACACGGCTGCCGGTCACGGCAGGTGCCGAGATCATGGTGGCATACTGTGTATTATTGGCTAAGACCTTTACCACCTGCTTCAGCATCTTTTCCATTTTCTCGGTCTTTTCGATCATCATATCCTTGATGTCGGATACTTCCTGATCTTTTTGCGCGATCAAATGATCTACATAAAACCGATATCCCTTATCCGAAGGGATCCGTCCTGCGGAAGTATGGGGCTGGATGATATACCCCAGTTCCTCCAGATCCGACATTTCGTTTCGGATGGTAGCGGAACTTAAGTTTAGATCCGAATACTTGGAAATCGTCCTGCTTCCGACGGGTTCACCGCTCTCCAGATAATTCTGGATGATGGCATTTAAGATCTTCTCTTTTCGCTCGTCTAATTCTTCCATTCAAATCACCGAACTCTTATTTTTTGGGGATTGTTAGCACTCATAAAATTAGAGTGCTAATATCTTCAAAGATAATTTAGCACCCTACACTCTGTTTGTCAACAGATTATTTCTATAATAGTTTAAGAAGAAAGTTCTTATACAATAAACTCCGAAAGCACCTGGTTACTGATATCCATACCGGTATCCGTTAAAAAGATCCGACCCCCGTACTGTCTGATCATCTTCTTTTTTTCCAGTTTTTCCAACACCGAACCGAACACCGCCTCTACCGTGATATGGAATTCCTTGAAAAATTCATCCCGGGTGATGCCATCTGTCATGCGAAGCCCCAGATACATATATTCCTCCATGGCTTCCTGTTTGGAAATGGGCTCCTCACTCACATGGACACTTTGTCGATTTCCGATCTTTTTGATGTATTCGTAGATATCCCGTTCATTGGAATAACGGACTTCCTTTAATAAAGAAGCCGCTCCTACCCCCACTCCCAGATAGGGGATCCGCTTCCAATAGCCGATATTGTGGCGGCATTCCTTCCCTTCCTGGCAGAAGTTGGAGATCTCGTACCGATGATACCGGCGGTCCTCCAGCTCTTTTTGTGCGATCTTGTAAAGCCGGTACTCCATATCCGAATCCGGCAGATCCAGGGTATCCAGCCCCTTGTCTCTGCGCACCACATCCTCATGATACAGATCGTAAAACTCCGTGCCCTCTTCGATCATCAGGGCATAACAGGAAATATGCTCCGGTCGTATACGGGTCACTGCCTGGATGGTCTGGATCAGCTTTTCCGGTGTCTGGTGCGGCAAAGCAGACATGATGTCCACGCTGATATTGGAAAAATCTGCCTTCCGGGCTGCTTCAAAGGTCCGAAGGAACTTCTCAAAGGTATGTATCCGCCCCAGGCATTCCAGCTCCTCTGCGTGAGCAGATTGCAGCCCTATGGAAAGGCGGTTTACACCCATGTCCCGATAGATCCGAAAGGCTTCCAAGCCAGCCGTCCCGGGATTACACTCCATGGTCACTTCACAGTCATCCGCGAAATCAAAAACCGCATGTACCGTATCCATGATCTGCTGCATGTATGCCACTTCCAGCCAGGTGGGTGTACCTCCTCCGATGTAAATTGAAGAAAGCTTTTCATGGAAAAACTCATCCTTTACCGAGAGGATCTCCCGACACAGGGCGTCCGTATAGGCATGACGCATCTCAATGTCATAGGGTCCGGATAAAAAATCACAGTATTTGCATTTTTGAATACAAAAAGGTATATGAATATACAGTTCCATAGACCAAAGTTTCCCCCAAACAAAAATGTGTAACGATCAGTTGTCGCTGTCCAGCTTAAGCACGCTCATAAAGGCTTCCTGCGGCACTTCCACGTTTCCTACCTGGCGCATGCGCTTTTTACCCTCTTTCTGCTTCTCCAACAGTTTCTTCTTTCTGGAAATATCACCGCCGTAGCACTTTGCCAATACATCCTTTCGCATGGCTTTTACCGTCTCTCTGGCAATGATCTTTGAGCCGATGGCAGCCTGGATGGGGATCTCGAACAGGTGTCTCGGGATCTCATCCTTTAACTTTTCGCACATCTTCCGTCCTCTTTCGTAAGCCGTATCTTTAAAGACGATAAAGGACAGGGCATCCACCGTCTCCCGGTTGATGAGGATATCCAGTTTCACCAGTTCCGAACGTTCATAGCCCTTTAACTCATAATCAAAGGAAGCATATCCTCTGGATCTGGATTTTAATGCATCAAAGAAATCATAGATGATCTCATTTAACGGAAGCACGTATTTGATCAGTGCCCGGGTCTCCTCCATATATTCCATGGAAACATATACGCCCCGCCGTTCCTGACACAGGTCCATGATGGCACCGATAAATTCGGACGTCACCATGATCTCCGCATCCACCACCGGTTCCTCCATGTATTCGATCTCCGAGGGATCCGGCAGGTTGGTAGGATTCGTCAGTTCGATCATCTCTCCGTCGGTTTTGTGCACGCGGTAAACCACGCTGGGAGCGGTGGTCACCAGATCCAGATTGTATTCTCTCTCCAGTCTCTCCTGGATCACATCCAAATGCAAAAGTCCCAAAAATCCGCAACGAAAACCGAAGCCCAAAGCCACAGATGTCTCCGGTTCATACTGTAATGCCGCATCGTTCAGCTGCAGTTTTTCAAGAGCGTCTCGAAGATCCGGATAACGGGCTCCGTCTGCCGGATACATGCCGCAATAGACCATGGGATTTACTTTTTTATAACCCGGAAGAGCTTCCCCACAGGGCTTGACCGAAGAAGTTATGGTATCTCCCACCCGGGTATCCCGTACATTTTTTATGGAAGCTGTCATATAGCCTACCATGCCGGCAGACAACTCATCGCAGGGGATGAACTGCCCCGCGCCGAAGTATCCCACTTCCACGATGTCAAACTCCGCGCCGGTGGCCATCATGCGCACCTTGTCTCCCGCTTTCATCCGGCCTTCGAATACCCTGCAAAAAACGATGACACCCCGATAAGAATCGTACAAGGAGTCAAAGATCAGTGCCTTTAAGGGGGCGTTGATATCTCCCTTCGGTGCCGGAAGCTTATGAATGATCTCTTCCAATACACTTTCGATATTCAGTCCCGTTTTGGCAGATATCTGAGGCGCATCCGCCGCTTCCAATCCGATGACGTCTTCGATCTCTTCAATGACCCGATGGGGATCAGCGCTGGGAAGATCGATCTTGTTGATCACGGGAAGCACATCCAGATCATGGTCCAATGCCAGATATACATTGGCCAGGGTCTGGGCTTCGATGCCCTGGGCCGCATCCACCACCAGGATGGCGCCGTCACAGGCTGCCAGGCTGCGGGACACTTCATAGTTAAAGTCTACATGGCCGGGGGTATCGATGAGATTTAAGATGTACTCCTTTCCGTCCTTTGCTTTGTAGATCAGCCGCACGGCCTGGGATTTAATGGTAATGCCTCTCTCTCGTTCCAGGTCCATATTATCCAACACCTGAGACTGCATTTCCCGTTCCGTCAGAAGTCCGGTCTTTTCGATAAGCCGGTCTGCCAGGGTGGATTTGCCGTGATCAATGTGGGCCACGATACAAAAATTTCTGATTAAACTTTGGTCAACTGCCATATTCTATTCCTATTCTATTTCTCTGCTACGGACGGGGAAACACCTCTCCGATATATGCGTAATCCTCTGAAAATGTTACCCTTTACCTGCGTAGCATGTCAAGGGATTTTATGCTATAGTGGGACTGTAAAAAATGATGTATTTACCAGACATGCGGTGCATATGAGACTATGAACGAGATCAATCGGGATATCAAGTCCGGACAATTAAAAAATGTATATCTCCTCTACGGCGAAGAAGACTATTTAAAGCGGCAGAACCTAAAGAAACTGACGGAAGCTTTCGGCGTGGATGAAACGGATATGAATTTTTCCAGATTCGAAGGAGATGACTTAAACTCCG
>JAIKZU010000070.1 GCA_024681985.1 Lachnospiraceae bacterium | reverse complement strand
AGCACCATATTTGCAAGGATGGCCTTTCCTGTTCGATTCTCCTTTAAACTCTTCCAATTTAACATGTATTTCAAACCTCCGACGGTTTTCGTCCGCCCAACATTATATAAAAAATAGATCTGCGTAACAAGAATTCATTTTTCAAAAGTGACCGGTTGATCTGACAGCAGTTTTCGTTTTTACAAATCCGTTCTTTGTAATATAATGTTTGGAGAGATATTTTGACTTAGAGTGGGAGGCTTGCAGAAATCATGGAAATGACGGTAGAACTTTTTGACAACATCATCAACACTTCCCAGGACTGTGTCTTTTGGAAGGATAAGGAGCGGCGTTTTCTGGGAGTGAACCAGGCATTTTTGGATTTCTACGGATTTGAATCGGCAGATGTTTTGATCGGCAAGACCGATGAAGATATGGGCTGGCATTCGGACCCCGAGCCTTTTAAACAGGATGAGCTGCGGGTGCTGGCGGGTCGGAGTACCTACAAGGTTCAGGGGAAATGCGTGATCCGAGGTGAGGAAAGGGACATCATCGCTTCGAAGCGCCCCTTGTATGACGGTAATCATATCGTGGGCCTGGTAGGCAGTTTCATCGATGTCACGGATGTGTTAAAGCGCGGAGCGGGTGATATGCATATGGTCTATTCCATCGAAGATCTGCGGCCCTATCGTTTTTTCGATAAATTGTTGGATGATATCAGCTTGGAGGAAATGATGGATCCACTGACGGGGATCCTTTCCCGTGCATATGCGGTAAAGTTCGTACAGAGCCTGATCGATGAAAAAAAGCCATTCACCTTTGCCCTGATTGATCTGGATAATTTCAAATATTTCAACGATACTTTCGGCCACAGCGCCGGAGACCAGGTGCTGGTCACGGTGGCTTCCCGGCTGGCGAAGTTCATGGACGGCTTCGGTCTGGTGGGACGTTTCGGCGGCGACGAGCTGCTGTTGATCGATCTCCACAACACGACACGGGAGAGCGTGACCTTTGCAATGGACCGACTCTATAAAAAATCACATGTGATGCGGTTTGACATGGAATTCGAAAAAGGCTCTTCCTACGTTACCGCCACGACAGGGGCTGCTTCCTTCCCGGCGGATGCGGACAACTTCAACGCACTTTTCGATCTCATTGACAAGATGCTCTACGTCGGAAAGAGCAAGGGCCGCAACTGTTACACCGTTTACGACAAAGAAAAGCACCGAAACGTTGAGATCAAAAAACTGTCCAACCGCGGCTTTTTCCCCATGATGACGAACCTTCGGGAAACCATGGAAGAAGCGGAGGGGTGTGATGATAAACTGCGGGCAGTGGCACCCTTTGTCACGGAAGCTTTGCAGGTCAAGGACATTTATTATGTGATGTCGGACGGCAAGCTGCGTTCCGTAAACGATCCTTCCTTTGAGGCAAAGGCCGACGACATCGCCGGCATCATGGAAGAGGACGTGTTCTGCGAGAGTACTTTGGAACGGGTGGAAAAAGATGCGCCTGTTTTCTACGCTTCCTTGAAAGAAAACGGGTTTGCCTCTGTTTTGGCGGCAAAGATCCGAAGGAAAGATGAAGTGTTCGGCTATCTGGTCTGTGTGGCAAAGAGAAGTCACAGGATCTGGCAGGACAATGAATGTGCGCTGATCTACTACCTGGCTGGTGGATTAGCACTAGGAGCAAAATGACCCCTTGCCACCGTCCCCGGGGCTCACCACCACCCATATCATTCGAGGAAAATTATGATAGAAATTGCCATCGTAGATGACGAAGAAAGTTATGCAACCCAGTTAAGGGGATATATCGAAACCTACGAAAAGGAAAGCGGCCAGTCTATACACGTTACGGAATATCGTGACGGAGATGAGCTGGTATCCCGCTTTCAGTGTCAGTTTGACATCATCTTAATGGATATCCAAATGAAGTTTATGGACGGAATGTCTGCGGCAGAAGAGATCCGAAAGATGGATAGCAAGGTAGTCATCATGTTTATCACGAATATGACTTCCTATGCGATCCGGGGATATGAGGTGGACGCGCTGGATTACGTGGTAAAGCCGGTGGAATACTTTGCCTTTTCCCAGAAATTGGATCGCGCCATCGCCCGTTTGGACAAACGCAGCGGCTACGAGATGTCCGTCAACGTTTCCTCCGGATTGAAGCGGCTCAGTTCGGATTCCGTTTATTTTATCGAATCGGAGGGACATAATCTGTCGTTCCATACAAAGGATGGTGTGTTTACCACTCGCGCCAGGATGCAGGATTTCGAGAACGAGTTGTCCGCCCATGGCTTTTTTAGAAGCAACAAAGGGTATTTGGTAAATTTAAAATATGTGGACGGCATTGAAGACGGCTGCAGTGTGATCGGTGCGGAGAAACTGCCTATCAGCCGTTCCAAAAAAGCGGATTTTATGCAGGCTTTGACGAAATACATTTCCGAGACCCAGGCGTAAGCGGAGGATGATCATGGAACTCTACGGCGATATTCCCCGCCTGTTTACTTCCATTGCGGAGTGGCTGGCGTGTATGACATGCTGTTTTATATTAAAAAGGAAGATCACAAACCGACAGTTCGCAGTGCTCTCCGTTCTGTTCTTAGTGGTGCAGTCTTTGTTTCTGGAGCTAACAAAAAGCGTGGATAAGCCCCTCTGGCTTCCGGTGATGCTGTTGGCCTTTTTCTTTATGGGCCTGTTTCTTTGGTTATGCCTGGATGCGGAAATACGCATCGTCATTTTTTATACCCTGGGATCTATCATTATGGCGGAGTTTGCCGCGTCGTTAGAGTGGCAGCTGGCCAATTCATTACTGAGTTTTACGGACAGTATGGCAGCCCAGGGGATACTTTTGGTGGTGACCTACGGTGTGGTGTTTTTGGTTCTCTTCTATATGGAGAATTCCGGCCGGGAGATCCTGGAGTATTTCGACTTAAAGACCGGAGAACTGGTGGGAGTGGCAGCGCTGACCGCCATGATCTTTGCGGTGTCCAATATCAGCTTCGTATCGAAGAACACTCCTTTGAGCGCCACCATCGAGGCGGATATCTTTTATATACGTACTCTGGTGGATCTGACGGGAGTGATCCTTTTGTATGCATATAAAGGGCGGATCTGCGAGATGAATGCCCAAAAAGAATTAAATACCATTAACTCCGTTTTAAAGGAACAGTACGACAAATACCGGGGCTACCAGTCCGGATTTGACATGATCAATATCAAATACCATGACCTAAAGCATCAGATCGCCGGTCTTCGGGCAGAGATGACGGAGGAAAAAAGAGAGGAATGGATCTCGCGGATGGAGGAGGAATTGGAGAACTTCAAGCCGGAGATGCAGACGGGGAATACGGTTTTGGATACGCTGATCGCCGGAAAGCAGCTGGAATGTCGGAAAGCGGGGATCAAGCTGACCTGCGTAGCAGACGGGGCGTTGTTGGATTTCATCCATGTGGCGGATCTTTGCTCCATCTTCGGAAATGCCATGGACAATGCCATCGAAGCCACCTCCTTTGTGCATGACGAAAAAAAACGTCTGATCCACATGTCCGTATCTTCCCAGAGGAACTTTGTGCTGATCCGGTTTGCCAATTACATCGAGGAAGTGCCGGAGATCAACGACAATTTCCCTCAAACCACAAAACAGGACAAGCAGAATCATGGATTCGGTATCAAATCTATCAATTACACGGTGGAAAAATACAAGGGTCACGCCCAATATGAATTGAAAGAAAACTGGTTTGAACTGAGCATTCTGCTACCGCGCCCGGAGTAAATGAGCCCCTGCCACCGTCCCCAGGGCTCACCGTTCAGGACAAATATCGACAGTTTATGACAAAAACGGCACAGAGATTTTCTCTGTGCTATTTTTATACTCACAAGAAGTGACACACCCGTTATCACCTCATGGTGCATACAAAGAGGAGAATGAAATGAATCCAAAAGAATTGGTTAAGAAAATGACGCTGGAACAAAAGGCGGCCATCCTTGAAGGCAAGGGAGAGTGGGAAACCTGGGATTTTCCCCAGTACGATATCCCCTCCATCTACTGCTCCGATGGACCCCACGGTATCCGCAAGCAGGCCGGCGAAGGCGACCATCTGGGATTGAACGAGTCTTTAAAGGCCACCTGTTTTCCCACCGCAGCTACCATTGCCAACAGTTGGGATGAGTCTCTGGGGGAGGAACTGGGAGATGCCTTGGGAGAAGAGGCTTTAGTCCAGGGCGTCAACGTACTGTTGGGCCCGGGACTAAACATCAAGCGAAGCCCGTTGTGCGGCAGGAACTTCGAGTATTTTTCCGAAGACCCCTATCTGGCCGGGAAAATGGCAGCAGCATACGCTCGCGGTATTCAGGGCCGAGGCCTGTATGCCTGCCCCAAGCACTTTGCGGTAAATTCTCAGGAAGAGCGGCGCATGGCCATGAACGCAGTGGTGGACGAGCGCACCCTCCGGGAGATCTACCTGACGGGATTTGAGATCGCCGTAAAAGAAGGTCACGCAAAGGCCATCATGTCCAGCTACAATCGGGTCAACGGCGAGTACGCCAATGAAAATAAACACCTGTTAAAAGATATCCTGCGGGATGACTGGGGCTTTGACGGCATCGTCATCACGGACTGGGGTGCTTCCAACGATCACGCTTTGGGAGTGGAAGCCGGAAGCGATCTGGAGATGCCGAACCCGGGACTGGGATCCGCCAGAGAACTGGTGGAGGCAGTTAAATCCGGAAAGATCTCCGAGGATGCGGTGGATGCGGCAGCAGAGAGAATGCTGACCGCTATCCTGGACCTGACGGAAAAGGCCAAGAACCGGCCGCAGGCATTTGACGAAGAAAAACATCATGCCCTGGCCCGGCGTGCATCCGCGGAAAGCGCAGTGCTCTTGAAGAACGAAAACAATATGCTTCCCCTAAAACCCGGGACAAAGGTGGCCATCATCGGAGACTTTGCCTTTGAACCCCGTTATCAGGGAGCCGGATCATCTCTGGTGAATCCCACAAAGGTAGAGGCAGTCAGTGATACGGCAGCCGCTTACAACCTGCAGATTGTAGGCATGGCAAAGGGATATGCCCGAAGCGGCGCGGAAGATGCCGCCATGAAAAAGGAAGCCCTGGATCTGGCGGAAAAAGCAGACGTGGTGCTTTACTTCTTCGGGTTGAATGAGGTGTCGGAGTCGGAAGGTCTGGACCGCTCCCACATGCGGATCCCCCAGAACCAGATCCAGCTGATGCAGGAACTGGCCTCCGTAAACCCCAATCTGGTGGGAGTCATCAGTGCGGGAAGCGCCATCGAAATGCCCTGGCACCACCATTTTAAGGCTATGCTGCATATGTATCTCTGCGGACAGGCAGGAGCCAAAGCGGCGCTGGACCTTTTGACGGGACAGGTCAACCCCTCCGGACGATTGAACGAGACGATCCCCAAGCGGTTGGAGGATACCCCGGCCTATCGGTATTATCCCGCAAAGGAGAAAAACTCCGAGTATCGCGAAGGATTGTATGTGGGGTACCGCTACTACGACACGGCAGGCATCGAGGTCTTGTATCCCTTCGGATTCGGACTTTCCTACACGACCTTTGCCTATTCGAATATCTCCGTTTCCAATGACGGCGTGACCTTTACCGTAAAAAATACCGGTGACAGAGACGGCGCAGAAGTGGCGCAGATGTATGTCTCTTTAAAGGACGCCAGGATCTTCCGACCGAAAAAGGAATTAAAGGGTTTCAAAAAAGTCTTTTTAAAAGCCGGTGAGGAAAAGATCGTCACCATCCCTTTCGATGACAAGACTTTCCGCTTCTGGAATACCAAGGCAGATCAGTGGGAGATCGAAGGCGGCGCCTATGAGATCCTGATCTCCTCCGGCAGCTTAGATGCGGATGTAAAACTGACCGGCACCATTGAAAAAGAGGGAACCGTCAGTGTCTATCCGTATCACACGGACATCATGGAAGACTACTACAAGGGAACCATCGGCGAGGTGTCGGATCGGGAATTCGAAGCCCTTTTGGGATACTCCATTCCGGATGGGAAATGGAGCGGAAGTCTGGGCTTAAACGATGCGTTTTGCCAGCTGTATTATGCAAAGAGCGGCTTGGCTCGTTTCCTTTACAAGCGCCTGGCGGCGGCTGAGAAAAAAACAAAAGAGGGCGGCATCCCGGATCTGACCATCCTCTTTATCTATAACATGCCATTTAGGGCCATCGGCAAAATGACCGGTGGCATAACGGATATGCGTATGGCAGAGGGTCTTGTGACCATGATCAACGGACATTTTTGGTCCGGACTTGGACGGGTCATTTCCGGCTACTTTAAAAACAAGAGCGCCAATAAAAAGTTTGAAAAAATGATCCGCTCGTAGAAAGGAGAGAACATGAAGTTTTGGAATGATTTTGCCGAGAAGCATCCGGAAGCGGCGAAGTGGGTCCGGGAAGGCGGGTTGTTCATCATCGTCAGCAACCTGATCACGGTCTTTAAATACCTGCTTTTGACTTTTTTGCCGGCTGCCTTTGCATTCCTGGGAGATCGGTCCTTCGGTTGGCCGGGGATACCCATTACCCTGGCGGGAGAGACCTTTGAATGGAATATCTTGGGATACGATCAAGCCCATGGTGGATTGGCTTATTTTACCGCCTACATGATCGCCATGGTCATCGGCGAGTGCATCAACTTTCCCATGCAGAAGTTCTTCGTATTCCGCAATCATGACAAACCCGGGAAACAGATCGCATGGTATGTGGCAGCTTTTATCCTCATTACCTGTATCGTCAATTCCATCAACTGTATCTGGGTTGCGGTAGCCGGAAAGTACGTAGGAGCATGGCTTTACAATATCGGAACCACAGTTTTGAACGGAGGAGTGTCCATGGTGATCTTCTTCGTTGTAAATAAGATCATTTTCCCTGAAAGTGTGGAGCAAAAAAAAGAGTAGAGGGTGTATAAAAACGAAAGGAGAAAAAACTTATGCTGTCTATCAACATGGATGACGTGGTAAGCGTCCTTACCACCATCAAACCTTATCTGATCGCCATCGCCATCATCGTGGTGCTTGGCATCATCGTAAAGGTTGCTTTTCGGAAAAAGGAGCAGCCTGCAAAGCGTAGGATCAATGCGCTGTCCACTGTCGGTATCATCGCCGGCGTATGCATCTGTATCAATATGATCCTGACGGGGCCCATGAGTACCATGCTGGATCTGGTCAGCGGAAGCGGCACCATCGAGGAGACCACTTCCGATGAGGCAACGGCATTGGCCGTGGAGATCGCAGAAGAGGGTATCATGCTTTTGGAAAATGATGGCGTGCTTCCCATGGCTTCCGGCTCCAAGTTAAATGTATTCGGATGGGCATCCACCAACCCTATGCTGGGCGGCGGCGGATCCGGTGCATTAAACGATGCCTATGATACCGTAAACCTGCTGCAGAGCCTAAAGGATGCGGGGATCGAGACCAATGAGGAGCTGTCGCAGTTCTATGTGGACTACAAGCCGGATCGTCCGGTAGTAGGTATGTGGAACCAGGACTGGACTCTTCCGGAACCCAATGTATCCGCTTACTCTGATGAGCTCATTGCAAATGCAAAGGCATTTTCCGATACGGCCATGATCGTCATCTCCCGTCCCGGCGGAGAAGGTGCGGATCTGCCGGAGGATATGAATGCCATCATCGACGGAACGTATCAGGACGGTACTACCTACAAAGCCTGCATGTACGATGATACCTTAAACGAGGGGAACGACTGGGATGCGGGAGACCATTACCTACAGCTGGACAATCGTGAAGAAGAGATGATCGATCTCGTATGCAAAAACTTTGACAACGTCATTGTTGTTTACAACGGAATGAACGCTTTTGAAAGTGGATTTGTGAAAGAATACGATCAGATCAAAGGCTTTATCTGGGCACCTCCGGGAGGACACGTTGGTATGACCGCCTTCGGCGAGATCGTGACCGGCGCCGTAAATCCCTCCGCAAAGACACCGGATACCTTTATCTATCATATGTCCGATGCACCCTGGTGGAACAACTTCGGTGACTTTAACTACACCAACATGACGGATTTTGAATACACCTCCGTTGGATTTACGGGTACCGAGTCCACCTCCGTTCCTTCCTTCGTAAATTATGTGGAAGGCATCTATGTGGGTTATAAATTCTTTGAGACCGCTGCAACGGAAGGGCTGATCAACTACGACGAAGTGGTACAGTACCCCTTTGGTTACGGACTTTCTTACACCACCTTCGATCAGAAGATGGGCGAGATATCCGAATCCGGCGATGCCCTGACCTTCGATGTGGAAGTGACAAATACCGGCAGTGTGGCAGGTAAGAGTGTGGTGGAGGTTTACTCCAATCCGCCTTATGAAAACGGTGGTGTGGAAAAAGCTTCCACAAATCTGGTGGCCTACGAAAAGACCGGCATCATCGAACCCGGCGCTTCCGAGACTGTCACCATCGCCTTCTCAAAGGAAGAGCTCATGAGCTACGATTACCTGGATACCAAGGGATATGTGCTGGATGCGGGAGACTACATCATTTCCGTGAATTCCGATTCTCACAACATTTTGGATTCCAAGACCTACACCGTGACAACGGCAGAAAAGAACACCCACGCTTCCGACCTGGTAACGGCCACCAATCAGTTTGATTTTGCCGAGGGAGATGTGACGTATCTTTCCCGTGCAGACGGATTTAAAAATTATGCCGAAGCTACGGCAGTCCCCAAGAGTTTTGAGATTTCCGCAGAAGCCAAAGCAGGTTTCTATAACATCAGCAACTATCTGACACCGGAAGCGGTGGCAGCGGACGAAGATGCCGCAGCATCGGATGTGACTGTCGGTGCCAACAACGGTCTGACCCTTTCCGATATGGTGGGTCTGGACAAGGATGATCCCAAGTGGGATACCTTCATGGATCAGTTAACCCTGGATGATATGAACGCTCTGATCTCCCTGGGTGGTTATCAGACCAACGGCGTGGATTCCATCGGCAAGGTTCGTACCAACGACTGTGACGGACCCGCTTCCATCAATAATAACTTCACCGGCGTGGGCTCCATCGGATTCCCCATCGGTGTAGTGATCTCCGCCACCTGGAACAAAGATCTGGCTCATCGTTTCGGTGAGAGCATCGGAAAAATGGCAAACGAGATGGATGTATCCGGTTGGTATGCGCCGGCCATGAACATTCACAGAACTGCATTTGCAGGAAGAAACTTTGAGTACTATTCCGAGGACGGTGTACTTTCCGGATGGACGGCAGCCGCTGCAGTGGCGGGTGCGCAGGAGCAGGGTGTATATGCTTACATGAAGCACTTTGCCTTAAACGACCAGGAGACCAACCGCTGTGATATGGTATGTACCTGGGCAAACGAGCAGGCGATCCGTGAGATCTACCTCCGTCCCTTCGAGCGTTGCGTAAAAGCCTCCGGCTGCCAGGCAGTGATGTCCTCCTTTAACTACATCGGAAACCGTTGGGCCGGTGGCTGCAGCGAACTTTTGAACAACGTGCTTCGTGACGAATGGGGATTCAACGGTTTCGTGGAGACAGATTACTTCGGCGTATACGGATACATGAGCGCAGACCAGGCCATCCGTAACGGTACGGACCTGATGCTCGTCAACTATCCTACCGAGACCAATGACGTCCGCTTCCGCGATACCAATGGTGCGAAGCAGGCAATGCGGAATTCCGCAAAGAACATCCTCTATGTAGTAGCAAATTCCAGAGCCTACTATCCGGAGAATCTTTCCACCGGAATGGCACCCTGGAAGGTGATCCTGATCATCGCGGATATCGTGATCGCAGCACTATTGGTACTAATTTTGGTAAAGGCTTTCAAAAAGAAAGAAGCATAAACACAACAGGATGAATCCTAAACAGGAGCCGGTGCGAAAATGCGCCGGCTCCTATTTCTTATATGGTGAATGTGTTATATAATGACTGCATAAAAAAGATGAAGAAAGGTTTACGAGGAAATCATGGTATCGTTTGAAAGTGACTATATTGCCGGAGCCCATCCGGAGATTTTGCGCCGGCTGGAGGAGACCAATATGGAGCATCTCCCCGGATACGGCAGCGATCGTTATTGCGACAGTGCAAAGGAAAAGATCCGGCGGGCGGTAGGCATGGAAGATGCGGATGTGGAATTTTTGACAGGCGGCACCCAGACCAATGCAGTGATCATCTCTGCGCTTTTGCCGGATTATGCCGGTGTGGTCTCTGCCGTGACGGGACACGTAAATGCCCATGAGGCAGGGGCTATTGAATACACCGGCCACAAGGTGTTGCCTCTTTTGGCAAAGGAAGGGAAGATCAGCAGCGCGGATCTGAAATGTTATCTTTCGGATTTTTACGCAGATGCCAGTCATGAGCATATGGTGATCCCCGGCATGGTGTATATTTCCTACCCCACGGAGTACGGCACCCTATATACAAAGGATGAACTTACAGAGATCAGCGGTATCTGCCGGGAGTTTGAGATCCCGCTTTTCATCGACGGAGCCCGCTTGGGATATGGTCTTATGAGCCATAAATGTGACATCACACTGCCGGAGCTGGCAGAACTTTGCGATGTGTTCTATATCGGCGGTACCAAGGTGGGAGCATTGTGCGGCGAAGCCGTGGTCTTTACCAAGGGGAACAAGCCGCTCCATTTCCTTACCATCGTAAAAAAACGGGGCGCGCTTTTGGCAAAGGGAAGGCTTTTGGGTGTGCAGTTCGACACGCTTTTTACGGATGATCTGTACTTTAAGATCAGCCGCCATGCCATCGATATGGCAGAAAAACTAAAAGACATCCTTAAGGAAAGGGGCTTGCAGTTTCATATTGATTCCCCCACCAACCAGCAGTTTGTGATCCTGGAAAACGAACAGATCAAAAAGCTGCGGGAGAAAGTGGCCTTTGAATTTTGGGAGAAAAAGGATGAAACTCACACGGTGGTGCGCTTCGCCACTGCCTGGTCTACAACGGAGGAAGACTTAAAGACCTTAAAAGAGGCGCTGTCTCGGATATAAAGTTGTTGTTTTCGATCTATGAAGGGAGGAGCCGGAATGAAGATCTTAAAGACCCAAAAGGGGATCGCCCCGGTCCTGATGATGTTGACATTTTTGCTATGTGGAACGATCCTCCCGCGGATTACCGTGGAGGCCGCGGGAGGCGACCCGCTGACAGTGGGCGTCCCAAAGGACCGCTGCCCGGTTTTTTACGAGGATCCGGATACGGGCGAGATCGTGGGGATCGGCGCGGATCTGATGCGCATCGTATCGGAAAAGGCGGGGTACGATGTTACTTTTAAGGTGGTGGAAGAATCAACATTAAAAGATGCATTGGACAATGCGACCTATGACGTGCTCATGCCCTTCGGAAGCATGATCAAAAGTTCCGAAGGCAAGACCGGTATCGTTTCGGAGAATATCTTTCAGATGCCCTTTACTTTAGTTACCGCCAATAAACGGAGTCTGCCCCCCTTAAACGAGCTTCACGTGGGGATGCTGACTTCTCTCGGGGCGGGAGCGGAATCCGTAAGTCAGTCTTATCCCGGCATCGAGATCACCTTCTATGACACTGTGGATGAAGAGGTGGAGGCCTTACGTGCAGGCAAGGTCAATGCCCTTTTACATAACACCTATGTATGGAGTTACGTACTGCAAAAGCCTTCTTATAAGGATCTGACGGAACAGCCCCTGTCTATGTTTTCCATGGATTTTCGGGTGGGTGCGGTAAAGACCCCGGAGAGTGAGGAGATTATCAGTCGCTTGAACAAGGGGATCCTTTCCCTGACGGAAGAAGAGAGGCAGGGTGTGATCCTGGATTATACTTCCCGGCATCTCTATCAATATGATGTGTACGATTTTCTTTATACATATGGGTTGTTATTGATCATCGGAGTATTTCTGGTCATTATCCTAATTTTGATCATAATCCCCAAGTTACGGAAAAAGAGACAAAATTAGAAAGGAAGAGACAAAGATGCTGGAGATAAAAAACTATTCAAAATCCTACGGCGAAGGAAAAAAGGCGGCAGATAACGTAAACATCACCGTGGAAAGCGGAGATATCTACGGATTTATCGGCCATAACGGAGCCGGAAAATCCACCACCATCCGTGCTGTGGTGGGCGTATTGGATTTTGAAGAGGGTGAGATCTTTATCGACGGCCACTCCGTAAAAAAGGAACCCATGGAGTGCAAGCGGGTGACAGCCTATATTCCCGACAATCCGGATCTGTATGAGAATCTTACCGGCATCCAGTATTTAAATTTTGTGGCGGATGTGTTTGACATCGACGAGGCCGAGAGGGCACAGCGGATCAAAAAATACGGGGAGGCTTTCGAGATCACCTCTGCCTTGGGAGACCAGATCAGTTCCTACTCCCACGGAATGAAGCAAAAGGTGGCCATCATCTCGGCGCTGATCCACGAACCGAAGCTGATGGTTTTGGATGAGCCCTTTGTGGGTCTGGATCCGAAATCCACATTTACCTTAAAGGAGATCATGCGGGATATGTGTAACCACGGTGCCGCGGTGTTCTTTTCCACCCATGTCCTGGATGTGGCGGAAAAACTCTGCAATAAAGTGGCCATCATAAAACAGGGCAGGATCATCGCATCCGGCACCATGGAGGAGTTGACGGAAGGTCACTCTTTGGAAGAAACCTTTTTGGAGGCAGACCAATGAAAAATGCCCTCATTTTACTAAAGACCCTGCTTTTGTCCACCAGCAGGCGAAACATCATCAAATACTCCACCGACAAAAAGAAGAAAAAAAGAGCCAGAGGGGGACAGGTGGGAGTTGCTGTGATCTTTGTGATGATCATGGCTTACAGTATCGTGGCCTGTGTGGGATACGGCAGATACGGTATGGCGGCGTCTATCCCGGCCTTATGTGCGGTGCTTTTAAGCGGCCTGGCGTTTTTCTTTACCTTTTTTTCCACCAACGGCTACCTCTTTAATTTCAAGGAGTACGACATGCTCATGTCCCTTCCCATCGAGGACAGCATGGTTGCCGCCTGCAAGTTTATGTATATGTATATAAAGAGCCTGCCCTGGTATTTGAGCATTTCCCTTTCCATGCTCATCGGGTATGCCATCTTTGCTCATCCGGGGATTTTGATCTGTGTGCTGTGGGTGATCCTTTCTCTGATCCTTCCCATCATTCCCATGCTGGCAGCGTCTTTTTTGGGGTTTTTGGTGGCCCGGGTCAGTGCGGGATTTAAGAAAACAAATATCATTCAGACGGTGCTGACCATGGTCTTTGTGATCCTTTGCTTCTTTTCCCGGTTTTTCGTCGAAGCGCTGTTTGAAAACGGAAAAGCACAGGCTACACTTACAAATGCGTCGGAGGCCACGGAGCGGTTTACGGGGGTGTATCTGCCCGCCGGGTGGTTTGCGGAAGCTGTGACAAAGGGCAGTATTTCATCGACGCTCCTTTTGACCGGTGTGACTATCCTTTTATTTGCCCTGGTCTTTCGGTTCGTGGGCCGGTCCTATCGCAATATCAATTCTGCTTTAAAAAATCATGCAGCGGCCAAAAGCTACAAGATGTCTGCGGTTAAGAAAAAGAGTCTTCTTTGGACCATCGCTTACAAGGAGTTCAAACGGCTTACCGGTTCCACGCCCTATATGGTAAACGGTGCTATGGGGGAGATCTTGGCTCTGGTCCTGGGGGTGGCGACCCTTGTGGTCGGCTTTGACAGGATCGTTGCCATGGTGACGGATAATGCGCCCTTCGATCCCGGGATCCTGACGCCGGCCATTCCTTTCATCATCTATTTCTTTATTGGTATGATGGCCACTACGACCTGCTCTCCTTCTCTGGAGGGAAAGAACTACTGGATCCTGCAGAGTATGCCCATCGAGAAAAAGACTATATGGCAGGGAAAGATGCTCTTTAATCTGTGCCTGACGGTGCCGGTCAGTGTGGTTTCGACACTATGCATGTGTATCTCCGCAAAAGTATCCCCGGTGGATACGCTGCTGTTTGTGATCCTGGGTATCGCCCTGTGTTTCTTTTCCACGACTTGGGGTTGTGTCTGCGGCGTGAAACATATGCGCCTGGATTGGGAAAACGAGGTGGAAGTGATCAAACAGGGAGCCGGGGTGACCATTTATCTGCTCCCCAATATGTTTGTGGTCATGGGACTGACGGTGCTGGTGGTGATCCTGGGTATGAAGGTCAGCGTGGAACTTATGACCCTGCTCTTTATCCTCATCGCATCGGTTCTGGCAGCAGTAAGTTATCTCTGGGTACTGTCTTTGGCGAAGTCTGAAAATGCACCCAAAAAGATGAAGTAGTTTGATTGTTCGAGGGTCCCGTTGTATAATCCATTTATATCTGTTTTTACAGAAGATGGCATTATGCGATCGTTTGAGGATGTAAAAACAGTTGCAGTAGTTAAGTTATGGAAGGCTAAGCGGGGTTTTTATGCAGCATATCAAGGATGAAGATTTTAATCGCATTTTCGAGGAGATGTTCCGACAGATCACCTGTCCGGAGATCTTTGATCGTGAAGTATTTATAGAGGTGCTTCGGGATGTCTCCCGTCTCTTTGATCTGTCAAAGGGTGTCACGGAGTTTTATGAGAGCATCACCGCCGAACGGATGAAGGACGGGGAGGTTATGATCGATTACGACGATGGCAGAGAAGGCGTACCCATCATGTCCCACCGTTTGGTGACCCAGAATTACATGGTGACAAAGACCACGCTCTATCGACCAAAAGATTCCTGGGAGATGACGGAAGAGGAACGGGGCAAGCTGGAAGTGGTGCTTCGTGCACTGGTGAGCTTTATCAGCCGTAATCGTCTGGAAAAGCTGGTGGAGCGGCTGTCCCTTTATGATGAAGCGGGGTATCCGAACCTAAAGCAGTTTACGGAATATCTGGGAGACATCTATGCAAAGAGCGGTTTGGACGGATATGCTGTCCTGATGTACAACCTCCGTAATTTTACTTTGGTAAACAGTGACCTGGGCAAGGAAGTGGGAGATATTGTGCTCCAGGGTCATTTCGATATCATGACGGATACTGTCGGTGATGCGGGAAAGGTATGCCGCCTCGGCGGAGACAACTTTGTGGCAGCCGTTAAAAAAGAGAAACTGGATGACGTCATTAATGTTATGAACGGTGTTCCGGTGATCTTTGATGCCCGTCATGAAAAGCGCATCATGATCACATCCAGTGCGGGCGTATTCCCCCTGCCGGACGGATTTCATTTTGAGCGTTTTGCAGAAATACTGGCGCCTTTATTTACCGCCACACAGGAGGCAAAGAGCGAGGTGCAGGGGAATGTGGTGTACACCACCGGAAGCGAATCCCAGGAGAGAGAGCATACCCAGCGGATCCGCATGGCATTTCCCGAAGCTTTAAAGAACAACGAGTTCCATGCTTTCTATCAGCCCAAGGTGGATATCGCCACCGGAAAAGTGGTGGGGGCGGAAGCACTGTGCCGTTGGATACAGGACGGAAAAGTGGTGCCTCCCGGAGAGTTCATACCGGTTTTGGAGACAAACAGTGACATCTGTCGCTTGGATTTTCGGATTTTGGAGATCGTTTGCAAAGATATCCGCAGATGGCTGGACAGTGGCATGCCGGTCACCAGGATCTCCGTGAACCTGTCCCGGAAGCATCTGGTGGATGTGGATCTGGTGCAGCATCTGATCGGCATCGTGGACGAGTTTCATATTCCTCACGAGTATATCGAGTTTGAGTTTACAGAGACCACCAACGAAGTGCATGCGGAGAACCTGAAGCAGATCGTAAATGCGCTGCAGAAAAATGACATTGCTGTCGCGGTGGATGACTTTGGTATGGGATATTCCTCTTTGAACCTCATCCGTGAGATCCCCTGGGATGTGATCAAGCTGGATCGGGGATTTTTGCCCCAGAAAAAAGATGACGAACAGAGTGTGACGGCGCTGATGTACAAGCACGTGGCTTCCATGGCCAACGACATCGGCCTGGAATGCGTAACGGAAGGCGTGGAGACAAAGGAGCAGGTGGAGATCTTACGAAAGAACAACTGTATGATTGCCCAGGGCTTCTACTATGACAGACCACTTCCCGTGACGGATTTTGAACAGCGGATGGAGACCGGATATCGGGGATGATCCTCTGAGGTCGGCTGCGTCGGGGGGCAGAAAACAGGCAAAAGCCGGAGATAAAACAGATGATAAATGCGGGACCGAAAGAAAAGGCCCCGCTTTTTATATTTGCCCGGATCCTTCGGCATGATCGCGATTTTTAGTGTGATTCATGGCTGCTGAAAAATTTTTTTCAAAAAGGTGTTGACAAATAACATTGCACGCAATATAATTGCATACAACAAAGGAAATCACTAACGAGTTCAATTTACATAATTCATTTTAAGTTTAAGGAGGATTCAGACATGAGCGCATTTTATGATCACAAGGTGACAGCACCCAACGGAGACGAAGTTTCCATGAAGGATTTTGAGGGTAAGGTAGTCATGGTAGTAAATACAGCTACCGGTTGTGGCTTTACCAAGCAGTATAAGGACATTGAGGAAATGTACGAGAAGTACCATGAAAAAGGTTTTGAGATCGTGGATGTTCCCTGCAACCAGTTTGCCGGACAGACTCCCGGTACCGATGAGGAGATCCATGAGTTCTGCTCTTTGAAGTACAATACCCAGTTCCCTCAGATGAAGAAATCCGATGTAAACGGAGAGAATGCGCTTCCTCTGTTTGAGTATTTAAAGAGCCAGAAGGGATTCGAAGGCTTCGGCATGAACCCTGCAGCTTTAGCCATGAAAGCCATGCTTTCAAAGATTGATAAGGATTATAAGAACAATCCCGATATCAAGTGGAACTTCACCAAGTTTATCATCGATCGTACCGGTAACGTGGTTGCCCGTTTTGAGCCCACAGCCGATATGAGCCAGGTGGACAAGTGTGTAGCAGCGCTGATCTAAACATAACTCCCCCTCATGGACGATTGTTTTTCACATACCTATTTGTTTGGAAGACCCGTCGGCAGTATGATCTGCCGGCGGTTTTCTTTTGTGTTTTTTGGCGGGGCAGCAGGGTATGGAAATTAGTAACCGCCGACGCGATGGCCGGCGGTTGGGGAGAGTATATGAAAAAATTTTATCAAATGGAACTATATGAGGAGTGTTTCATTTGATGAGTCTATCGTACAGTTTGAAACTTAAACAGAACTTAAAAATACTGTATTGTAAAAAATATTTTTCTGTGATACATTATGAGACGAAAATTAATTAAAACTGTTAATTAATACAATCAGTGGCTATGTGCTATAGTGAACAAAACAGTTTTTGACTTTGTATGGATCTTTCGGAGGATAGAATGAGTACCACGAAACGTATGTTACATCTGATCATAGGGCCCCTTTTGTATGCGGCGATATGGTTTTTGGGAAGTGCCACCGGTTGGACGGATGGTACTGCGGCAAAGGGGATTGGTGTGGCAGCCTGGATGATCTACTGGTGGGTGACCCGCCCGGTGAACATCACCGTGACGGCCCTGCTTCCCGGTGTGGTGAACGCGCTTTTTTCCATCGTTCCCATGGAGGATGTGATCTCCCAGTATGCCTCCGGCAGTATCGTTCTGATCTTTGGCTCCTGCCTGTTGACTGCCCCCTGGGCAAAGATCGGTCTGGACAAGCGGATCTCCTTAAAAGCTTTGTCCTTGATCGGGCCTTCCATGAAATCCCAGATCGCCGTGTGGCTTTTGGCAGCGGCCATCCTTTCCAATATGATGCCCAACGTGGTGGTGGTTGCCATCTTTACCCCCATCGCAGTTTCCATGCTGGCTGCGGCGGGCTACAAGGACATCAAGACCTGTGAGCCTGCGGTGCCTATTTTATGCGCCATTGCCTGGGGATCCCAGTTGGGTGGAGCGGGTACGCCTCTGGGAGGAGCTATGAACATCACGGCGATCTCCTTCATCGAAGATTTTACGGGAGAGGAGTTTATGTATGTGGACTGGATCCTTCGGATGCTTCCCTACACGGTGATCGCCACCCTTACCATACTTCTCCTCATGATCCTGCGCCCCATGAAGACAGCTTCCTTAAGCGGGACAAAGGAGTACTTTGAAAAGTGTTACAGTGAGCTGGGGCCCATGAAGCGGGATGAAAAGATCAGCCTGGCGCTGTTTATCATTGCCATGTTAGGTTCTTTCCTGCGCCCCTTGTATGCGGATATCTTACCCGGCCTGATCCCAGCCTATCTCTTTTTGGTATTGGGATGTTTGAATTTTATCATCGTAGGCATGGACAAACAGATGCTTTTGGACTGGGATACGGCCCAGAGAGAAGTGATGTGGGGGATGCTCCTGCTATTTGCCGGCGGCCTGGCTTTGGGACAGATCCTGACCGGTTCCGGTGCGAATGACGCCATCGCCGGTGTGATCTCAAAGATGCCGCTTTCCGGGGGACTGGGGACCGTGGCCATCTTTGCGGTGTTTGCCGCCGTCGTTTCCGAGATGACCAACAGTACGGTATCCGCGGCAGTGACCATTCCCATCGCCATCGGAGTGACGCAGAAGCTGGGGCTGGATCCCCTTCCTTATCTGTTCACCGTATGTATGGCTATGAATTATGAGTCTCTGCTTCCCGTGAGCGTCCGCGCCATTTCCGTAGGCTATGGACTGGATCCGGACAAACTCTTAAAGAGCGCCCTGCCCCTGACGGTGGTGCGACTTCTGGTAGCCATTGTTGTTGGATATATCACGATCCTGCTCTAAGAAATGAGCCCTGCTCTGTGTCCGGGTGATCCCTGGGGACGGTGGTAGGAGCTCATTTTTTTGAGCCCTGGGGACGGTGGCAGGGGCTCATTTTTTGAACCCCGACGACGGCGTCACGGGGTCATTTTTTCATACCTCTGCGTACATAAAAATACCGTCTTGGTTTCAAGTGCTACACCGTTTGGCTACATATCGTAAGAATATGAGATCCACATGATACGGCGTGACGACACCGGAACTCATTCGCCGTCCAGGCTCAAGAGTTCCTCTCGTTGCCATCCATGGCAACTCGTGTCTGTATCCGGATCATATTCAAACGATATGTACGCCTCACTCAAACGCACGTGAAACCAAGACGGTATTCTGTATGTACGCACTTTTCATGTGCGGATCCGTGCCACCGTCCGCAGATTCCCCCAAATGAGCCCCTGCCACCGTCCCCGCGGATCCCTCAAAATGAGCCCCTGCCACCGTCCCCGAGGCTCATTCCGGATAGAACTTCCGCTGGATCTCCTTCATCACGAAGAGATACAGGATCCAGGCAAAGATCCCCGTAGATCCCCAGGCAACGGCGTCTCCCGCCACAGCCAGAGGATAGCTTCGGAGCCCCATGGAAACAAATGCAGTGGCCAGTCGGGCGATGAGTTCCATCACGCCCAGCATCAGCGCGGTCTTTCCGTAACCGCAGCCCTGCATGGTATTTCGATAGATAAAGATCATAGCCAGAGGCAGATAGAAGATCACGCACTGGTAACAGTAGGTCTTTGCGTAGGGCATGTACTGTGCCAGATCCACCCCGGAGTCAAAGAACAGGCCGATGATGTAGGGAAGGGCGAGAACCGTCAGTACCGCCGTGATGGCGGAGTATACCGTGGAGATCTTCATGGCGTCCTTTGTTCCCTGGCGGATCCGGCCCAGATCGCCGTGACCGAAGTTCTGCCCGGTGTAGGCGGCCATGGTCTGTCCAATAGAAGGCATTCCGGCGGTCATTAAGTTGATGACCTTTCCTGCGGCCGTAAATCCACCCACAGCGATGGATCCGTAGATATTGATGGCGGCCTGCATCACCATGGTACCGGAAGCGGTGATACCGAACTGCAGCGCCATGGGGATCCCCACGTTCAACTGCTTGCTCGTATATTTCTTGTAGAAGTGCCAGTCGTCCTTTTGCGGACGGAGTACGGGCACTTTTTTGTATATGTAGATCAGACATAACAGGGCGGAAGTACCCTGAGACACATCCGTTGCCAGAGCGGCCCCGAAGGTGCCCATGTGAAAACTAACGATGAACAAAAGGTCCAATACGATATTTAAGAGCGCCGCAAAGATCAAGAAGTAAAGGGGTGTCCGACTGTCGCCGATGGCCCGCAAAGATGCGGCAAACAGGTTATAAAAGATGATGGCCAGACTGCCTGCGCAGATGGTGACGATGTAGGCGTAGGCATCATTGTAGATGTCCTCCGGCGTATTCATGATCCGAAGCAGGGGATGCATGATCAGAACGGAAATGACGGTGAGCACACTGGTGCTGACTGCCCCCAACAGAATGCCGTTTACAAAAGCCTTTCGGGTAGCGTTTTTATCTCCGGCACCGAACTTTTGACTGATCAAAACCGTAAATCCGGTGGTCAGTCCGTTGGCCAGACCCAGGATCAAAAACATGATGGTACCGGTGGAGCCTACTGCCGCAAGGGCGTCGGGACCTACGTAACGGCCCACGATGACGGTGTCCACCATGTTGTAGAATTGCTGAAAGATAAAACCAAGCAGGATCGGAATGACAAATTTTAAAAGCAGAGGAAGGGGCTTGCCCTCGGTCATTTTGTTTTCCATTGATACATCCTCCATAGGAAGTATGATTTGATTTATAATAGCCTACTCTAGTGAACCCCGGGGACGGTGTCAAGGGGTCATTTTTTCGAAAACGGTTTCTAAAAAATGATCCCTTGCCACCGTCCCTGGGGCTCATTTAATATATAAAAAAGAAGGTATCTGATGATCTCAGACACCTTCCCTTCTTGGGATATCGGATGATGTATGTTTCGAAGCCATCCCATAAGGGAAAGCATCTTAACGCATATACATGCCGTACTTTCCAACCAGCTCTACATATTCTTCCCAAGCTTCCTTAAAAAAGTTCTTCATAACCTATCTCCTTTCTTTTCTCTGTTATCCTGTAAACGTTTTTCTTTCGTTTACAGTTGCATTATATGCTCGTACCATATGGAATGCTCGTCACCACCGCAAAAAAAGTAGTCAAATCTTGCAAAATAGAAAAAGCGGGATTCCAATACAAATATGGTATAATAATAAAGCACAGCTGACGATACAAGGGCCTGTGCGAAAGGAGCATTCTATGGCGGCGAGCAAAAAACGAAGATTGAACTGGCTGGATACCTGGCGTGGAGTAGCCATAGTTTTCATGATCATCTATCACACCTGCTGGGATCTGGTAAATCTCTACGGTGTGTCCATGCCCTGGTACAACGGGACAAAGGGATATATCCTGCAGCAGTTTATCTGCTTTTCATTTATTCTCATCGCAGGTTACAGTTTTCATCTGACATCTCATCACCTGCGGCATGGTCTGATCGTTTTCGGCGCCGGCGTAGCGGTGACCCTGGTAACGATGGTATTTTTGCCCTCGGATCCCATCTACTTCGGGATCCTGACCTTCATCGGATCGGCGATCCTGATCGTCAGTTTTATCAAAGGCGTGTTTGATCACATCGACTCATGGGTGGGGATCGGTATGAATCTGATCCTGTTTGTGCTCCTTCGGCAGGTTAATAACGGGCATCTGGGTCTAAAAAACTTCCCTATCGCCACGTTATCGCCGAACCTTTATAAGAACCTGTTCTCCACCTGGCTGGGATTTCCCTTCCCGGGTTTTT
>JAIKZU010000069.1 GCA_024681985.1 Lachnospiraceae bacterium | reverse complement strand
TACCACAGACATTCGGTCCGTCTGCTCCAAAAGGCATTTGTCGATGCTTACATTTTCAATACCGGAAAAAAGTTCCTTCCCGTAGCGGATGGTATTGGGGCTTACCTGCCTTCCCTGATCCGACACAGGCTTTAGATTCCGACAGAGCAGGGAAGCATACTGCTTCATTTCCTCCTGGAGCACTTTGTTTTTCGCCAGGATCATACCGGAATTCCAATAGGTATCGTCCTGTGCAAAGAGCTGCTCCGCCAATTCCGAAGAAGGCTTTTCGATGAACCGGGTGACCTTCTCCTCCCGAAACCTGATGTAACCGTAGGAAGTGGTGGAGGAGGTGGGCATGGTGCCAAAAAGCACGATCTGACCGCTTTCCGCCAGATCCTTGCCATGATAGATACAATCGGAATAGTTCTCTCCTTCGATGACCACGTCGGAGGGCAGGATGAACACATCCTCCTCGTCTCCGATCAAAAGAGAGCACAGATAAATGGCCGGAGCCGTACCCCGACCTTCTTCTTCCAAAAAGATGTGATAATCGATCCCCTGAAACTGCTGCATCTGGCCCTCAACAATGGACTGGTATGCCTCGTTGGTGATGATATAGAAGGCATCACAGAAGGGGATGTTGCGGGTGATGGTTTCCTGGAAGATGGAGGTGTTGTTGCCGAAGTCCAGGAATTGTTTGGGGTAGTTTTTTCTTGATAAAGGCCACAGGCGGTTGCCGGAACCGCCTGCAAGGATGATACATTTCATACAGTTCTTCTCCGATGCCCGAAATAAATGCTTCACTCGGGCACGTTCGCACTCTTGATTTTACATAGCGGTACTAAACTCACTTCGTTCGTTAAGTGCCGATGTAAAATCAGGTCCCTTCGTTGAAGCATATTATTTCGCGCATCTCTCTCAAACAATTAGAATACTTCATCAAGGCAGTCAAAATGTCACAAAAGACAGCGAAGACCCTCCGCAACGTCGGCACTTAATGAGTGCGAAGCACGAATTTAGTACCGTTACGTGAGGACAGGGCGATAGCGTAGTCTGAGCGTTTTTGTGAATTTTGACTGGCGTATAGAATTTTAATCAGCCATCTCTTTTTCGCGTTTCGCCAACTTCCAGTCATGGTCGGCCATGATAGCGACAAGTTCTTCGTAGGAGGTTTCCTGGGGGTTCCAGCCCAGTTCGGTTTTGGCCTTGGTGGGGTCACCCCAGAGGTCTACGACGTCGGTGGGACGATAAAAGGCTTCGGATACGGCAACCACGGTCTTGCCGGTGGCTTTGTCGATACCCTTTTCATTGATGCCTTCGCCCTGCCATTCAAGCTCAATGCCTACATGGGAGAAAGCCAGGGTGACGAACTCCCGCACAGTGTGCTGTACGCCGGTGGCGATAACGTAATCATCCGGCTTGTCCTGCTGGAGGATGAGCCACATGCACTTTACATAATCCTTTGCATAACCCCAGTCACGCTTGGAGTCTAAGTTTCCGAGGTACAGGCATTCCTGTAATCCTTCTTTGATACGGCCTGCAGCCAGCGTGATCTTCCTGGTCACGAAGGTCTCGCCTCTGCGCTCGGACTCATGATTAAAGAGAATTCCGTTTGCAGCGAACTGTCCGTAAGCATCGCGATACTCCCGCATCATCCAAAAGCCGTACTGCTTCGCCACCGCATAGGGGCTGAAGGGATGGAAGGGTGTCTTTTCATTCTGGGGAACTTCCTCTACCTGTCCGTACAATTCGGAAGTGGAAGCCTGATAGATCTTGCAGGTCTTGTCCATGCCTAAATTATGTACGGTATCCAAAATACGAAGTACACCGATGGCGTCTACATCACCGGTATAGATCGGCACATCAAAGGAATTCTGAACGTGAGACTGTGCTGCCAGGTTGTAGATCTCATCGGGACGGACCTCGTTAATGATCCGGTAGATACTGTTGGAATCGGAAAGATCCCCATCATGTAACGTGATGGAATTCGCAGCGATCAGATGATCGATACGGGCTGTATTGGAAATGGAAATACGACGGGTGATGCCGTGCACTTCATATCCTTTCTCCAGCAAAAACTCTGCCAGATAGCTTCCGTCCTGACCTGTGATACCTGTGATAAGTGCTTTTTTTGCCATGTGTAACCTCCGTTGTTTCTTGATTTATAATGGTAAAATATTGATTTCTTATCTGAACGCAGAAATGCCCTCTTATTATAGTGGGTATTGTCTCCTCTGTCAAAAGCCCCCGGTTTGGCACCAAGCCTCAAACGAGTCAGGCTTGGCGGTAAAGCAGATCACATAGCCTGCCTCGGTCTCATCCGTCACTTTGCCGTAGAGATCGCCGCCGATATCCAATACAATATTCGTCAGTTTCTTAAGCTGCGTTTCGGTCCTTAGGATGCTGTGGGAATGATCCTCCGACATCTTTGTGATGGTGCCGGGAAGGGGCTCACTCACTACTGCTTTTCCCTCCAACAGTCGAAAAGTAACAGGGACACTGCTCTCCGTTTTTTGCCAAAGGATCTCTTTGTCTGCAGACTGCAGTCGACTATCACCTATTCCTGCGATGTCGTACACAGGGATCTCTTCCTTTGCGCCTTTGGCCATGAAGTTTAAAACATCCCGAATCGCAAGCTCTCCCGCGATCCGCTTCTTCGTAGATTCTGAGATCAAGACCTGTCCGCCTACGGAAAGGCTTTCGATACGGCCCGCCATATTGACGGTCTCTCCCATGCAGCCGTATTTCATACGGGCATCGGAGCCGATGTTTCCCACCACCGCCTCACCGGAATTGATGGCGATGCCCATGGAAAGGGGCGGATATCCGTTCTCCTCATTCCATGCGTTTACCTCTTCCATGGCGTTTTGCATCTCGATGGCGCAGCGTACCGCATCCGCCGGATGCGCTTCATGGGGTTTCGGTGCACCGAAGACTACGAAGATGCCGTCGCCCAAAAACTCGATGACCGTGCCGTGATATCTTTTTATGATGGCAGACATCTGGGCAAAATAATGGTTTAATACCGTTACCAGACCGTCCGGAGACATCTTTGTACTCATGGCGGTAAATCCCCGCAGATCGCTCATGAGAATAGACACATCCATGGAGGTGCCGCCCTGCTTCTCCCCCTCCGGGGTGTGGAGGACGAACTCTGCGATCTCCTCCGAGGTGTATCGCTTAAAGGCTTCGTTTACCTTAAAAAGCTCCGTCAGGTTTGTGATGACGACGACGATGTACTTCTCTTCCGTCTCATCGGTGTAGACTGTGCTGACACTGAGTTTGTAGGTGGTGCCGTCGTGCTTTTCAAAG
>JAIKZU010000049.1 GCA_024681985.1 Lachnospiraceae bacterium | reverse complement strand
CCTTTTGATCAAGAAGCACTATGATCCCGAGCGGGCGGATGACCGCGAGAGATCCCGAGTTTTTCGCTTCCTTTTGGGCAGGGGCTTTAGCCTATCCGACGTGAAAAGTGCCTTGAAGTTTTGACCTGTTTTGAGTAGAATGGATTCATATACAGAGGTGGCATATGAAGACATTGTCGGGTAGTAAAAAACTTCTTCTGATACTTTCATTATTGCTTTATATTGCAGCTTTTGTAGCTTCGATCGTTCATGCAGACGGAGCCTTTTTAATACTGTCTGTTTTGATGCTTTCGTCTTCCCTGGCTCTAGGGATGCTTTCCGTTAAAGATATGACCCGCTATCGGATGCCCGTGGTTGGATTTTTCCTGGCCATGATCCTGTTTATGATCGGAGATTTGTCGGTCCTTATCAAAGGGGCCCCGTTTCGCCTTTCCATGCACGGGGCGGGAGCGAACATTCACGGATTGGCTGGTGTCGTCATCGGTGTATCCATAGCGATCTATGTCACCATTGATTTTTCCCGACACGAGATCGCTCGTATCGTGATGGATGTCTTTCTCATTGCTGTTCTGGTGGGTGTGACGATGCGCTCTACCATCCGTAACACGCTGATCATCAGTATGGGAGAAAACTATAGTTTTGATTATTCTTCCATTGTATTTTTTATTTCCCCTATTTTTGTTTTTTCGGTTCTGATCATGATCGTATCCCTGCGGGCACCTTTCGTTCACCCCTGGAGTTCATATGTGGTACTGGTGGCTTTGTTGATCTATGCCGGTTGTGATCTGCGTCATGCGTATGATCGTGTGCTGGAGTCCAGTGTCCATCTTAATCATATAGGATATTTATATCTGCTGAGTTTTCTATTGCTGGCGATCGCCACACTGGATCCTGCCATGAAAAATACCACCCCCACTACGGAAGGGGAGTTTAATCAGAAACTCTCTCTGGCACTGGGTTGGCTCTTTGGCTTTGGCTCCATGGCGGTTTCTTTTATATTCTATCTGTTAAAACTTATTGATGATAAGAGTCTTTTTATGATCCTGGTGGCTGCCCTGGCCTATCTTTTGATGTGGAAGACCCAGCAGGCCTACGAATTACAAAAGCAGCTTTTGGAAAAGATCCGGGTGGAGAACAAGAGAAAAGAAAAAGAGCTGGTCTATGCCCAGGCGGAAAAGGATGCCCTTTCCCGACAGTTGGAAGAATCCACCCTGATCGATACCCTGACGGGATTGTATAACAGAAACTACATCCCCATCTATCTCGAGCAGCTGATGGAAGATAATTATGAAAAGAGCGTGACCTTTTTTTCCGTGGATATCAATTATTTTAAGTCTGTCAATGAGGCCTACGGTTATGGAGTGGGGGATCTGGCTTTGATGGAGGTTGCCAGACGTCTGTCCGGTTTTTCCACCTATGAGAAGGAAGCCATCCGTGCCGGAGGAGATGAATTTCTTTTGATCCTGCGAGGGATCCCCAATTATGATGAGATCAATATACTGGCAGAAAATCTGGCACAGGCACTGGATAATCCCATAGAGATCCACGGCGTCCGTTTTCATCTGATCGCAAACATCGGTATTGCTTCCTATCCCTGGGATACTATGAATATCTACGAGATGATCAACTACGCTGAGATCGCCCGTGGCTCCATTAAACATACCTCCCGAAAGACGGCATATGCCCACTATGATATGGAGATCGCGCCGAAGATGAACCGCATGCGACAGATCGAACGGCGTTTGCAGGAGGTGGATTTTGCGGAGTCTTTCCAGATGTATTACCAGCCGCAGGTGAATGCGGCAGACGGCAAGCTCATCGGTATGGAAGCGCTGGTGCGTTGGAATGATAAGAAGCTTGGATTTGTCTCTCCTGCGGAGTTTATCTCCATGGCAGAGGAAATGGGCATCATGATCCCTATGGGTGAGTGGATTAGTCGTGTTTCTATCCAGCAGATCAAGACCTGGAACGAAAGGTATCATACCAACCATACCATGGGGATCAACGTATCCCCGGTGCAGATGCGGGATCCGGAGTTTGCCACCAAGTTCCTTTGCGTACAGGATGCTCTGGAGGTTCCCACCCAGTGGCTGGATATCGAGCTTACGGAAGGCGTGGCGACGAATCTTACCTTCTATAACAATGAGAATCTAAAGACACTGCGAAAAGAGGGAATGACCTTTTCCATTGATGATTTCGGTACCGGATATGCATCCTTTGCGAATATGGTAGTCTTTGACTATGATCGATTAAAGATCGCAAAGGAACTCATTGATAACCTGGTGACCAACAAAAATGCCCGGGTGATCGTGGAATCCATTATTTTCATGGCAAAGGGAATGCACATGCACACCATTGCCGAGGGCGTGGAGGATGAGGCGCAGCTTAAGATCTTAAGAGAATTGGGCTGCGAGCAGATCCAAGGATACTATTTCGGACGGCCTTTGCCGGCAGAGGCTTTTGAAAAGGTCTGGTTTGACAGATCGAAGTGAAAAAGGTAAAATATAGCACGGTGGGTTAAAGTATGATCCACCGTGCTGGTTGTATATAGTAGTAAATCTATTTTACTATTAAAAATGCAATACGCGATACAATTTTATATTAGGGAGGTGCTCCTTGTGGGTCAGGTAATTATAGCAGTGATTGCTACAGCTATCGTTACCGCCATTGTCACAGCTGTGATTGTCAATGCCTACCAGAAAAAGATCGCTGAAAAGAAGATCGGTAGTGCAGAGGAGAAGGCTCGCGAAATCATCGACGAAGCGGTAAAGACCGCCGAGACGAAGAAGAAGGAAGTTCTTTTAGAGGCGAAGGAAGAATCCATTCGCACAAAGAACGAACTTGATAAGGAGATTCGCGAACGCCGGGCTGAAGTTTCCAAGTCCGAGCACCGTATCCAGCAGAAGGAAGAGAATATCGACCGGAAGCTTGAGAATGCGGAGCGTAAGGAACAGAGCTTGAATGCCAGAGAAAAGCAGTTGGAGCGTGACAAAGCGGAAGTTGCGAAGCTGAATCAACAAAGAGTACAGGAACTTGAACGAATCTCAGGTTTAACCTCCGAACAGGCAAAAGAATTTTTACTGCAAACTGTTGAAGAAGACTGCCGTGTAGATGCGGCAAAGCTTGTGAAGGAATCCCTGGCACAAGCAAAGGATGAAGCAAATAAGAAAGCAAAGGACATCGTAGTTACCGCCATTCAAAAGTGCGCTGCAGACCATGTTGCAGAATCTACGATTTCTGTTGTACAGCTTCCCAGTGATGAGATGAAGGGACGCATCATCGGTCGTGAGGGACGGAATATCCGTACGTTAGAGACCATGACGGGTGTGGAACTGATCATCGATGACACACCGGAAGCAGTCGTACTTTCCGCTTTTGATCCGGTACGTCGCGAGATCGCGCGTATCGCTCTTGAAAAGCTGATCGTGGATGGACGTATCCACCCGGCGAGGATCGAGGAGATGGTCGAGAAAGCAAAGAAAGAAGTCGACCAGACGATCCGCGAAGAAGGCGAGGCAGCCACTTTGGAAGTGGGAGTTCACGGAATCCATCCGGAACTGATCAAGCTTTTGGGTCGTATGAAGTACCGTACCAGCTACGGTCAGAATGCCTTAAAGCATTCCATCGAAGTGGCACATCTGTGTGGCCTTTTGGCAGCCGAAGTGGGAGAGGACGTTCGCTTGGCAAAGCGTGCCGGACTCTTACATGATATCGGTAAGTCCGTGGACCACGAACAGGAAGGAAGCCACGTACAGTTAGGTGTAGAACTTTGTAAGAAGTACAAAGAGTCTGCGCTGATCACAAATGCGGTGGCGGCTCATCATGGGGACTTTGAACCGGAATCCATGATCGCATTATTGGTACAGGCAGCTGATACCATCAGTGCGGCGAGACCCGGTGCGAGACGTGAGACGTTAGACGCATATACAAACAGAATTCAACAGTTAGAAGAGATCACCAACGACTTTAAGGGCGTTGAAAAATCATTTGCCATTCAGGCTGGTAGAGAAGTTCGTGTAATGGTAGTTCCTGAACAGGTATCGGATGCGGATATGGTGCTTTTGGCACGCGACATTTCGAAGCGTATCGAAGACGAGTTGCAGTATCCGGGCCAGATCAAGGTCAATGTCATTCGTGAATCACGTGTGACAGACGTTGCGAAGTAGATAAATCTTCTTTGCAGGGTCGATGCAAAAACAAATAACGAATTTTGGAGACAGAGGACGGTTCTTCTGTCTCCTTTTTTATGACATGATCAAGGCGGCTGATGCACAGTCGCGCAAATAAGATCCTTTGGCGACGGAAGAGCCGGGAGAGGAGTAGTTATGGCACATGTGGAGAGAGTGGGACGCACGCTGGTGAGAAAAGGGGCCATCGTGGACGTTTACGAAGATGAGATGCAGCTGCCGAACGGCAAGTTGGAAAAATGGGACTTCATCCATCATCGGATGGGTGCCGCCGCAGTGGTGCCTGTGCTTCCTGACGGAAAGATCCTTTTGGTACGGCAGTATCGTCCGGCTCTGGAGCGATTTGCCTGGGAGCTGCCTGCCGGCTGCCGGGATGATGTGGAAGAGCCTACCATCGTAGCGGCAAAGCGGGAGCTTTTGGAGGAAACAGGATACAACTGTGAGGATGATGATCTGACACAGCTTTTGTCCCTAAAGACCACCGTTGCTTTTACGGATGAGATGGTGGATGTCTATCTGGCCATGAATGTAAAAAAAGTAGCCGAGCAGCATCTGGACCCTGCGGAGGAGATCACTTTAAAAGCCTGGGATCTGAAAGAGCTTTTGGAGGAAATCTACGCAGGACGGATCCAGGATGGAAAGACAGTAGCCGGCGTATTAGCATATTTCGGAAAAACAAAGATCGAGGAGAGCAGAGAATGAAAAAGATCGGAATCAAAAGCAAGTATACGCGCAAGTTTTGTCTGGTATTTGCGGTAGTAATGGCGTTTGGTCTGCTGGCGGCGCCATCTCTGGAAGTTCGGGCGATGGAATTCATGACAATGGCGGATTCCGTCGTTGTTGGCACAAA
>JAIKZU010000018.1 GCA_024681985.1 Lachnospiraceae bacterium | reverse complement strand
TATGAGACCTCCATTCTGCCATATGAGGATTGCTGTACCATCTTTGTGGCCAAGCATCCGGTGACCAAACCTCGGCTGGAAGTGATCGAAAAATCCGAAAAAAAACTCGCCGATAAGATCGACGAGCTTTTTGAAACAGCTGTAGCAAGTACGGAAACCATTACGGTAACGCCTTAGGATACGATGAATTCTCTGATGGAATCTAAGATCTCCGTATCATTGTCTGCATGAATGGTCAGGTCAATATTCTGGGACAGATCCAAAGAGAAGATACCCATGATGGATTTTGCATCAATGACGTATCTGCCGGAGATCAGATCGAAATCACTGTCATACTGGCTGATGATATTTACGAAAGATTTTACTTTGTCAATAGAATTCAAAGAGATTTTAACTGTCTTCATTTGATTTATCCTCCTGCAAAATATAGTTTTTTCTTCAGGATTTATCCTAATGCAAAAATGTTAAAAAGTCAATCAGGCCACCGGGGAAAGGAAGGCGGATGAAAAAAGCGGCACTGCACAATCTGGGCTGTAAGGTAAACGCATACGAAACCGAAGTCATGGAACAGCTGTTAAGGGATGACGGATATACCATCGTGCCTTTTTCTGAAGAGGCGGACGTATATGTGATCAATACCTGTTCCGTTACCAATATCGCCGATCGGAAATCCCGGCAGATGATCCGCCGGGCAAAGAGCAAAAACCCGGACGCCATTGTGGTGGCAGCGGGATGCTACGTGCAGACGGCCACCATGGCAGGAAAAAGTCCCGAAGATTTTGACTGTGATATTTTGATCGGAAATAACGAAAAGCATCGTCTGGTGGAAGAGATCAATGCATTCCGTATTTCTTGTAGAAAAGAAGCCCTGATCGATGATATCAATGACGGAGTGCCAGAATATGAAGAACTGTTCCGCATCCTGCCAAAGGAACACACCAGAGCTTTTGTAAAGATCCAGGACGGTTGCAACCAGTTCTGTTCCTACTGCATCATTCCCTACGCCAGGGGGCGCGTCAGAAGCCGGGACATGGAGAGTATCCTTTCCGAAGTAAGAGGCCTGGCACAAAACGGATTCAAAGAGGTGGTACTAACGGGGATCCATGTCACTTCGTACCATATACCGGAAGAGGCGGAGTTTATCGATGTGATCGAAGCGGTGGAACAGATCCCCGGTATCGAGCGGATCCGGCTGGGCTCTTTGGAACCCCAGGTCTGCACAGAGGAGTTTTGCAAGAGACTATCCGCATTAAAAAAGGTATGTCCCCAGTTTCATCTTTCCATGCAGAGCGGCTGCGATGCTACACTTTTACGGATGAACCGGAAATATGACACCAAAGGATTTGAAGAGGGATGCAAACGGCTGCGTACTTATTTTGCGGATCCTGCCATTACCACGGATGTTATCGTAGGGTTTCCCGGGGAGACGTTGGAGGAATTCGACGCCACCGTGGATTTTGTACAAAGGATCGCCTTTTACGAGATGCATGTGTTTAAGTATTCCAAGCGGAAGGGAACCCGCGCCGCAGAAATGGAGGGACAACTTTCGGAAGGCGAAAAAGAAAAGCGAAGTGCCAAGCTGATCGCCCTGGGTAATGAGTTGGCGCATGATTTCCGGTCCCGTCAGATCCAAAGGGAATGTGCGGTCCTCTTTGAGGAAGAGACCGTGATCGATGGCGAAAACTATTGGACCGGCTTTACCGAAAAGTATGTCCGGGTGGCTGTAAGATCGGACAAAAACCTTAAGAATACCCTGCATACCGGCAGGATCACCGGGTTTTTAAAGCCGGATATTATGACGTTTGAATTCTTTACTTTTGAAGAAAATTAGACTAAAATAAGCATTGATAATGCAACAACACGAGGATGGTTAGTTATGACGGATATCAATCATACACAATACTTTAAAGTGGAAACGGACAATAGTGTTTCCGTAAAAGAGATCATAGCCAATGTATATGAAGCTCTGACTGAAAAGGGATACAATCCCGTGAATCAGATCGTGGGGTATGTGATGTCCGGAGATCCCACCTTCATCACCAGTCATAAAAATGCCAGAAGCCTGATCATGAAGGTAGAACGTGACGAACTGGTGGAGGAACTTTTGAAGGAATACATCAAATCCGAAGGGTGGAAATAATCGGTTCTCTATGGTAGAAAAACGGATTTTGGGTTTGGATTTCGGCTCAAAGACGGTAGGCGTGGCTGTTTCGGACCCGCTGGGGATGACCGCACAGGGAGTGGAGATCATCCGACGTCAAAAGGAAAATCAATTACGCAAGACCCTTGCTCGGATCGGTGAGTTGATCTTGCAGTATCAGGTACAGACCATAGTTCTGGGTTTCCCTAAAAATATGAATGGTACTAAAGGAGAGCGCGCTGAAAAGACCATTGCATTTAAAGAGTCTTTGGAGCGCCGTTTTTCGTTACCTGTGATCCTTTGGGATGAGAGACTGACTACGGTAATGGCGGACAAGATCATGATGGAGTCCGACATTCGCAGAGAACACAGAAAAGAATACGTGGATGAGATAGCCGCTATGCTGATCCTGCAGGGCTATTTAGACAAAAACGGGATGGATCAAGATGGAAAAGATTGCATTTGAATCAGAAGAAGGAGAAGTTCTTTCCTTTTTTGTGATAGAAGAAACTAAGTTAAACGGAACCAGATATCTGATGGTATCGGAACAAGATCCGGACCTATCGGAAGATGTAGAGGGGGATGCCACGATTTTAAAGTGCGTCGCTTCGGACGATGAGGAGGAAACCTATGAATTCGTCGAAGATGATGCCGAGTGGGATGCACTGCTTTCGGTGTTTCAGGAATTGCTCATTGATACGGATATCGTGGAAAATTGAACGGAAAAAGTGAATTAAGGAGGATATTTTGAGTAATTCTAAAAACAGCAAATTGCGTATCATTCCGTTAGGCGGATTGGAGCAGATCGGAATGAATATTACTGCCTTTGAGTATGAGGACAGTATTATTGTGGTGGATTGCGGACTTGCATTCCCGACGGATGATATGCTGGGAGTCGACCTGGTGATACCCGACGTTTCCTATCTGGTGGAAAATGAGGAGAAGGTGAAGGGACTTTTCATTACCCATGGACACGAGGATCACATTGGTGCGATCCCTTATGTACTAAAAGAGATCAATATTCCCATCTATGCCACAAAGCTGACCATGGGGATTATTGAGCATAAATTACAGGAGCACAATCTTTCTTCCCAGGTGCGGAGAAAAGTTGTAAAGTACGGACAGTCCATTAATTTAGGACCCTTCCGTGTAGAATTCGTAAAGACCAATCACAGCATCGTGGACGCTGCAGCTTTTGCCATATATACCCCTGCGGGAGTGGTGTTCCATACCGGTGACTTTAAAGTGGATTATACACCGGTGTTCGGCGATGCCATTGATCTGCAGCGGATCGGCGAGATCGGCAAAAAGGGAGTTCTGGCAGTGATGTGTGATTCCACTAATGCGGAACGGCCGGGATTTACCCAGTCGGAACGTACGGTGGGACGTCAGTTTGACAGCATCTTTTCCGAGAACCATAATACCCGGATCATTATCGCTACTTTTGCATCCAATGTGGACCGGGTGCAGCAGATCATCAACTCTGCCCACAAGTACGGCAGGAAAGTAGTGGTGGAAGGCAGGAGCATGGTAAATATCATTACCACGGCTTCCGAGTTGGGCTACTTGGATGTGCCGGACAACACCCTGATCTCCATCGATGAGCTTAGGAACTATCCGGATGAGCAGACGGTGCTCATTACTACCGGTTCCCAGGGAGAGTCTATGGCGGCCCTTTCCCGTATGGCCAACGGCATGCATAAAAAGATCTCCATCAAGCCCAATGATACCATCATCTTTTCATCTCATCCCATTCCTGGAAATGAGAAGGCTGTTGCCAATGTCATGAACGAACTGTATCGGAAGGGTGCCAATGTCATCTTTCAGGATGTGCATGTTTCCGGTCATGCCTGTGCGGAGGAGATCAAACTGATCTACACTTTGCTGCAGCCGAAATACTGCATTCCCGTTCACGGTGAATTCAAGCATTTAAAGGCCCAGGAGGCTATCGTAAAGTCTCTGGGATATGACAGCAAGGATATTTTCATCCTTTCTTCCGGAGATGTTTTGGAACTGGATGAAAACAGTGCGAAAGTAAACGGTCACGTCCATACCGGAGCCATCATGGTGGATGGCCTAGGTGTGGGTGACGTGGGGAATATCGTTCTTCGGGACAGACAGCATCTGGCAGAGGACGGTATCATTATCGTCGTGATGACCTTACAGGCTGGAACCGGACTGGTCTTAGCAGGGCCGGATATCGTCAGCCGCGGTTTCGTTTATGTCCGTGGCGCGGAGGATCTGATGGATTCCGCAAAGGCTGTCTTAAACGATACCATGGAGGATCTGATGTCCGAGGGTGTATCAGATTGGGGACGGATCAAGTCGGAAGTAAAGTCGGCACTTTCGGATTTCGTATGGAAAGAAACCCAGAGACGCCCCATGATCATGCCGATCCTAATGGAAGTTTAAAGGCGACCCATAGTTTTTTTGAGCAGCAGGGGAAGGTGCATTGTTTCAATGTCCCTTCCCTTCTTTTTTAAAATGTTCTAAAATAAAACCTGTTATGGATATGCAGCGATTTTTGGTATTTGAAGAAAGTATATACCCGGCCGCGGAGGAGTTTTTGGAACAGCTTGAACAGGAAGCGCGTGCGGAGGAGGTCCCCATTATCCGAAAGGACACCCAGGCCTATCTTCGCTCCATGCTGTTGATTTTAAAACCGAAGCGGATTTTGGAGATCGGCACGGCGGTGGGTTTTTCCGCCATCCTGATGGCAAAGCATTCCGAGGCCGAGATCATTACCATGGAAAACTATGCCCCCCGGATCCAAAAGGCAAAAGAGAATATCCGGGCGGCCGGATTGAATGAGAGGATCACGCTTTTAGAGGGGGATGCGGAAGAACTGTTACAGGGCATCGAAGGAGAGTTCGATCTCATCTTTATCGATGCTGCAAAAGGACAGTACGCGCTTTATTTTGAAAGGATCAAACCCCATATTCATGGGGGAAGTGTGATCATATCCGACAATGTACTGGTGGGGGGAGATGTGTTGGAATCCCGCTTTGCGGTCCGTCGGAGAGACCGGACCATCCACAAAAGGATGCGGGACTTTCTCTACGATGTCTGTCATGACGAGGAATTCGAATCTGCCCTTTTGCCTGTGGGAGACGGTTTGTTGGTAAGTGTTAAAAAATAAATGGATGAATGCGATGAGAAAAGTGGAATTGTTGGTGCCGGCAGGCAGTCTGGAAGTCTTAAAAACAGCCGTGATCTATGGAGCGGATGCGGTCTATATCGGAGGAGAAGCTTTTTCCCTGCGTGAAAAAGCGAAGAATTTTTCGAAGGAGGAAATGGCAGAGGGCATCGCCTTTGCCCATGAACATGATGTAAAGGTTTATATCACTGCCAATATCTTTGCCCATAATGAGGACCTTCGTGATGCGGTGGATTACTTTAAAGAACTGGAGGAATTGAAGCCGGATGCGGTTTTGATCTCGGATCCGGGGATGTTCCTTTTGGCCCGAGAGAACTGTCCCCATGTTCCCATCCACATCAGTACCCAGGCAAACAACACGAATTATGAGATCTTTCGGTTCTGGCAAGGCTTAGGAGCGACCCGCGTGGTGACGGCCCGGGAATTGTCTTTGGCGGAGATCAAGGAGATACGTGCCCATATTCCGGAGGATATGGAGATTGAAAGCTTTATTCATGGAGCGATGTGTATTTCCTATTCGGGACGATGCCTGCTTTCCAACTATTTTACAGGCAGAGATGCCAATCACGGCGCCTGTACCCATCCCTGCCGCTGGAAGTATTCGGTAATGGAAGAAGAGCGGCCGGGAGAATTTCTGCCGGTTTATGAAAACGAAAGGGGTACCTATATCTTTAACTCCAAGGACCTTTGCATGATCGAGCATATTCCCGAGATGATGGATGCGGGGATCGATTCCTTTAAGATCGAAGGCAGGATGAAGACGGCGCTGTATGTGGCTACGGTGGCCCGTACCTATCGGAAAGCCATTGATGATTATCTGGCAGACCCGAAACTGTATGAGAAGAACATGCCCTGGTACTTAGACCAGATCGCGGATTGTACTTATCGGCAGTTTACCACCGGTTTCTTTTTCGGAAAGCCCACCCACGAGTCTCAGATTTACGACAGCAATACCTATGTGACGGGCTACACCTATCTGGGAACGATCCTAAAATATGCCGACGGATACGGCTATTTCCAGCAAAAAAATAAATTTTCTGTAGGGGAAACTATTGAAGTTATGCGACCAAATGGGGATAATATAGAAGTAACCGTTCGGTCCATAAAGGCCGAAGATGGGGAAGAAATGGAATCCTGTCCGCATTCCAAACAGATGCTGTTTGTGGATCTGGGGATAGAATTATTTGCATATGATATCTTGAGACGGAGGGAAGATCAATGAGTGAAAAATACGTAGCCTATGTGGGAACCTACACCCATGAACAAAGTGAGGGCATCTATGTCTACGATATCGATCTAAAGACCGGTGTACTTACGGAGAGAAGCGTGGCCTACATCAACAATCCGTCCTATCTCTGTGTTTCAAACGACGGTAAGTATGTTTACTCTATAGCAGATGAAGGTGTGGCGGCTTTTGCCATAGGAGCCAACGGAGATCTCAACAAGATCAACCAGGCCTGGATCGGTGGCATGAGAGGATGCCATGTGGAAGTGGATTCAAAGAACCGCTTTTTATTTGTGGGAGGCTACCACGACGGCAGGGTCACCATGATGAAATTGAACCGGGACGGCAGTATCCGCGGGATCGCAGACGGGATCTTTCACCAGGGTATGGCCATCAGTGCCACGGAGCGGCGGTTGGATCACCCCAAGGTGACCTGCGTGAAGCTGACACCGGATGAGCGATTTTTGTGTGCGGCGGATTACGGCTTGAATCAGGTAAAGGTTTATGAGATCGACTATCGTGTCGGTAAGCTTCGCCTGGTGGATATCATCCGTTGCGGTATGGACTCTGCACCTAGGGCCCTTCGCTTCTCAAAGAATGGAAAGTTCTGCTATATCCTGACGGAATTGGCAAATAACATCGAAGTATATAAATATGACGTTAAGGACAATGAGCCGGAATTTGAAAAGATCCAGGATGCCAAGGTCTGTGACGAGGAAAACTTTGCTTATGCAAGTTCCAGTATGGCGCTGACTTTTGACGGAAACTATCTGTTCATTTCCATTGACGGTTTAAATGAAGTGGCCATCTTTTCCGTAAATGAAGAGACCGGACTTTTGGAGAAACTCCAGAGCACACCCTGCTCCGGGTATTTCCCCAAGTCTCTGGCGATCCTGCCGGGGAATGAATTCTATGCGGTTTTGAACCACGACAGTGATGAGATCCGCACCTTCCATGTAAATTACAAAGACAATTACAGTTTGATGGTCAATCCGCCCATTGCCTGCGCGAAACCCAACTGTATCCGTCTGCATAAGTTATCCTAGAGGAGATCAGGTTTTATGGGCGGTTCCGTATTCGGAAACAGTTTTAAAATAACAACATGGGGAGAGTCTCACGGTAAGGCAGTTGGAGTTGTGATAGACGGCGTGCCGGCGGGGCTTTCTTTATGTGAAGAAGACATACAGGTTTTTTTAGATCGGAGAAAACCCGGACAGTCAAAATTTACCACAGCCAGAAAGGAGGGGGATCTTTGCGAGATCCTTTCCGGCGTCTTTGAAGGGAAGACCACGGGGACTCCCATCTCCGTTATGGTAAAAAATGAGGATCAGCATTCCAAAGATTACTCTGCCATTCAGGATATCTATCGACCCGGTCATGCGGATTACGGTTTCAACGAAAAGTTCGGCTTTCGTGATCATAGGGGAGGCGGACGTTCTTCCGGGAGAGAGACCATCGGCAGAGTGGCGGCGGGAGCCGTTGCCATAAAGATCCTAAAAGAACTGGGCATTGATGTGATCACATATGCTAAAGCCATTGGCCCCGTGGAAGTCAGGGAGGATCAGATGGATCTTTCCGAGATCACAGAAAATCCGTTTTGCCTTCCCTCTAAGTCAGCAGCTTCGGAAGCGGAGACCTATGTGGAAACATGCATATCGGAAAAGGATTCCGCAGGCGGTGTAGTGGAATGCAGAGTAAAGGGCATGCCTGCAGGTATCGGGGAGCCGGTATTTGACAAGTTGGACGCCACCCTGGCCCGGGCAGTGATGTCCATTGGAGCTGTAAAGGGTGTGGAGATCGGCGATGGATTTGCCGCATCGAAAGCAAAGGGCAGTGAGAATAACGACGCCTTTGCCATGGATGGAAACAGGGTCATCAAAAAAACAAATCATGCGGGAGGTATCTTAGGCGGGATCTCCGACGGCGCGGATATCCTGTTACGTGCTGCCGTAAAACCTACCCCTTCCATTGCACAACCGCAGAACACGGTGACCACAGAAGGGACGGAGACCTTGATAGAGATCCACGGACGACATGATCCCATCATCGTTCCCCGAGCAGTGGTGGTCATAGAATCCATGGTGGCCATCACCCTTTGCGATGCGCTGTTTTCGAATATGTCGGCCCGGATGGATCATATAAAAAAGATATACGGAACTGATGCCCGATAAGGGCGTTTCAATATGGAACCAAAGGAAAGGAGATATGGAAATGAGAGTAGGAATCTTAGGATACGGTAATTTAGGCAAGGGAGTGGAAAAGGCCATAGCGGCAAACGATGATCAGGAACTGGTAGCGGTATTTACCAGACGTGATCCCTCCACTGTAAAGATCGCTACCCCGGGAGCCAAAGTCTTTGCAGAGGAGGAACTGTCCCATATGCAGGAGGAGATCGATGTGCTGATCCTCTGCGGTGGCAGTGCCACGGATCTGCCGGTGATGACACCCAAGTATGCGTCCCTTTTTAATGTGGTAGACAGTTTTGACACCCATGCCAATATTCCCACCCATTTTGCTGCAGTGGATGAAGCAGCAAAAAAAGCGGGGAAAGTGGGAGTGATCTCCTGTGGTTGGGATCCCGGGATGTTTTCTTTAAGCCGCCTCTATGCCCACAGTATCTTACCAGGCGGAAAGGATTATACCTTCTGGGGAAGAGGGGTCAGCCAGGGACATTCCGATGCCATCCGCCGCATTGAAGGAGTCCTGGATGCCCGCCAGTATACGGTGCCGGTTCCGGAGGCCCTCGATCGGGTAAGAAGGGGAGAAAATCCTACCCTTAGCACCAGAGAAAAGCACACGAGAGAGTGCTTTGTGGTAGCAAAGGAGGGGGCGGATCTGTCTCGCATCGAAAAAGAGATCAAAGAAATGCCCAATTATTTTGCGGATTATGACACCACGGTAACCTTTATCTCCCAGGAGGAGTTAAACGAAAAGCACAGCGGACTGCCCCACGGCGGATCTGTGATCTATACCGGAAGTACTGGAGAAAACAAGCACACCATTGAGTATCGCTTGGAGTTGGATTCCAATCCGGAGTTTACGGGATCCATCCTGGCAGCGGTAGCCAGAGCGGCTCATCGGATGAACCGGGAGGGCGCAAAAGGAGCAAAGACCATGTTCGATATCGCTCCTGCCTATCTGTCCCCTCTTTCCGGTGAGGAGATCCGCGCTCACCTGCTTTAAAAAGGGAGACAAAAGAACAGGACATGTTGTATGTATAAACTGATAAAAGTCGAAGGCCGGGCAAAACGCGGCGAATTTCATACGGTACACGGCACCATACAGACCCCGGTTTTTATGAATGTGGGTACGGTGGCCGCCATCAAGGGAGCGGTTTCCACCGATGATTTGAAGGAGATCGGTTGTCAGGTGCAGCTTTCCAACACTTATCATCTGCATGTGCGTACCGGAGATGAACTAATCAAAGAGCTGGGAGGCCTGCATAAATTCATGGTCTGGGACCGACCGATACTTACGGATTCCGGTGGATTTCAGGTGTTTTCCTTAGCGGGTCTTCGAAAGATCAAAGAGGAGGGCGTTTCCTTTCATTCCCATATCGACGGTCGAAAGATCTTTATGGGACCGGAGGAGAGCATGCAGATCCAGTCCAACTTGGGCTCTACCATTGCCATGGCATTTGACGAATGTCCCCCGGCAAAGGCGGAAAGATCATATGTGGAGGATTCCGTTGCCCGGACCGAGCGCTGGCTTTGCCGTTGCCGGGAAAAGATCAACGAATTAAACAAAAGAGAAGATACCGTAAACAAAGACCAGATGCTCTTTGGGATCAACCAGGGGGCGGTATATGACGACATTCGTATCGACAATGCAAAGCGGATCTCCGAGATGGAACTGGACGGATACGCCGTAGGCGGTCTGGCCGTAGGAGAGAGTCACGAAGAGATGTATCATATTCTGGATGTGACGGTGCCTCATCTGCCCCAGGACAAGCCGACTTACCTGATGGGAGTGGGAACTCCGGCGAATATATTGGAAGCCGTGGATCGGGGCGTGGATTTCTTTGACTGCGTCTATCCTTCCCGAAACGGGCGGCACGGCCATGTCTACACCAACAGCGGGAAGTTAAACCTCTTTAATCAAAAGTACGAAAAGGACATGCGCCCCATAGAAGAGGGCTGCCAGTGCCCCACCTGCCGCACCTATTCGAGAGCCTATATACGACATCTCTTGAAAGCAAAAGAAATGCTGGGCATGCGGCTTTGTGTACTACACAATCTCTATTTTTACAATCATATGATGGAAGAGATCCGGGATGCTCTGGATGCAGGAAAATTTGCCGCCTATAAAAAGAAAAAGCTTTCGGGCATGGAACAGACAGAGCAGGGATAAAAGTTTTTTACTTTTGTCTTGTAAAGCAGGATTGCATTATGTACAATATAAAAAGTTTAGATGAAACATAAGGAATCAGGAGGAATTTGATTATGATATTGGCATCTGCAGGCGCAGCGAGCAGCTGGTCTTTGATTATTTGGGTTGTAGTACTGGTGGTATTCATGTATTTCTTCATGATACGTCCCCAGCAGAAAGAGACAAAAAAGAAGAATGAGATGATGGCATCCATGGCGGTAGGAGATACGGTGCTGACCACATCCGGTTTTTACGGTGTGATCATCGCGATCCAGGAGGATACGGTGATCGTGGAATTCGGATCCAACAAGAACTGCCGGATCCCCATGCAGACGGCAGCCATCGCGGAGATCGAGAAGCCGGAAAGCGCCACCACGACGACAGCAACAGATAAATAAAACCGATAAAAAAGAAGATCGTAAGATCTTCTTTTTTTGTGGTATCGTATTTTATAGAACAGTAAGTATTGTGTGTTTGATTACCCACAATACGTTACACTATACTTCCCTCATCCTTGAGCTCTTGTAATTTTTCCACCACTTCGGCATTCAGCTGGGTGCCGGCTACGCGGTGGAGCTCATCCAAAACGGTCTGGATGGGCATTTTTTTGCGGTAGGGTCGAGTAGAGTACATGGCATCAAAGGTATCGGCAACTGCGATGATCTGGGCTACCATGGGGATCTCCTCCGCTGTACAGCCGTGAGGATAGCCTCTGCCGTCCAAGCGTTCGTGATGGTAACCGGCACCGATGGCCAGATCCGGAGCGATCTTGATCTCTTCCAGGATCTTTTGTCCCTTTTCGGCATGGGATTTCATCACGGCATATTCTTCGTCATCCAGTCCCTCCGGCTTGTTTAGGATGGCATCCGGGATGGAGAGCTTTCCAATATCGTGCAACAAAGCAGTGTTGTAGAAGTCATCTACCTCAGATTCGGTATAGCCCATTTTTTGTGCCAGCATCCGGGTATAGTTGGCCACCCGGAAGGAATGACCGTTGGTATAGCGGTCTTTCGCATCGATACATTTTGCGAAAGCCTGGGTGATCTGGTTGATAAATTCTTTTGTTTCTTCCTGCTTTTTCAGGAGGGCCTTGTTCTTTCTGCGGAAGCGAAGGTAGATCAAAAGGATCACCATGAGTGCCAGGATGAATAAAATGATCATATCAAACCACCAGTACTCATACAGGGCCCGTTCTTTGTGGATCTTTACAGTGATCTCTTCGTCGCTGTCTGCGTCGGCTGTCACCGTCTTTAAGTGGAAGGTGTAAGTACCACCGTCCAAGTTCGTGTATGTCACTTCCGACAGATCCCGCTTTGTGGTATTAAAAGGCTGCTTATCAAATCCCTCCAGATAGTACTGGATCCGGGGATTGTTCAGTGCATAGGAGAGCGAATAGCCGTAGATGGTCAGACGCTGGCAGGAAGAGGGAATGGTGATTTCCCGGTTTTCGTCCAGATAGACCATCTCATCATCCACTGCGATAAAGGGTACATCCAGATGAGCGGATTTGATCTCCAGTTCATCATTGATGTTTACCCGGGTGATACCGGTGGTGCCGGCGATGAACAGATTGCCGTCTTCCCCGATATAACTTCTGGAATTGGCAGTGGCCACATGGGGAAGCCCACTGTCGGAGTTATACAGGGTGTAGAGGAAGTTGTCGGGGTTCTCCATCATTTCCTCTGCGTCCACCACATAGATGCCGTTGGAACTTAATACCCAGAGATTTCCATGTTCATCAAAAAAGATGTCAAAGTTATTGGCATAAGGAAAATTGGTGATGGTGGTGATCTTCCGGTCTTTCATGTAAGCAATGGAATTGCTGGTCACCATCCAGTACACATCTCTGTATTTATCATATTTGACACGGAGGATGACTTCGGAGGTAAGTCCGTCCGCAAGGCCCATATGGACGATATCTTTTTCATCCTCTGTCTCCGGCAAGATATAAAGACCGTCACCGTCGGTTCCCAAGTACAGTTCCTTAGCGGTGGCATTTTCACAGATGCTCAAAGCATCGGTGGAAGATAGGCCGTCTTCACTGGTATAGGTGCTGTTGATCTTTCCGTCTTTGATAAACTGCACACCTCCGGAAAGGGCCACGGCTATGATGCCGTTGGACATTTCACTGACGGTACGGGGACGGTCGGAGAGCATGCCGTTTTCTTTGTTATACATCTGCATGGTGCCGTCATTCTGTATGCAGATCAGACCGTAGTCGCTGTAGGTGCACAGCCACAGGTTGTCCTTTGAATCCTTTTTGATGGAGCGGATGCGAAGTCCGGACAGCATTTTGGTCAGATCATTTTCCAGGATGCTATAATCCGTATCTAAAATGATGAGTCCGTTATCGGTACCGATATAGAGCATGTTGTTGTAGAGACAGGTGGTATTGGTAACGGTGTCCTCCATGCCGTTAATTCGATTGATATCCGCAAATATACTGGTGGTCAGCTTGATGACACCCTGGCGGGAGGAGGCATACCAAAGGTTCCCTTCCTGGTCTTCCATGATATCTTCCACGGAAGAGGAGATCACCCCATCGTCCAGCTTGGTGCATTTCCGGTTCTTTAATTTGATATAACCGATGCCCTCACCGGCGCCGACCCAGAGAGTGTCGTCTTTTTCATACAGGGCATTCATACTCGTCAGGCCATCGGCTGTATAGGATTGATAGGAATTGAATCCATTGGTCACGTCACCGTAATAAATGTCGGATAAATTGTTTCCGATGAAGGCATATCCGGGATGGGCGTCATCCGGACAGATACTGTAGATGTAGCCGTCGAAGGGCATATCATCCGCTGTGTAAAAATAGGGAACGCCCTCGTCGTTGATCATAAAGACTTCGCCATCGTAAGTGACACCGTAGACATTCCCATCAGCGGCAGATTCCAGATTATAAACGTATTTACCGTCTAAGGTGGTATCATCAAATTTTTTTACGGTGAAGTCCTCATCCACATATACCATGCCTTCCGTGGTACCGATGATGATTTTTCCGCCACCGGTTTCTCCGATGGCACGGATGGAAGATGCAGGGAGTCCGTCATCCACATGTAAAAACTTAAACTCGCCTTTTTCAAAGAGCGCGAGACCGTTGTCATTGGTACCGATCCAGAGGCGGTCCTTTTCATCCACAAAAAGGGAGACCACGCTGGTGATGCCGGTGGTGGAATCGTAGCGGTAGAAGTTATTCCCGTCATAGCGAACGAGTCCGCTGTAGCTTCCGATCCATATAAAGCCGTTTTTGGTCTGTACCACGGTATTGGCTTCGGATGTGGGCATGCCGATGCTGGAATCATACAGGATCATGGTCTGTCCGACGCTTAAGCCTGACAGGTCCGTCTGGGCATGGGAAACAGGTGCCTCCCACATGATGAAAAGAGTAAGAACTGTTAAAACTGCGATGATCCGCCGTAAAGACTTTATTTTTGTCATACAGATAATCCTTTCGTAGCATATGTAGGTTGCATCTATTTTACTCTAATTTTTCCTAAAATCCCATAACAATATGTAAACTTGAATGTGCTTTTCAATCGTGATAAAATCATAAAGGTTATGTCACAAAAAGGAGAAGGTGAAATATGGACTCAAAGAAGCTTAAGCAGGCACTCCCTCAAATCGCGTGGACGATCAGTATCGTGCTGGAGATCGTGCTTGCCGGCGTTTTAATATACATGGACAAACTTCCCACCAAATATCTCGCGGTGATACTGATCATTTTGGCTTTAGCCGGATTTCTTACCGCATCCCTTCTGTTGACGAGAGAAAAGAAAAAGAACAAGGTTTCCGCAACTCGTGTGACGGGATACGTGCTGGCGTTTTTGATCTCTGTGGTCAGCGTTGCAGGATCCGTTATGGGATTGCAGGTGGAGACTACCATAGAAAATATCGTAGCCAACGGCGATGATCTTGCTGCTACGGTTGGGGTTTACGTGATGGCGGATGATAATGCCGATTCCCTTTCCGATGCTTCCGGGTATCTGTTTGGGCAGCTTTTAAACTATGATCCCCAGCGGAAGCAGCAGTCTATAGATGCCATAGAAAAAGAAGTGGGAGGAAATATCCAGACATCGGATTCCGAATCTGCTTTTACTCTGGCGGAGGCGCTTTATGAGGGCTCCTGCGGTGCCATTATCCTGGACGAGGCGTATTCCTCTCTTTTAATGGAAGGCGTGGATGACGATGAAGAAAACCCGTTCATGAATTTTGAAAGTGATACGAAGCTGATCTATGAGATCCCCATCTACAAAACAGAAGAGGAGATCCAGGAAGAGGAAGCAAAAGCAGATAAAGATATCACAAAGGATACGATCTATGTTTATATCAGCGGTTCTGACACCAGAAGTTCCAAACTGACAGCCAGCCGAAGTGATGTAAACATCATTGCAGAGATCAATCCTACCACCCATGAGATCCTTTTGATCTCCACACCTCGTGATTATTATGTACCCAATCCGGCCGGTGGCGGAGCAAAGGACAAGCTGACCCACTGCGGTATCTACGGTGTGGAGAATTCCGAGGCTGCATTGGAGGAATTGTATGGGATCGAGTTTGATTATTATGTGCAGGTGAATTTCACCGGCTTTGAAAAACTTATTGATGCCATCGGTGGTATCAAGGTAAATTCCATTTACGGATTTACTTCCTATAACTATGGCGGTACCTACACCTTCCAAAAAGGTGAGAACTTCATCGGAGGAAAGGAAGCTCTGGCCTTTGCCAGAGACCGTTTTGAGGTACCGGGCGGAGATGTTACCCGAGGCATCAATCAGATGGCTGTGATCCACGGTGTTGTGGACAAGCTGACGGGATCCACTTCCGCACTTTCAAATTATCCTGACATATTAAAGAGTTTAGAGGGAATGTTTGCCACAGACATGGGCAATGAAGATGTTTCCAAGCTGGCTCGTATGCAGCTGGATGAAAATCCCACATGGAATATCCATTCCTTCTCCTTGAACGGTACCGGCGGAAAGGAATCGAATTATTCCATGTCGGGAGTAAAGAGCTATGTTATGTATGTGGATGAATCCATGGTAAGCTTCGCAAAGGATCTGATGACCCGTGTGGAGAACGGCGAAACCCTTACCGATGAAGATGTCATCTATGGTGCAGAGCAGTAGCGATGTTGATGGCGTGATCGGAGCAGCGCTCCAAGTCCGTACTCATATCTGTAAATACCACACCTGCGGCAGGATCGCACTTGCCTTTCATCAGACGATGAACGTGATTGTCATTCATCTTTGCCTGCAGGTTATCTACGATCTCTTCCTGTGCTTCGGCATCCGGCAAGAGATCGAAGTTTTCTGTGGAGAAGATCTCAATAGAGATATCGATGGTCTTTAATGCAGCTTCCGCTAAAGCATGCATTTCTTTTCGGGCGGATTTTGACAAAGTATCTTTTGCCCGTCCGATCTTCTGTTTATATTCAATGATATTTTCCGCGTGATCCGAAATCCGTTCAAAATTGGAAGCGATGAGTGTCAGCTGTGTGGCACGATAAACGTCGGCTTCCGACAGATCCTGAGAACGAAGCTCAATGAGATGCTCACTGATCTCGTTGGTCAGATAATCAACGATGCTTTCCGTGTTTTCTACCTGTTGGATCAGCTCGTCGTCTTTAGCAAAGAAGCATTCCACGGCAGCTTCCAGGTTGTCTCTGGAAAGCTTTCCTAAGCGTTTTAATTCCTTTACGGCCTGAGCGATGACAACGGAAGGAATGGAGTTTTTCGCATCCACCATGTAAATAAGCTGCATTTCCCGTTTGGAACGGGTCTCCTCGGGAAGTACCGGGATCAGCTTCTCCGACAGGGAAACTATGGCATCGGAGAAGGGTAGCACAACAAGAACGGCAAATATAGCAAACAGTGTATGGGTATTTGCCACCTGACGTCCGATATCTCCCGGAGACAGGGACTGGATGAGATCCAGGATCTGCGGGAAAACGTTGATCAGAATAACCAGGATCGTTGCTCTGAAAAGGTTGAATAAAAGGTTTAAAAGTGCCGTACGTTTGCCGTTACGGTTGGTAGTAAGACCCGCCAGGATATTAGGGGTTACGGAACCGATGGCCGCACCGATAACCAGATAAACGGCAGTATGGTATTCCAGGATCCCCTGAATGGCAAAGGCCTGGAAGATGACGATGGAAGAGGAAGAACTCTGTAGCAGCGCGGTAAAAGCCACACCGAATAAAAGTGCCAGAGCGGGATTCTCCAATTTTGTCAAAAAGGCGATAAACCCGGCGCTTTGAGAAAGAGGGACGATGGCTTCCTTCATGAGGCCGATACCGACAAAGAGCATACCGAATCCTAAGACGATGGAGCCGCCGTATTTCAGCGTCGCTTTTTTTGAAAAAAGGAAAAACACGGCGCCGGTAAACAAAAGGAAGGGGGCAAGTGCCGTCAGATTAAAGGCAGTGATCTGGGCAGTGATGGTGGTACCGATATTGGCACCCATGATCACGGCGATGGCCTCTGCCAACTGCATCAGTCCGGAGTTTACAAAACCGATGACCATCATGTCAGTGGCGGATGAACTCTGGATCAGAACGGTCACCGCGATTCCTAAAAGAACTGCCACAAATTTATTGGAGGTAACCTTTTCCAAAAGTACACGCAGTTTGTCGCCGGCTGCATTCTGCAGACCGGAGGACATCACCGTCATACCGTATAAAAAGAGGCCGACTCCGCCCAACAGCGTAAAAAATTGTGTGATTGTCATTTTCGTATTTCTCCTATTTTCTGATGTTTATAACTGGAAGTTTCTGGAAAACTCAAATTTCGGTTCGCTGGTCATGTTCACATGAAGCTTTCTGCACACGCCCTCATCGGAACCGGAAAGCAGTACCGTGGAATGCATATCCAGACCTTTTAAGTTACCGATCTGATCCATAGCCAGTTTTGCGTTTTCATTGGTGGCACTGGAGATGGACAGGGCAGTTAAGACCTCTTCCATATTCAGTCTCGGATCCTGGCTGTGGAGGTATTTCTTTTTTAATTCCGTAATGGGAGCCAAAGCCTCGGGAGAGATCAGATGCTCCTTGTGATCGATGCCTGCCATTTCCTTTAAGGAATTTAAAAGCACAGCAGCGGCGGAATTCATCAGATCTGTGGTCTTTCCCGTCATGATCTTATCATCCGGCAGCTGCATGGCGCAGGCGGGATGGGATGTGGTCTCCTCACGTAAGAGCGCATGCTTTACCACTTCTCTGTCATTGGGGGTAAGTCCGGCCTGCTTCATCAGAAGCTCCAATTTGCGAATGGCTTCCTTGGAGCCGGTGCCTCTTTTTAAAGCGGCGGCTTCCTTGTAGTAGCGGCGGATGATCTCCTGGTTTGCGGCCTGCTTGCAGACTTCATCGTCGCTGATGCAGTTGCCGGCCATATTGACACCCATATCCGTGGGAGATTTGTAGGGACACTCCCCGTAAATATGCTCGAACATAGCTTGTAAGACCGGAAAGATCTCCACATCCCGATTGTAGTTGACGGTGGTCTTTCCGTAGGCTTCCAGATGGAAGGGATCGATCATGTTCACGTCGTTTAAGTCTGCCGTAGCGGCTTCGTAGGCGATGTTTACGGGATGCTTTAAGGGCAGGTTCCAGATAGGGAAGGTCTCAAACTTTGCATAGCCAGCGTTTACGCCCCGTTTCTTCTCGTGATACAGCTGAGAAAGGCAGGTTGCCATCTTTCCGGAACCGGGTCCCGGGGCAGTGATCACCACCAGGGGACGGGTAGTCTTTATATAATCGTTTTTCCCGAAGCCTTCTTCGGATACGATGAGTTCCACATTTCCGGGGTAGTCTTCGATATTATTTAAGATATAGGAGGAGATGCCTAGATTCTTAAGCTTTTCACGGAAGTGATCCGCATCCGGTTCCCCGGTGTACTGGGTGATGGCTACGGAGCCGACATAAAGTCCCAGGCCGTGGAATACATCGATGAGACGAAGGATATCCTGATCGTAGG
>JAIKZU010000016.1 GCA_024681985.1 Lachnospiraceae bacterium | reverse complement strand
GGGGAACAGTTCCCCACAACTGTCAATAATAACTTTGTACATAATAATACGAATGGCGCTGCCGTACCCTGGTACGAAAACGCCATGTGGTCATGAAATCTTTACAGAACCGTAACGTTGACTGCCTGAGGTCCTTTCGCTCCTTCCGTCACATCGAAGCTTACAGATGCTCCCTCATTCAGGGATTTGTAACCCTCCATGTTCAGTCCGGAAAAGTGAACGAATACATCGTTTCCCGACTCGTCGGAGATGAATCCGTAACCCTTCTTGTTGTCAAACCATTTTACCGTACCTTTATTCATTTCAAAAGTACCTCCAAGTAGAATATTTATGCAAAAAAAAGGTGTGTCGCACCCTTCGTACACATAGGTTAGCCTATCATAATGGGGATTAAAAGTAAAGGCACAAAATCACCCTTCCACATCCCAGCGGACTCCGCTTTTAGTAAGAAAATCCTCCACCTTTTTATCCCATATCTCATTTAATGTCCGGTCCATGGTAAAGATCCGATAGGCACTTCCCGTCACCACAGAAAGGCCCCCGTCTTTAAACCGGACCAAAAGGGACAAACTCTCCACATCCGATGGATTTAGCACGCTGTCCGAATTCTCGATCAGGGCGGACAGCTTCTTCCGCGGAAGCACGAACATCATGGTAAAGCTATCCGGGGTACGCTGCCCCTGTACCATGGCCAAACAAATCTTTCGAAGATGCCCATAACACACGTAACCGCTTTCGTCCAGATCTTCCGCTTCATAAAAGCCCTCCGCAGGCTTTCCGCTCAAATAGAGGCCCGCTTTTCCGGAGATCTTTGCCTCCGCCAGCAAAAAATCGTCAAAGGTCTCTTTTGTAAGCACATGGGACATAAAATCCTTTACGTCCAAAATCCGATATGACTTCATCTGTTTTATCCTTCGGCGGCGACTGTTTTTTGAGGGATGGCTTTTGCGGAAATGCTGTGATCTCTGGGAATGACCTTCGGTCCGCCTTTCTTTTCCACATAATCTTCGGTAATGATCACCGTACCGATATTGTCATCCTTCGGGATCTCATACATGATATCCAGCATGAATTCCTCGATGATGGATCGAAGGGCCCGGGCTCCCAGTTCTTTTTCCTTTGCCTTTTTGGCAATGGCCAAAAGAGCACCGTCTTCAAACTCCAGCTTTACTTCGTCAAAGCTCAGCAGCTTCTGGTACTGTTTTGTAATGGCATTTTTCGGTTCGGTCAGGATACGGACCAGCATCTCCTCTGTCAGGGACGCCGTGGAAAAGATCACCGGCAAACGGCCGATGAACTCGGGGATCATACCGAACTTTCGAAGATCCTCCACCGTCACCTTTTCCAATATGTTTTCGTCATCGTCATACTTGTCCTTTAGATCGGATACAAATCCCATGGAAGAGGATTTGTTCAAGCGCTCCTTGATGATGGTGTCCAGATCCGGGAAAGCTCCGCCGCAGATAAACAGGATATTGGAGGTATCGATGACCGCCATGGGTACCATGGCATTTTTGGAACTGGCACCCACAGGCACTTCCACCTCTGCACCTTCCAAAAGTTTTAACATACCCTGCTGAACGGATTCACCGGAAACATCCCGCTGATTGGCATTCTTTTTCTTTGCCAGTTTGTCGATCTCGTCGATGAAGATGATACCTTTTTCCGCCCGTTCCACATCATTGTCGGCCGCTGCCAAAAGCTTTGATACCACGGATTCGATATCGTCACCGATATATCCGGCTTCCGTTAAGGATGTGGCATCCGTGATAGCCAAAGGCACATCCAAGAGACGGGCGATGGTCTTTACCAGATAGGTCTTTCCGCTTCCGGTGGGTCCCACCATGAGCATATTGGATTTTTCGATCTCCACATCGTCATCATCCAAAAGATTCTCCGACTGGGTCACCCGCTTATAGTGGTTATATACCGCAACGGAGATCACCTTTTTGGCATGCTCCTGCCCTACTACATATTCATCCAGTTTCGCCTTGATCTCATGGGGCGGAATGATATTCGTAATATCAATAGCCGGCGGTTCGCGATGGGCATTTTCATTTGCCTTGGATTTCTTTTTCTTTAGTTTTTGGGAATTGGGAATACCGAAACTTCCGAAGTTGCCCAGGTCCGCCAGATTGATAAATGAAAAATTGGGCGTCCGTCCCGACTCCTTTTTCTTTTCCTTATCCGGATCCTCCCGGTTCGGATCCTCTTCCTTTTTTTCGACCACCTTATTTCCCGCCTCATTGGAAAGCCCCATCATACGGTTTAAGTCATTCATGTCAAAGCCCAAAGAGGCTACGGTATCAAAGGTCTTTTGCATGCAATCCGGGCAGATGTGCATGCCGGGGGAAATCTGAATGCATTTTCCCGTCACACTCTCCGGGCGACGGCACACATAACAGATGTTTTCGTATTCCTCGTCGTCGTTTATGATCTCTCTTTTATCGTCTTCTGCCATAATAACCTGCTTTCTGTATTGCTCTACTGCAGATACTTGTCTTCAAAATCCTTTTGGGAAAGGGGCTTATCGTAGTAAAAGCCCTGGATATAATCCACATGCATAGCCTTTAGCTTTTCCGCCTGTATATCCCGTTCCACACCTTCTGCCACCACCCGAAGGGAAATGGACTTGGCCAAAGTAGATACGGTATCTACGAAGGTATCGGAAAATTCATCCTTACCCACCTTGTCGATAAAGCATTTATCGATCTTTAACTCATCCACGGGAAGTTCCCGCAGTCTGGCCAGAGAAGAATATCCCGTTCCAAAATCATCCAGTGCCAAATGTACACCCAAAGAACGAAGTTTCCCGAGGATCTCCACGATCTTTTCCGCATCATGGGTAGCCACCGTCTCCGTTACCTCCAGGGTCAGATTGTTGGCATAAAGTCCGGAATCCTTTAAAGCCTGCTCCACGGTGTCAATGATATTGCCTGTCACCAACTGAACCACGGAAAGATTTACACTGACAGAATACTCCGGATGACCGAAATCATTCCAGAACTTACAGCGCCTGCAGGCCTCGAACAATACGTGCTCACCGATGGGAACGATCATTCCCAGGTACTCTGCCAGGGGTATAAACTCACCGGGCATGATCATGCCGAATTCTTTGGAATTCCAACGTACCAGGGCCTCGGCACCCATACAGACATCTTTTTGCCCCTCTGCTTTGATAAAAGGCTGGTAATATACTTCAAACTCTTTGCATCCCTCTGCCACTGCCTGCCGCATGGCTCGCTCCAGATCCAGACGATGGACGCTTTCCTTGGCATCGCTCTCGCTGTAGTACTCGATCTTGTTTTTGCCATTTTGCTTGGCGGCATACATGGCAATATCGGCTCGCTGCATCAGCATCTCGGCTTTCGTTCCGTCCTTCGGGAAAGAAACTACCCCCATACTGGCACTGCAGAAATACTCGCCGTCCTTTAAATGCCATAATTCACCGAACCGGTTATGTATGGTATTTATGATACTGTCTTTGTGCTCGTGAGAGGATGCCGGGATCAGAATGGCGAACTCATCTCCTCCCAGGCGATACACCGAAGCCTTTCCTCGGGAGATCATCTGCAACGCCACGGCGGTCTTTTGGATGAATTCATCTCCCACTGTGTGTCCCAGTCCGTCATTGATATCCTTAAAGTCATCCAGATCCAGGTAGATAAAGGTGCCCTGCTCACCGCTTCGCACCGCATCCCGTACGGTCTCCTTTAGGTCTTTTTCAAAGCGCATGCGGTTATACAGACCCGTCAAAAAGTCCGTCACTGCCTGCTCTTCAATCTGCTTTTGATAATTCTTGATCTCCGTGATGTCATTTAATGTGGACAGCTGCACCATCCGTCCGTCCACCCAACGGATGGAGGAAAAGGAAACATGATACCATCCCTTTTTCTGCTCGGCATAGTATTCCTTGATATCCTCCTCAAAGGACTTTCCGCACAGCAGCATCTTCTCAAAATCCTGCCGGTCGGAAAGATTGGAAAACATTTCCTGAAACATCTCGTTCGTGAACAGCATGGTACGGGCGGCCACATCATTGACACAGATACCGCATCCGGCGTTTTCCAAAATGGCGTCCAGTGCCGCATAGGAACTGGCCAGGGAGTTCTTTGTCACTCGTCGCACCAGGATGTTCTGCAGGATCAGCTTAATATCATTTAGAAGCTTCACTTCCTCTACGGACCACTTTTTCGGCACCTCAGTCATGGTAAAACACAGATACATGCCCAGTTTTTCATTTACAAATAAGGGCAGAAATACGCCTGCCGTAATATCATATCCGATAAAATAATCCTGAAAATTCTCCGGAAGAATGGCATCCGAAGAGATGGTATAGGGACGGCCGGTAAAAAAGGGTAGCGTCTCCTTTTTGATGCCGATGAACCGAAGCATCAAAGATCTGGATCCCCGCCCTGTCCATTCGCTGATCATATCCACCGTACTCTCATCCGGATTCAGACGCAAAAGGCTGGCATTCCCAAGATCCAGGAAACCACCCACGTCTCCCAAGATGTCCTCCGCCACCTTGGAAAAATCACTGTCCGACTCCATCCGTTTTAAGATGGCAGTCATCATCTCGTTCTTCCTTAAGAGCTGCTTCATCTCGTTTCCGGAGAGTTCTTTTTCTTCGAGGCGACTGATGAGTCTCTCCCCCCGGAATCTTTCATAGAAATAGTACTTAAGCAGAATCTCCATCAGAGCCACGGCATTTTGGAAGGTCTCGTTCTTTGTGACGCGAACCCCCTCCGGAAGTACATCTTCCCCGGACAGGAGTTCTTCCACTACGGCAAATACCAGCATCACGCCAAGAAGCTGTTCCTCGTCATCCCGGATGGCCACACCGCATAACTGCAAAAAGGGGGCCTCCACATCCATGGACACGATATTCTCCAGGCCATCACCGCTTAAGGATGCCACAAGGGACTGTTCCATTTCCACCGAGGCATATTGACGGATAAAAAGTTCCTGGGTCTCGTCTCCGGAAAAACGGGATATCTCATGACAGGATGTATCGAAACAAACCGCATATACACGATTGCTTTCGCAAAAAGCATCCTGCATTTTCTGAAATGCGGTCAGATCGATGGGCAAGCTGTCTTTCGTTTGCGTTTCACCAATGCGTTCGTTAACGCTCATGTTACTTTCTCCTGCAAATATATAAGGTTCGATGACCTCCGAAAGGGATCTCCTCCACTAAAGTGATCCCTCTGGTCATACGGATCTGTTGTTTCATCAGATTCCTCTCTCCGGTGATCATCCCCCAGACGGAACCGCTCTTTGTCAGCTCCATGGACTTTTTGAAAAAGCTTCTCAAAAAAGTGATCTTTTCTTCTTTTTCTTTATGGAAAAGATCCGGAAATTCCGTTAATATCTCATCAAACTTTCCATCATGGGTAAAGCTGAAATAATCTCTTTGTATAAAATGGATGGGTATTTCGGCTGAGGCTGCATTCTCCTTTG
>JAIKZU010000192.1 GCA_024681985.1 Lachnospiraceae bacterium | reverse complement strand
GCTTCCGGAAGGATCCCCATACGCCCACGCTGACGCACGATCACTTCATCGCATCCGGCTTCTTCGAAGGTGGAGATGATATCGCCACGCATCTTTTTCAAATAGGAAATATGGCTTCCTTCATCATCATCCTCACTCCAGAGAGCAGCGATGACCTCCTGAATATTGGATAGAGCTCCGTTTCTGTCGACCATGAAGGCAAAAAATTCCCGGGACTTGTTGTACTGGAATTTCACCGGCTTTTTATCGATGAACACTTCAAAATTACCGAAAGTCCGACAGGACACCCGATGTTGAGAAGTCTCTACCGGATGGCGCAGTTCCTTTAGCTCCTGCTCGATCTTTTCCGGCGTCACCGGCTTCATCACGTACCCACTGGCATGCATGCCAAAGGCTTCTTTGGCGTATTCGCCATAGCCCGTGGTAAAGATGATATTTATGGAAGGATACATATCCTTTAGTTTTCTCGCCAGCTCCAGCCCGTTTTCTCCACGCATTTCAATATCCAAAAAAGCCACGTCAATGGGCGTCTTTACCACATATTCCATGGCAAAGTCCCCCCGTCGAAAGCCGGCCACTTCCGCCTCCGGCATTGCTTTTTGAATACTCGAGATCAGCCCCTCCAGCGCGATCTTCTCGTCATCTACCGCAAGTATGTTCATTCCTTTTCCTCGTCAATTCATTCCTTTATTATCTGTTCCATATTCCATATAACGGAAGCCGGATCAATCCTGCTTTCCGTAGATCGGCCGGATAAAGACTCCGCCGATGATATTCCCTATAGTATTATAAATCAAAAACAGCACAATGGAACCAATGATATTTTTATCACAAGCAACCGTGAAGTAAAACATATTGGCCACACAGTGTTCGAATCCGCAGTTGATAAATCCCATGACACCCAAAATGATGGGGATCAGGCTATTGGTCTTTTTATAACCGTAAACCGCCACGCCGATAAAGATGTTACAGCCGATGGCCAAAAGAATGGTCTGTATGGGGCTTTCCGCCAGCTTCTTTGAGACATCGAAGGTAAAACCGGAAAAACGGCACATAAGCCCTATGAGAACGCATCCCACCAGATTTCCAAACCAGACCAGGCTCAAAAGCTTCGGTGAATTGGAAAACAGGACCTTTCCCGTAAACAGGTTCAGATTACATGCGCATACAATGATCAGTCCAACGGAAAACAATAAGGAACCTACCACACCGCCGACTTTTATGAAGCAGGCTCCACCCATGGCGATCATGGCTCCCGCATACAACGCTTTGATAAAATCATCCTTCATACGTTTTCTCCCTCATCCTTTTGTTTTTTTAAATATGCTTCGGTACAAAGGCACCTTATTTATTGTATCATTCCGTCCGCAAAAAAAGAACCACCGTATGGCGGTTCTTTAAAAACTGAAAATAACACATTCTAATGAAGAGAATACGGTAGAAGAAAAGATTGATAAATGCTATAATCTATCACAACATTATAGTAGAGAGGGCAAAGAAGAGGACTGATATTATAGTTCTCTTTTTTTCATAAGTTTTCAGAGCGCCAGATAACAATGTATTATTCGTGGAGGGCTATGACTTGAAAACACAAGAACAGATCATAAGCAGTGGTAAGGTGACAGATTACGATGAATTTCTGTTGGAAAACAGAAAAGCCATCAATAAGCAATTTGCCGTTGTTATGAGGGTGATGGTCGTTGTTGGTCCGTTATTAGCCATCATGGTAAAGCTTAGCCTGTTCATGGGCGTTACATTTAGTGCGGCAATTTATATTACGGCATATCTCGTGTCTCTTGTTATTATCCAGGAGATCTTGCTGCGTAGTCATGAGGATTCGTACCTCTCCAGTTTTATCGTTCTCCTTGCTGTGGAGGGAGTGCTGCTTTTGATCAACAGCTCACATCTGACTGTTTATATCACATGGTTTCTGGTACCGCTGATGGCTCTGCAGTTTTGTGATTTCAAAATGTATTTCGCCGCAGCGATCATGAATTACGGTTTTATGGCCTTTGCCACATGGCAAAATGCAGCATATTTCACGGAACGAAGAATTGATTTTACATCACCCTTTGCATATTTCGCCGGCAGACTTGGCGGATTCACGGTTGAAATGATCGCCATGCTCTTTATCGGGTTCAGTCTTTGCAGGATCATGTCCGGTCACTATCGTAAGCTGATCGAACAGTATAGGACCATAAGGGAACATGAAGCACAAATGAAGGAGCAGATGGATACCATCTCTGCCATCGCCAATATTTATATGACGGTTTATGAACTTGATGCTACTTCTGAAACATTCAAGGAAATAACTGCCCGCAGTAAACCGGTCACAGATCTGATCGGAAATACGCGTATCAATCCACAGGAGATGATCAACTTAGTTATGACGAGTGTAACCGATGAGGCCCACCTCGATGAGATACTGAAATTCGTAAACCTATCCACCCTAAACGACAGGCTCCGGGATATCGATACGATCACCATCGAGTATATGAATAAGCAGAAATTATGGCGTCGAGGCAGGTTCATCGTCTCAGGCAGGGATGAAAACGGAAAAGTCACACACCTCTTGTGGCTTGCGGAGGATATAAACCAGGAAAAGATAGAGCGTGACAGGTTGATCGATATGTCCGAGCGCGCACTTTCCGCAAGTGAAGCAAAATCATCCTTCCTGTCCAGCATGTCTCACGAGATCCGGACTCCCATCAATGCGGTACTCGGAATGAATGAGATGATCCTGCGTGAGTGCGATGACAAAAACATCCGCGGATACTCCGAGAGTATCCGAACGGCAGGTACAACGCTTCTGGGACTTGTAAACGACATCCTTGACTTTTCGAAGATCGAGGCAGGGAAAATGGAGATTATTCCCGTCGATTATGATCTATCTTCTGTCATCAACGATCTTTTAAATATGATCCGGACGAAGGCGGATAACAAGGGTCTTAAACTTGAATTCGAGATCAGCAGGGAGGTACCGAAGTTCCTCAACGGCGACGAAGTCAGGATCAAACAGGTCATAACGAACATTCTGACAAATGCCGTAAAATACACCGAAAAAGGTTCCGTCACACTTTGTGTCGCTTATGAAGAGATCGCCGAAGAACCTGACAGCATCATGCTCGATGTAGCTGTTAAGGATACCGGTATAGGTATCAAAAGAGAGGATATGAAGAAACTTTTCTCCAAATTCGATCGTATAGAAGAAGAGAGAAACCGCCACGTTGAAGGAACGGGACTTGGAATGAGCATAACGAAACATCTGCTCGAAATGATGGGATCATCCCTTCAGGTTGAGAGTACCTATGGACTCGGTTCCATCTTTTCATTCCGTTTAAAGCAAGGTGTCGTAAAACGGGAAGCACTTGGCGATTATGCAGCAGCCTATAAAGCTTTTATTGCCGGCCGGGAGAAATATCATGAAAAACTCCATGCTCCCCAGGCGGAGATCCTGGTGGTTGATGATACCCCGCTGAATCTTGATGTGTTCATAAACTATCTCAAACAGACAGGGATAAAGATCGAGACGGCCACTGGCGGTGAGGAGGCTTTGTCCAAAACATTTGATAAAAAATACGACATCATATTCCTCGATCATATGATGCCCGGCAAAGATGGTATACGGACCTTTCATGAATTGCGGGCGCGGGAGGGTGACCCCAATCTTGAAACGCCGGTGATCTGCCTCACGGCAAATGCCTTATCCGGTGCACGGGAGAAGTATCTCGCAGAGGGATTTGATGATTACCTTACCAAACCCATTGATCCGATGGAACTCGAAGATATGCTGCTCCGGCATCTGCCGAAAGAAAAGATCCTTCCGGAAGGATCAGATACAGATGCTACACCCGATGAAAGCGGGAATGATCTGCTGCTGCCGGATTGTATCACAAAGATCAGTGAGATAGATACTGAGGCGGGCATCAGAAACTGTGTGGATATCGAAGGATATCTGGAGATAATAACGATATATGCGACCGCTGCAAAGGAGCAGGCAGATGAAATAGAAAAGCTCTGGAAAGCCGGGGATATCGAAAATTTAACCATCCGGATCCATTCCCTGAAGAGTTCCTCGCGCATCATCGGAGCATCGGATCTCGGAGAGATCGCCCAGGAACTCGAAAACGCGGGACATGAGAATGATACGGATAAACTTGATGAACACATGGACGAACTGCTTGACAGATACAGAAAGATCGGGGAGGCGCTTTCGCCGCTGATCAGTGAGGACGGACTGAGGTAAGTGGGATGATGGGTATCACTTTGAAAAGAATAAAACTTCTGCTTCTTTCTTTTGCTGTGATCTTTGCTCTTACGGCCTGCGAAAAACAGACCGAAAATACAACAGTAAATACTACTATAAATACAACAGTAAATACTACTATAAATACAACTGTAAATACGGATGTTACCACGGAGAGCAATTCCATTCCCCTCCCTGAAGAGGATGCGACACCGACCACCTTCACCTTTGTGGACGCATTCGAAGAATCCTACGAGGCTGTGATCGATCCGGATGTAAAACGCCACTCTTATGATTTCGCAAATCTCTCCTCCGACGACCCAACCGGTCCGAAAAGCGGATCCAACCACAAAGTGCGCACGGAGCGACTCACTTATGAGGATGACAACTATACCTCCATGGTGGGTGTGGATGTATCCCATCACCAGGGAGAGATCGACTGGGAAAGCGTAAAGGCCGACGGCATCGAATTTGTCTTTATCCGCATCGGCTTTCGGGGATATGGAGAAGCCGGAAACCTAAAGCCGGATGAAAACGCCCTGACCTATCTTTCAGAGGCAAAGGACGCCGGGCTGAAGGTGGGGGTCTATTTCTACTCCCAGGCCATTAATGAAACGGAAGCCACAGAGGAAGCGGAATTCGTCTTACAGCGATTAAATGGCATAAAACTGGATCTTCCCGTGGTCTATGACCCGGAGCATGTGCTGGATGATGTAGCCCGAACGGATGATGTGACAGGGGAGCAGTTTACAAAAAATACCATTGCCTTTATCACCGCCATATCCGATGGTGGTTACCAACCGGCCATCTACGCCAATATGAAATGGGAAGCCTTTGAGCTGGATCTGAGCCAATTTGGCGACACCCCCATCTGGTATGCGGACTACGAAGCATGGCCCCAGTCGCCTTATGATTTTTCCATATGGCAGTATTCCAATACCGGCCGTGTGGCGGGGATCTCCGGAGATGTGGATCTGGATCTCGCCTTTATTAAAAAATTAAACTAAAAGAAAAGAGCCACTCCTGAAAAGAGCGGCTCTTTATTCGTATTTAACCATCCTGGTTTCTCCTGTTCATCCGTTATTTATGTTTCCCTGAAAACATCATCCGTCTGCTTTCTTCGTCACCCCGCAAGAGCTTTCTCAAACAGGGCACCGACTACTTGCGCCGTTGATATCTTCTTACTTTATACATCGGATGTTTTCAAAAAAACATAACCGGTCAGGAGAAAATAGAAAAAATTACTGTGTCACAACCTCGATGGACACATCCAATATCTTAGCAACTTTCTTTAAGGTGCTGATATGTCTGCCCAGGCCTGCTGCAAAGTGATGGGTAGGACCTGCCTCACTCCACTTGGTCACAAACTCCGACGGGCTGATGCTGAACTTCACCCGCTTCATGGTGTCGCCGTTCTGCAGGATCTTTCCTTCCACATTGGTTCCCTCTGCCACTACAAACTTAAAGTGTCCGTCCATATCCTGGGTGATGGCCAGATAGGTCACATCACCTTCTGGAGGATAGAACTGTGTCAGATAGCCGCCGCCGGTCTTTCCGTGGAATACGTCCACGATCTTCATGGTGGGTTTTTTCGCAGTAGAGAAATCCGCATCACCGGATCCGCTGTGGCCGATGAGGGTCACGTCATCATTAAAGTCAATGGTATACATCTCGGAAAGCTGGCCGGAACCGGAGATGGTCTTCATAATGCTCATGGCCATGGCCACCTTGATATCTCCTTCTACGGCACAGGCGGTGCCCTGTTTGATGAGCATAGAGAATGCCGGGATCAAAAGGCTGTCTACCACGCCGGCCTGTCCTTTGGCATAGCCGTCATAGTGAGAGGCCACCAGGCCCAGCTTTTCGTCCTTTGCCCACTGTTCAAAGGCTACCACGTATTTTGCCATCTCATGGACCTTCTCCACGGATCCGCCGCCCTCTACATCAAAGGTGGACAGGATATCCTCCGCTTTTGCCTTGATGGCATCCTCATCCGTGATATCGTCGGCGATCGCCCAGATCTTTTCCCAGTCAAACTGTTTGGTATACAGATGCATACGGTGATACAGATTGGACTCGTCGATATAGAGGTCCATCATACCCGGATAGGGGCGTCCGATCTGTGCCAGGTTCGTGTCTCTGAAACGACGTCTCGTCTGGGCTGCGCGGCACCACTCATCAATCTCCTTTGCCACGGCGGGATCTCCTCCCTCCACAACGCCGGTGATGACAGCGGAGCGCTTGCCAAATCGTTTTAAGTCGGCTACCATCTCCCCTACAGCACCGCAGGCATAGGCTTCACCCAGCCATTCGGCGGTACCGGCGGTATCATAATCCAAAGCTTTTAATTTCTGCACGTTCACAAGTACCACCGGCACATCCAGATCCTTTACTGCCGGAAGCATATTATAAGATGTGGCATAGGTCAGAAGTTGCATGAATACCAGATCCACATCTGCAGCGCGGAATTTCTCTCCCGCCGCCTGAGACAATTCCTTTGTGGTGCAGATCCCGCCGTCGATGATCTCCACGGTGTCCGGGAAGGTCTTTTTAAAATCCTCGAACTGCTTTTCAAATTCCGGTACCAAAGACGGGAACTGCGGCAGATATGCCCCCAAAGCAATGGAGAAAACTCCGACTCTTGCTTTTGTTTCCACTAACATTTCCATAACCTCCTTATTCTTTCACTGTTACTGCCTGGTAAGGCTGCCAAAAAGGCCCTCCTTCTTCGGCGCGTGTGTTTCTTTTTCAAATAAAAACCGCTCGGGCAGCGTCACATTAAACTGCTCCGCAATGGCCCGTAAGTTGTCCGTGGAGATGGTCTGCAGGGGTTCCGGTGTCATGGACCGTACCTTTACAAAGATCTCCGCCGCTTTTTCCACGGTATGCATCAGACCGAAAGCACTGTCGAAACTGTCTCCGGCTACAAACATGCCGTGATGCGCCCATATGGCCACATCATATTTTTTCATGCGTTCCATGGTGGCCTCGGCTATATCCGCTCCGCCGGGAACCATCCATGGGATCACCCCCACTCCTCCGGGAAATACCACCGAACACTCGGAAGCCATCTCCCAAAGCTGTCTTGTAAATACCTCATCCTCCAAAGGAAGCACGAAGGTCATGGCGATGAGATTCGCCGGGTGGGCATGATAGATCACCCGGATTCTTCCATCGGAAACCTTCTTTTTCACTTCGTGATTCATCAGATGGCTGGGCAACTCAGACGTAGGTCTGCCGCCGTTGACTAGTCCCCACTGTACCTGGTATTTGGACCCGGATTCGTCGATCTGCAGGATGCAGATATTGTCATCCGGTTCGGCTTTTACATTACGGAAAAACTTTCCGCTTCCGGTTACCAGAAAATACTCTCCCGCCAGATCCGGCACCGTGGCTCCGATATCGATCCAGGCTCCGTCCGTGTGGAGATAGTGGCGGATCAGATTCACGTTTTCATCCGACATGCGGTAGGACAGGTTACCACCGTTCTTCTCGTGCCATCCCTGTTCCCATCCGTCGTGTGCCATGCGAATAAAACCCTGAATAAAATTTGCGTCCATAATACCCATAATCCATCACTCCTTTTTGATCCTGCTAAGCGAAAAACCCTTCGCCTATTACAACTTAAGGCTTAAAAACCTCGATATCAAAAGAATTATATACCGCTTCTCTGGCCTCTTTCAAGCCGGGCAGCTCACCGGCAAAGATCATCTGAACCATGGCATTTCCGATGGCCGTCGCCTCGGAAGGACCCGCATATACCACCTTTCCCGTGGCCTGCGCTGTCAACCGGTTTAAGTACAGATTCTTGCATCCGCCGCCGATGATATGGATCCCGTCATAGGTCTTTTTCGTGTTTGCCTCGATCTGACGGATGGTATCGCCGTAGCACTTTGCCAGACTCTTGTAGATCACAGCCGCCATCTCTCCCGGCGTCTCGGGCACCTGCTGGCCCGATTCACGGCAGGCATTTTTGATCTCCTCCGTCATGTTTGCCGGGGATAGGAATCGTCCGTCATTGGCATCCACCAAGGAAGGGAAGTCGTTGGCCTCCTCCGCTAAAGATGCATACTCCGCAAAGGAGAGCCGATCATTATCCTCGTGACGTACCGACTGGATCATCCACAGACCCATGATGTTCTTTAAATAACGGAAACGATAATCGTAACCGCCCTCGTTGGTGAAATTCCCTTCCTTATCCACAGGACGACAGAAGGCTTCTTTATTCTCCACACCCATCAAAGACCAGGTACCGGAACTGATGTAGAGTCCGTCATCTCCGGTGGTAGGCATGGACATCACCGCGGAAGCCGTATCGTGGGACGCACACTGGATCACATGGCAGGTAAATCCTACCTCTTCTTCGATCTCCTTTGACAATAGTCCCAGGTTGTTTCCGGGATGCTGCAATTCCAAAAAGATATCCCGGGGCAGGCCCAATCGCTGTATCAGATCGTAATCCCACTGTTTGGTGGCAGGATCCACCAGTTGTGTGGTGGTGGCATTGGTATACTCCGATGCCTTTGTCCCCGTCAGACGGAATAAAAGATA
>JAIKZU010000187.1 GCA_024681985.1 Lachnospiraceae bacterium | reverse complement strand
TAATCAAAATAGGATACACCGGTCTTTTTCAGCTGCTGATTGAAGATATCCTCCATAGCAGCGGCATCATTGAAAAACCCGCAGTGCAGTTTGTCCGCCAATGTATAGGCATCCCGGGGATAACGGTCCACCAGTGCTTCCTTGGCGGCGTTTTCCGACTTGAAGCCGCAGTACATCCAAGCGGTATCAAAATAGGTGAATCCCTGCTGAATAAAATAGTCCACCATTTCTTTCATGGTTTCGATATCGATGGAATCTTCCCTGGCGGGATCTAAGCGGGGAAGCCGCATCAATCCGAATCCGAGTTTCTTTGTGTTTTCACCGAAGATATTATTCATATTTCCCCCTTATTGGTTTGCATGTTTTCCTTCTTACGCACCTATTATACAACGACAGCCGGTTTTCGGATACAAAAAAACACCCATGGATCATTTGATCCACAGGTGTTTCATTCAGGTGCCAGCAGGATTTGAACCAGCGATCAGGGAGTTGCAGTCCCACGCCTTACCACTTGGCTATGGCACCTCATTTACGGCACTTCTGCTACTCTAAGTGCTCATACGTCGATTTGTAAGCTCGCTCTTCGAGCTCACTAACTGCATCGACAAAGTTACGGCACTTCTGCTACTAAACTCGAACTTCGCTTTCAGCTCGTTCTCGTTAAGGGCAAAGTACGCATCGCACGTAATGTGCTGTCTGCGCCTACGGCTTGCCACCGCATAAGTGCTCATAGCGGAGAAGGAGGGATTTGAACCCTCGCGCCGGTCACCCGACCTATACCCTTAGCAGGGGCACCTCTTCGGCCTCTTGAGTACTTCTCCAAAAACCTTAAAGTCCTGTCAATCGTACCGGTCGTTAGTCCGGGAACAGTGTCTTTAACTGTGCGTTTTCTCACGTAACGCAACATTCATTGTACTAAACCAATACCTCTTTGTCAATGAGAATTTGCACTTCTTTTGTACTCCTTTACGGCACTTTCGTAAAGGTTCCCGCCATGACAGTCTGCCACTACCACCACGGGAAAATCTTCCACCCGGATCCTGCGGATGGCTTCCGTTCCCAGATCCTCGTAGCAGACGATCTCCGATTCCTTGATACGCTCGGACAAGAGGGCGCCGGCGCCGCCGATGGCCGCAAAGTAAGTGGCTTTGTTCCGGACCACCGCATCTAAAACTTCCGGGGTACGCTTCCCTTTTCCCACCATGGCTTTTAATCCCATATCCAAAAGGGTGGGGGCCGCAAAATCCATGCGACTGGAGGTGGTGGGTCCTGCGGAACCGATGGGCCGGCCTTCCCGGGCCGGAGAGGGGCCCATGTAATAAACAGTAGCACCCTTAAGATCCACGGGTAGTTCCTTTCCTTCCGCGATAAGCTCCATCAACCGCTTGTGGGCCGCATCCCGGGCCACATACATCTCACCGGTCAAAAAACAGAAATCCCCGATATGCAGATCCTGTGATATTTCTTCTGTGATTGGTAAGTTTATCTTTTTATCCATAATACTCTTTCTATAACACTTTACTGGTGTGTCGGTTCACGTGACAACAGATGTTCACTGCCACAGGCAGTCCTGCGATATGGGTCGCGAAGCTCCGAACATTGACAGAAAGGGCTGTGGTACTGCCTCCCAAACCTGCCGGTCCGATACCGGAGCCGTTGATCTCGGAAAGCATTTCCTCCTCTAGGGCGCAGGCCCAGGCGGGTTTTTCCGTCTTTAATCCCACAGGATCCGTCAGTGCCTGCTTTGCCAAAAGGGCCGCTTTTTCAAAAGTGCCTCCTACGCCGACTCCTACCACCATGGGCGGACAGGCATTGGGTCCAGCATCGGAAACCGCTGTACGGATGGCTTCTTTTACACCCTCGATGCCCTGCGCCGGCTTCAACATAAAAATACGGCTCATGTTTTCACTTCCGAAACCCTTAGGGGCCAGGGTGATCTTAACCTTTTCGCCGGGAACGATGGAATAGTGGATCACTGCCGGTGTGTTGTCCTTCGTATTCACCCGTTCGATGGGATCCCCCACCACGGACTTTCGCAGATACCCTTCCACATAACCCTGCCGCACCCCTTCGTTTATCGCCTCTTCTATGGCGCCTCCCGTAAAGTGCACCTCCTGTCCCACTTCCAAAAAGACCACCGCCATCCCGGTGTCCTGGCAGATGGGGATCGTCTTTTCTTTTGCGATGACCAGATTTTCCTCCAACTGGCTTAAGACCTTTTGGCCTACGGGAGAAACTTCCGTTTCCCGGGCTTTCTTTAAGGCATCTTTCATGTCATCTGACAGGTCGTGATTGACGGTGATACACATCTCTTTAATGGCGGATGTGATCTCTTTTACATTGATCTCTCTCATAGATTACTCCGTTGTTTCGTTTATGTATCAAAAACATCCTACCACATATCCGGGTTTTTAAATACATGGATTTTCGTGGTATAATGTTTAAAATTATTTATTCTTCTTTGGTGGACACTATGGAGATATTTGAAGCTTATATTAGCCGGATGTCTGAAATACGGGAGTTATCCTCCCCCAGCATCAAAAAGCTGGATGATGCGGAGCTTTACAGCAGGCGGTTGGCAGATAATTTTAAACGGATCGGCGAACTGGCCGAGGAAAACCGAAAGGTCTTAAACGACGTGGTGTTTCCCCTGATCGAGTCGGAGGAACACCTTTCTGATGAACAGATTGAGAAGATCCGAAAGTTTAACGAGGATCTGGTGAATGACGCCGAGTTGGAAAACCTGGATATCAGCATCATGGGTCTCATTTCGGAGCGGCTGATGCGGGATGCTGCCGCAAAGGACAGCGATGAATACTATATCCTGCAGTTGGATCAGGAAATGGTAGCGGCCTATACACTGATGTACATGACTAGCCGTATTTCCACGGATCTGTCCATTTCCGAATCCTTTCGAAAAAAAGGTATCGATGCCTATGACAAACTGATGGAATTTCTCCCACCGGAACGATTTGACAGCCTTTCCGATGAAGCAAAGGACATCGTTATCACCGCCACCCGCTATGGCAGTTTCTTTTACGAGTCCGCTTCCGGTATTGACGCTGCCACTGCCCATAGCCGGCTGGTGATCCTGCGCCGGGCCCTGGACGTTTATAAGGATCCTTTTTATCATGCGTCCGCTCCCAACTATGACTGGGAGTACTTTCATTTCCGCGTGTTCGAAAACCACGGCAATATCGAAGACAGTCTCTATGATACCCTTCTGCCTCAGGAGGAGTTGGAAGAGATCGAGCGTAGACTACAAGAGCAAAGCAACCTTTGGAAATCCGATCCCGATCTGTACAGTGACTTTGCCCCCTATAATTATGTGCTGGCAAACCTTTTGCGGGCGCAGTTTCGGGCCGGGCATCTGGAAGGAGACTCCTATCGGGAACAGATCTTTCGGATCTATGAGACCAGAGACCGTCGCGCCTATGATTTTGACAATGTATATCTGAACCTGAAGGTTCCCTTTGACTATATCTTAAGCTTCGGGAAAACCCCCGTTACCGAACGGGACCGCTTTACTTTGCGTTCCATTTATCGCAACTTCTGCGGTTACGTATTTTATATGCCCAACAGCGGCACACTTTCCGCGCTGTTGGAATACGTTTCCGGCATTCTGCAGCACTTTATCGAAGTTCCCGGAGGTATCTCCTTTAAGGAATACGGTCTCCGTCTCTTGGCTGCTCTGCATCCCCCTACCTACGTGCATTCCATGATGGTTGCCATGCTCTCCCGCTGCATCGCTTCTCACCTGTATCACGCCGCACCGGAACTTTTTTCCGAGGGATTTTATGACCGGGAGGAGGGGGAGATCATCGGCTATGCCTATGATGCGGGTCTTTGTCATGACTTCGGAAAGTTGTGTATGATTGATACCATTTTTGTCTATGGCAGAAAGCTTTTGGATTTTGAGTTTGACGTCATCAAGCAGCATCCCGCCTTAGGTGCTCAAATGATGGAAAAATACAATTCCACCAAGCCCTATGTGGATGTGGCCAAAGGCCACCATCGTTGGTACGACAACTCCAAGGGCTATCCCGACAGCTTTGATACCACCCAAAGTCCTGTAAAGATCATCATCGATATCGTGGCGGTTGCAGACTGTATGGATGCGGCCACGGATACCATCGGTCGCAGCTATAACAAAGGAAAGACCCTAGACGACTTTATCAATGAACTAAAAAACGATGCGGGGACCCGTTACAATCCCCACATCGCCAGTCTCTTCCAAAACAAGGAAGTATACGATGATATCCAATATCTGCTTTCGGAAGGCCGGCAGAACAACTACCGGAATGCCTTCCTTCTCCTAAAGGAAGTGGGAGAAGAAGAAAACCAATAGGTTCTATTTCCGATGCTCCATGCGCCAGTCGATACAGCGCTGCAGGTATTTCACATAGTCCGGGTTTTTACACATACCCTTTCCTTCCACATCGGAGATCTTTGCCACATCCATGCCGTTGCAGAGTGTAGTCTTCATGACAATGTTCAGCGCCTCCTCGTCCGTATCGTTGGCGATGTAGGTGCCGATACCAAAAGCTACCTTTGCCCGATCTTTAAAATAGGCATTGATCTCATCCGCCCGCTTGAAATCCAGGCTGTCGGAAAACAGCAGGGTCTTTGTCTTTGAATCGATCCCCAGTTCTTCATAATGTCGGATCATCTTGTCACCCCAGACAAAGGGATCTCCACTGTCATGTCGCACACCGGAAAACAGTGTGGCAAACGTCAGCTGAAAATCCTCCAAAAAGCAGTCTGTGGTAATGGCATCCGTTAACGCGGTACCGTTTAAGATACCGTACTCCTTTACCCAGTAATCCAAAGCATACCAGTTGGAATATGCCGGATTGTGCTTGTGATTTCCCTGTCCCACGCACATGAGCCACTCATGAGCCATGGTGCCCACCGGCTTGATCCCCAGCTTTTTGGCCAGATATACATTGGATGTCCCTACGAATACAGAACCGGGATAGGAATAGGACATCAGTTTTTTGATGGCCATCTCCTGGGCTTCGGAAGACAGTCTCCGGCGGATACCGAACTCGCTGAAGGCGGAGATATTGTAGGTGCCGTCTACAAGCCACTGTACCTTCTCATCCAATTTCCTGCGGAACTGCTCGATGAGATCGTCGTAGTCGTATTGCATACGGAAATACACTTCGTTGATGATGGCCAGGGTAGGGATCTCATACATGGACGTATTCAGCCACGTGCCGCCGGTTTCAATGGAGAGGCCGCATTCCGCCTGATCGGAAATAGTAAAATCCTCAAACCGGGGCTGCCATACCCGTAAAAAGCTGACATAGGAGCCCTTTAGCCAGGTGATGTTTTTTAAATAAGCCAGCTCATCATCGTCAAACCGAAGGTTACAAAAAGCCCGGATCTGCTCCCGGATCTCCTCCACCATTTCAGGGGTGAACTTCACGTCCTTGTTCCGGCAGCGGAACGTCCAGGTGGTGTTGTAATCCGGAAACTGGTGGTAGATGGCCTGACCCATGGAAAATTTATACAGGTCGGTCTCTAATAAGCTGGTTATGATGGGTTTTAATCTCATGTTTTGTTCCTCTTTATTTTCCGTACAAGATCTGTACTAGTTCGGAATTCTTATCCAGGATCAGGGTTTTGTTGGAGCCTTTTAAGGATTCTTTCAGCGCATCCAATCCCCGGATAAAACTGTAAAAATCGGCCTTGGACTCATCTGCATAAGCATTTGCCAGGATCCGCATGTATTCGGCTTCGCCGTCCGCCTCCAAAATAGCAGCTTGTTTTTTTGCGTCCGCTACAGTGATGGTGACTGTCTTATCCGTTTCGTTTTTGATCTTCTGAGCGGCTGCATTACCCTCGGCGGTATAGCTGGCGGCAATGTTCTGACGCTCGGAGATCATACGCTCATAAACAGCGCTTTTGTTATCATCCGGTAGGTCTAAGATCTTGATCTGGGACTGGAGGATCACAATGCCGTATCCGCCGATGTCCGTATTGGCCTGCTCCGTGATCTTTGATGTCAACGTCTCGCCCCGGGCTGCGATGACCTCATCCTGGGTCATGGAGGAGATCACGTTTTTCGTAGCATTGTAAACCGCAGCCTCCACACGCTCGTTAGCCCGTTCGGAAATGGCTCCCAGGGTCTGAATGTATTTTTTGGAATCCGTGACCTTCCAGAGCACGTAGTTATCCGCCGTCATGGATTTTTTGTCCTTGGTG
>JAIKZU010000012.1 GCA_024681985.1 Lachnospiraceae bacterium | reverse complement strand
CGTACCCCTGTCTCTTTTCAACTGCTAGAAATTATTACCGTTCCAGCCCCAGTCCTCCGAACCGAAATAGCGAATGTACATATGATCCGGCGAAACCCCCAGGATCTCATTGTAGATCCGGGTCAATTCCTGCGTCATCTTTCCGTATACGTCAGAAGATGCGTTTCCAAAGATCTTTACTTCGATAAAGGCCACGGGCTGGGAATCATCTCCTCGAAAATACATGGGCACATCTCCCTCGATGGCCAGCATCAGCCAGCTTTCGCTCTTTCCGGGAATGATGGCGATGGCCTGTCCCAAGCGCTCCTTTAACTGTGTTTCCTTTTCCTTCGTTACTTCTACATTTGTCTTGGTGGAAATAAATGGCATAGTGTTCCTCCTTTAATACTCCAATATTTCTTCTTCCAACAGAAGAGGTTCTCCGTACATCCAGAATATCACAAACAGCGTGATGCAAGCCAGAACTACCGGCCAAAACAAGGGCTTTTTTTCCGCCTCTTTTTGTACATCCGCCATCTTTGCTTTCCATACCGCATCGCCGGCCAATGTCAGGTACAGAAGGCCGAAAACGGCAGCCAGCATGAAATACAAAAGTCCTCTGTCATAGTCCTTTAATAAGCTCCAGACCACGCCGGCAGGGGCTCCCATCCAAAGCAGAAAGTGGTTCCCGTACCTCCGTACAAAATAGATCACGATCCCCACAAAGAACACTGCTATGATCGCAAATCGGAGTAACGTCAATTCCTGTGTCGCGTCCGGCAGCGTTACCAGGGACAGGATCACAAAGGTGACCGTCGGAAGGATCGGGTGCTGCCTCTTTTTCGCAAGCACCGTAAATATCTCCATATAGACCATGATGCAGATGGGATCCGGTGCGCCGAAATAGTTTTCCGATAAGAAAGCGGGAAACAGCAGTACGATAAGCAACGTCAAAAGATACAGTAAAAAGCGCCGGTTATTTTCCTCACTGCGACTTAGCACCCATGCACTAAATAATAAAACTGCGCCGAAATAAAGGGCGGTGATGAGGATCATCACAAAGTAGTTCCCCAGGATCGGCACCGGCACCGCATGCTCCACCATCCGGCGATCCCAAAACCGGATCACGCAAAGCAGGGCAAATAACGCTTCCGCCAGTATGAATTTTCGCTCTTTGATCAAACTGAAAAATAATTCCATAGCAACTCTTCCTAAAATTATTGTGTTCCCGAACTAAGAGTAAGATACCCTTATTCCGTGCCCACCAGATATCCATCGAGGGTTTGGTAGGTAAGATGATAGGATGCCGGCAGGGAGGAGTAATCCGTGTCATCGAAAAAGATGTAGATCACATCCGGGAAGGACTCGCGGTTGGAGCGCCGGGCAAAATGCGATAAAGTCCGCTCATCCGCTTGGGTGCATAGGTTGCGGCTCATGTACGTATTGTTTAGAGAAAGACCGTGTTTTAACGCATAGATCTCAAAGTCTGTGGAAGTCTTTCCGTCAAGATAAAGCCCGTAGTATGTATCCGGGTAAAAGATGATCTGTGTAGCGCTCTCTCCCAACGACGCCCACTCTTCCGACTGCAGTGGACTCTCATAGGGTGTCAGGGAATGAAACGCCTCGTATTTCTCCCGGTACCCCGGCATCAGATCCACAAGCTGCAAAACCACCACAGCCACCAGGAAACAGGCGCCCCAGGAGATCGGCGTTTTTTCGTCGTCCTCGGATGGTTTCTCCGCCGCCACTGTCACCAGACACACAAACGCCGCGATGATAAAATAGTACACTACCCAGATGAAGCGGGCGGTGGAGCGAAAGGCAGACCACATGTTATGGAGCAGGGTCGGCAGATGCAGCTCGTACAACACATGCTCTCCCAGGGTGCACTTTGGAGACAGGGCCAGGATAGTAAAACCGACACACAGCACCAGGGCGCTGATGACAAAGGGACGTGACAGTTTCGCTGCCACCTTTTTGCGCTCTTTGATCAACAGGATCAGATCGATCATCCCAAGGACCAGCACACCAAGTCCCATATAGGAAAATCCCTCGTTCTGGTAAGCCGTGGACAGCGCCATCCCCGGCAAGATGGCGGAGTACATCATGTCCCGGTAGCCCTGGGTATGTCTCCCAAAGGCGGTCAGATAGGTAAAGGGATTGAAAAACCCGTTCAGGTTAAAGGACAGCACCTCCAGTCCTCCGGCGGAAGCGGGCACGTCACCGTAAAAAGCACCGAAACAAAAGGCTGCCGCCACAGTCAGCAACACAGGAATGATCGCCACGGAAATCTTCAGCGTAATCTTCCCTTTTTTCTCCAGCGCTTCCTGCAGGAGACTCGCCAAAAGAATTCCAAAGATCATGGGAGTAAAGTAAGCATTGATCAAGGTGCCACAGACCAGAAGCAGACTCCAAAGCGCGATCTTTTTTCCCGGTAAAAGATCCTTCTGATAAGCCCAAAGACAAAATGCTGCCACGATGAGAAAGTGCGCGGACAGTGCCGTGTGCAGATACATACGGTTTAGAAGTACCGGATTTATTACAAAAAGAACCGATGCCACAGCAGATGCGAAAAAAGACCCGGTGAGTTTTTTAATGAGCAGCCCTCCAAAACCTCCCAGCAGGGCGTAGCAAAGCAGTCCGAACAATCCGAAGTACTGGAAATCCCTCGGCAAAACCGGCGACAGAAGCTTACATACAAATGCAAAGAGGGGGATGGAATCCGTATAAATGACGGAAACTTTGTCCCAGTAGATCCCCTCCGTCAGCCCTAAGGGAAACTGCCAGGGAGTCCGCCGATAAAACTCCCAGCCTAAATAGTGCTGGGTCAGATCAATGCTCCCCTCTATATCGTTGGAATGCAGGAGCCAGTCCACGTAAGTGAAATCCAAAGTCTGCGCCCCGAAAATACACAAAAAAACCACCCCGCCGATCACCGCGCCGAGGAGAAAAGATGCACTGTTCTTTTTTTCAAGTTGCTTGCAAATACTCATATTTCACATAACCTATACAAACATAACCATATAATGTGGCAACGTAATCTTTGCATTTTCTTTGCCAACATTTCCGGAGGTAAACTTGTATGCCATATGTGGATCGTAGTCTCTTATGAAATTATTGAGAGAAACGGTCGCATTGTTTTTTGCCTTTACCTCAACCGGAATTACGTCCCCATCTTTTTCTATCAAGAATTCCAACTCATGGTCATCATCCGGCTTATAGTAATACAGTTTATATCCTCTTTTCACAAGACACTCCGCGATCACATTTTCATATATACCGCCTTTTGCGTTGCCCTTTATTGTGTCATCAAGAATCGCGCGACGTGTTTCGAATCCATATAGAGCACAAAGCAAGCCGGTGTCACTGATATATAGTTTAAACTGAGTCTCGTTGGCATTGGCCATCAATGGAATATACGGTTCGTGTATATTGTAGCAAGGATTGACTATAGCTGCATCAACCAGCCATTGAACGCTGGCTCCGTATTTTTTTGAAGTGGTGCCTTTTTCAACTGTGGCATATTGAAATTTTTTTAGTTCCTTTGCCAGTTGCTTCGGAATGGCATCATAACATGCCCGAACTTTTTGCTTCTCAGCTCCTTTTGCATGTTTGGAAATATCAAATCTGTAGTTTTCCAAAATTTGGTTCTGCACAGCAAGAACAGCATTAAAATCGTGGCTCTCACAATATTGTGCAACCGCTTCCGGCATGCCGCCTACTACGATATATTCACGGAACAGTTCTTCATATTTTGCATTAATAACCGGGTCTACCTTTTCCACTTCGTTAAAACATCTCTTAAGTTCTTCTATCGTTTTTTGATCATAGCCTTCTGCCCACAGAAATTCTTCGAAATCAAGCGGATACAGCGTCATAAACGACTCATAACCCGTGGGAACAGACTCCGGCTCTTCCGCGTCATGATCTCCATTTTCTGCATAAGTAAGTCCCAAAAGGCTTCCTGATGTGATTACATCAAACCGACCATCTTCCGTCAGAAATTTTATGGCTGTTCTCGCATTGCCACAGTTTTGTATTTCATCCAGGAAAATGAGGGTGTCTCCCGGTACAAGTCGCAAGTTCGGTATGGATGCTGTCATCCTTTTATAAATGGCATCCGCGCTTAGATCAGATTGAAAAATGGCTTTCAAATGCTTTTGATTGATAAAATTAATCTCTACAAAAGAGCCATATTCATTCTCGCCGAACTCACGAACCAGATAGGTTTTACCAACCTGCCTGGCACCTTTTATCATAAGACTTTTTTTATGTTCAGATCGTTTCCACTCCAATAATTTGTCATAGGCTTTTCTTTTCAACATGGCATCACCCTCCACGCCCCTAGAATACTATGTTTTTCCAGAGACGTCAATCCGTAGGGAATAGAATCGGAGGTTCATTTTGCGAAAAAAGGAATAAAATCGGAGGTTCGTTTTGTGAAAAAGGGAATAAAATCGGAAAAATTAGTACCACTTGACATAGTGGTAGATGTTTCCTCCGAAGGCTTCGAATACTTCCGCGATCCAGCGGTTCATGGTGCGGATCGCCTCGCTGATATCCACGTCCCAGAAGGGGATCAGAAGCAAGGGATAGAGGAAGAATACCAGCATGGCAGGCTTTTCTTTGATGCGGGTCGCCACGTTTCCCAATGCTTCTGCCGTGGGGCGGTCATTTTTGACCAAAAGGAAGATAAAGATGCACAGGTAGTAGGCTGCCACAGACATGACCCAACGACCGTAGTCGCACTTTAGGAGAAAGTCCGGCAGCATGGTAAGAGACCCGGCCCAGACGAAAAAGTATTTGATCTTTTGGGGAGTGTCTTTGCCGCTTTTGCCCAGATGAGACAGTACGGATACCAGAAGGATGAGATAGGGCAGGATGCCGAGCATAAACAGCGGGAACTGGATCCGGTTTACCATCCGAAGGCCAAACTCCGTATCCCCCAGATCGATGCCCAAAACCTCGTGAGCCAAAAGGGTAGAATGATAGATGCCCTGATAGGACAGCGCCGTGGCATCGGACAACACCCTCTCGTACACGCCCTCTCCCGCAGTACGACTGAAGAGTTCGAAATATAAAAACAGAAGAGAAGCTGTCAGAAAAGAAAGCACAAAGAGCAGGCCGTAGTACTGCTTTTTCTTTTTTTCCTCCGTATCAAAAAATTTTATGATGAGGGCCACCAGGATGATGTTAAAGTACATAAACACATAACCCTGGTGAAACATGACGCCTATGGCGGAAAGGGGGATCACCAGCCACTCGGCTTTTTCGTACAGCAACAAAAACAGCCCCAGCATGGAAGTCATGAGCATGAACTCGTCCACCCGCAGCATGTTATAACCGCCGGAAAATGTGGCGGCAGCCAACACGGAAAGCACCAAAAGAAGCACCTGTACCTTTGTCCGATTCTCCGCAGGACAGATCATCATCGCCCGTCGGGCAAAGCCCAGAAGAAGGAGCACCAGCCCCACCGTCGCCACTCCTGCAAAGATGCAGACCGCCCCGTAGTTCATCATGGCTCCTCCGAAGAGATCGTTCAGCCGATGGTAGATGGTTCCCAAAAGGGCCCGGGAAGTAAACCCGTTTTTATAATCCAGGGCCAGCATGGTGGTGTTGTAGGAACGCACCCGCCACTGGCAGCAGACCAAAAGGGTCACGAAGTCAAGTAATGCCATCAGCCCTATGAAATTTAAGTCATTCTTGGTTTCTGTTTTCATATTTCCTATCCGGCGTAAAGGAGATTATCAAAGATATCCCATTCGTTTTGCCCATTTACCAGACGGTTGCCGTCACTGTCCATGGTGTAATTAAACCGTACGATGGTACCGTCTTCCAGTAGACAGTCTACCTGACATTCGTCCCAGGCATCCGAGGGATAGGAGGTGCGGTAGATGGTAAAGTGGGTCCCCTCCGGGAATGTGGCATCCGATTCCTTTACACCCCCTTTTTCATCCACGATATCCGCCTGTATCTCTGCCGTGGAAGTCAGCACGAAATAGTCACGGTTTCCTTCACTTAAATAGGCGTAGTCTCCCAGGGGCTCAATCTTCCCCTGATCCGTCATGCGGTAAGTACCGCCGGCATAGTAAGTGGAAAGCCGGTCAAAGTGCTCCGACATCTGCATGGCTGCCGGATCGGTATAGGCGTAGGCGTAATATATGCCCGATTCTTCTTCATAGGATTCGTAACGAGGGGTGACACCGTACCGGCCCACCTCCCGAACATCGCCGTTTCCTACTTCACAGACGATGACTTCATGGTAATCATTGTCCGTCTGGCAGTCCACCAACAGGTAAGTCTTTCCATTGGCAAACTGTGCATAGCAGCCGGTGGCCTCATACAGATAGAAATCTTCCGCTATGGTGATGGTTTGGCCTTCTCCGATACCGACATCAAAACCGGCATAGGTGCTGTAATCCCCGGAATCTTCCACATAATGGGGGTAGACGCTGTCAATCTCAAATTTGCCGTCCCCGTCCGCATCCAGCATAAAGTTATTGCCGGCAGGCGCATCACAGACATAGTCTCTTCCTTCCGGTGGCAGATAAGCTTCATTAAACAATTCCGGCTGTTCTTTATAGCCCACCTTTATGATCTGCTGGCCGGCAGCATAGGCAGCAATGTCATAGGGATTAAAGAAATACACGATGCCGTCGGGATCCAGTTCCCAATTATAGGCATCCGGAGACGAGACCTCTTCCACGATCTGATCCCGTAAAGTATTGGGGTCCTCCAGATAATCCACCACATCCGGGTAGTTTTCGGAAACCTTGTCAAACAGGATCTGGCCGTAGGCTTTCGGATCCGTGATGACGTCGGACAACTTCAGCTTCTCTCCGGTCTGTGCATCAAAGGTATCTCCAAAGTCCCCATACATCCCATGGACACCTCCCAGGAAGGTGTAATTGTTCGTGGAGTAGGAGAGCACCTTTTCATCCGCCCGGTGTACATAGACCTTATTCTCACAGACAAAGTGGTTCATATAGCCGGGTTCGCCACCATTCGCCACCACTTCTTCATACAGCGTTCTGGCTTCCTTTTTCTGTTCCATGGCATATTTGTCGCTGTCCGCAAGAACCTGTTCCCAGTTTTTCTGCAACGCATCGTAGAGCTTCGGATAGGCATCCTTACACTCCTCTGCCAGCACCACGCCCTCCGTTATGCCGGAGAAAAGTTCCTGTTCGATCTCTTCGTCGTATTCATAATAACTTTTGCCACAGGTTAGGACCGTAAGGGGGGCGCTTTCCTCTGTGGTATCCGTTTTCTCTTCCGCTGCAGTTTCCGTTTCCTCCGCAGCCTGCTCCTGCACCTCTTTCGGGGACGCTTCCTTTTCTGCCGTCTTTTTTGCGCACCCGCAAAGGCCGAAAACCAGTGTCACAGCCAAAAACCCTGCCAAAACTCTCTGCTTCATAGTCGTCTCCTTTCTGTGTCCATCCTTCAGGCAACCGATGCCCTGCCCTGTTAATAAAAAGACGGGTATCTGTCCCTTATTATTCGGAGACAGGTAACTGCCCCCGGATATCGTACTTTTTCGGAACCGAAATATAGCTTTCCTTTTTCCCAAGGCCGGCCACCTGCTTTTCCCACCAGGCATCCGCGCCGGAGCCGGAAGAGAAGTTCTCCAACAGGATCTTTGCATCATCTGCCGTAGCCAGCACCTTTCGCACGCTGCCGTCCTCGTAGCTAAAGTATACCACCGGTGTGTCATATTCGTAACATCCGTCTTTATACAGGGTCCGGCTGGCAAAGGTGGAATGTAGCGGGTTATAGAGCCCCGGGTCTTTTTCCAACACCACCACCGCCAAAGGGTTCATAAAAATATAGGCCGTGTTGGCCGCCCGGTTGGGATCGTACCACCAGAGCATGAAAGCCGACCAAAAAAGATCCAAACACAAAAGTCCTGCTGCCACTCGGGGAAGGAGTTTGGGGATGTTTGACGAAACTTCCGTTGCCGGACTGCTTCCCAACAGCTTGTCATAGTACAGCACTACCCCAAAGATAAAGAGGACGCTCCCCCAGGTATTGTACCGGGCCATGCCGTCCATGCCGCTGTTAATGTGGATCATAAGGGAATACAAAAGCACCAGCACCAGACCCGTCAGGGCCCATTTCAAATAGGCGATCCCATCGGTTTTTTTACTCTCCTCTTTTGCCGCGGTTTCTTTGATGACGATGCCCAGAGCCACTGCCAGCAGGATCACTGCCAACCACAGGACCACGGGGAAATAGGGAAGCATCCCGTAGTTTAAGTCAAAGAAATAAGCATATGCCCGTTCAAAGACCGTCTCTTTGCTCACGGTGTATTTTTCATACGAGGCGGTGAGATTGATGTGCCCCGTATGGAAGAAGTTATAGATCATGGGAAGGATCCCAATGATGTAGCAGCACCCGTAACCCACGATCCTTCCGAAGTTTGCCCGGATAAACGTCGGCCATGCCTGCGCCTTTTCTTTTTTCATGCAGAGCCACAGCAGATACTCGGCGATCATCACCAATCCCACGGAAAGGATGGTGGCGTTCATGGTGCCTGCCAGCGCCACGAAAACGGCTGCCCGGTGATGCCAGCCGTTGTACCAGCACACCGCCGCCATAACAAGAAGGGCATAGAGACAGACCTCCGCCCCCACATAATTGATATAAAACACCGCGGGATGAATGGCCAAAGTCAGCACCAGTAAAAGCCGCTTTTTCTCCGGGGCCTTTACGAAGCGGGCCGCAAATAGAAGGGCCAGTCCATAGAGCAGGATGTTCGTAAAGGAAAAGGTATAGATCCGGGGCAGCTTCATGATCCATAAAAGCACCGTCATGGGCATGCACAAAATGGAATACACCGGAAAATACCAGGACAGTTCCGCGCCGCTTGCTGTCTTGTAGCCGGAAAGTTCATAGCCCTTAATATCCGTCGCCCATTCCGGAAAGAGTTCCTTAAAATAGGCCACGTCCCCTTTGCTGACGGAGAAGTTGTGATCATGGAACAAAGATGCCACCGGCAAGGAATAGTCGTCCCACTCTCCCATGAGATAGGTGGGGTGGATCCCCGCATACATGAGCATAGCCATCAAAAAGAGGGCGATGGCGATATATGTGATTTTTTCATAAGTTTCTTTTTTCATATCCGTTTTCTCTCGTACTGACCTATGGGTTGATCTTTGGCTTGTCTTTGTCCGCGGATCGGATCCGACGGAGCAGCCCCGACCAGGCTTGATACACCACCCGCAGCATCTCTGCGATAGGGATGGCCACCAGAATATTTAATACGACGAAGAGGGCCCATTTTAAAACCCAGTGATCTGTCAAAAGCTTTCCTTCCACCTTACACAAAAGAGAGGTGGATACACCCTGGGCAAAATAATAAAAAATGGCATTCTTCCCCACGTGGAGAAGGAAGGGATGAAACCTTTTCATCTTTTGTTCCAGGTAGAATACCACCGCCACACTCATGCACGCCCAGCATGCATAGGGGAGCACCGGCGGAAATTTGGCGTCCTGCACCACAAAGAACCGAAAGCCCATAAGCCGGGCCGTCACCATATATCCCACCAGGCCTGCTGCCGCAAACCCCAGACACTTGAAAAGTGAATCGATCCGAATGCTCTTTCGCAGATACCCCATCATCCAAAAGATCCCGTAAAAGACCACGGACTGCAGGATCTGGGGCACCGGATTTTTGCCCGCTGCGCGGAGAACTGATAACAGCACCGTAACAATGATCAGAATCACCAAAAATACTGCTTTGCTTTTTCCCCCGCTCCCGGCTTTTTCCATCAGCTTCAAGACGGCAACGCAAAACAGGCTCGTCAGCATGAACAGAGGCAAAAACCACACCGATCCCTCCACCACCGGAAGGGCGGGGAAGCTGACGATCATGGCATAGTTTTTTATCAGATCCACGGGGCCGCTGACCCCCTCCAAAGGAAGGGAGGTAAACCGGGAGAAAAAGCAGGCCAAAGCCAGCACCGTTATGAAAAAGATCCACTGGAGCCACAGCCTGAAAACGGAGTGCAGGGTCTTTTTTACGCTAAGGGGCCGCAGTCCCGCCGCCCATCCGGAAAGCAGGAAAAACACCGGCACCTCAAAGAGCAGACCGAAGCTTTTAAACCAATCCGGCAAAAACCACATGCCGATGTAAAAAAATGTATGGCCCCATATCACAAACAGGGCTGCCACGCCGCGGACGGCGTCAATGTAGTCGTTTCTCTTTTCCATGAATTCCTATCTTCCGAAATACAAAAGCCCGAACATGCACAGTACATACAGTGCCGCCAGGACCAATATGGCCTTATGATGGAGCACCACTTCCACCGGATCCCCGTCGGAGTCTCCCTCCGTCACCATGCTGTAATACAAAAAGATCACCAGGAAAAAGGGCACTGTCCATACCAGGTTCTTTACACCCAGATCCATGGTCCACAGGGCGTAGAAAACATTGGTGAGGGCCATGCACACATACATATTTTTATCCAAAAAGGGAATGGTGTAGTATTTTAACACCTTCCGCCCCTCGTCCTTTATCATGCGCATCTCATTTCTCCGCTTTCCCAGTCCCAGGTACAGGGAGGCAGAGATGATCACCAGATACAGCCAGTCCGAGATGACGATGTCGGTGATAAACCCCCCGTAAAACACCCGGAGCACGAAACCGGAAGCCAGGATCACCACATCAGCGATGGGCACGTTTTTAAGGCCCAGGCTGTAGCCAATGTTCAAAACCAGATAGAGTGCCAGCACCGCCGCACCCGTAGCACTGCCCAGCCAAAAAGACAAAAGAGCCGCCAGCAGGATACAAACACCGAACAGAACCCCTGCCGAAGTGACAGTGATCTCTCCTGCTGCCAGGGGACGATCCTTTTTCGTGGGATGTTTCCTGTCGCTTTCCACATCCCGGATATCGTTTAAGATATAAACTGCCGAGGAGACGGCGCAAAAGGCCAGGCATCCAAGGACTGCCTGCAGGAGTGTGGCGGGCTCAAATATGGCCTTGCCGAAAAACACCGGCAAAAACACCAAAAGATTTTTGATATAATGCTTCACCCGAAGCAGTTTAATATACTTTTTCATCCTTTGCACCTTTCGTGGCAAGGGGCTCTTTTACACCGATCACCACGTCTTTTTCCAACTCGTAATAATGCAGATCGTAATCTCCCTGGGGTTCCACAAACCCAAAGAACACGTAGACCGTGTCCTCATCCTCTTTGTATGCGCCACTGTCAAAATAGGCCATGGTCTTTTCGTCAATGGGCGCCGTGATGTCCCGGGCCAGATACACCGCACTCATGGTCATGTCGTGCTTTTGGGCAAAGATCATGAGCTCGTCTGCCATGGGGGTAAGGTTCACCACGATGGTGGGCGGGTAGACCATGATGTGGTCATACGCTTCGGCGATCTCCTCCCAAGCGGGATCTGTAAGGGCCGACTCGTATTCATAGTCTGCGGTATAGTGCTTATGGAGTTCTATAATATAGCCGGACTCCTCCAAAAGCTGACAGCCCAATGCGGCTGTCGCCACACCGAATAACAGTACCCGGGGATAACGGATCCTGCGCTTCCCAAGCCCCGGAGGGTCCGCCTTGCTCCGCTCCTGTACCATGCGGTACCAGCCCACACAACCAAAAAGCATGAGAAAATAGCACACCGGCCAGATCAGGCGTCCCGTGCTGCGAAATACACTCCACAGCGTATAGACAAATCCCGGCAGGGGAAGAGCGATGGCGTGATCTCCCACCGTGATCACCGGACTTCCGGCAAAGCCGATGAACCCGGCGAAAAACAACAGGTAGGGCAGAGCTTTCAGGCCCATTTCCCGACGGCCCTCCCCATCACTTTCTACCCATCTTTTTTTCAAGCGGATCAGGGCACCTACGGCAGAAAGGATGATTAGCAGGCTCATACCCAGGCCTAAATAGGCGTAGCCCTCATACTGCCCGTTATCATAGAGAGGCAGTCCGCTGAAAAACGAAGAATATTTCTGCGGATTGATAAATCCGTTGTAATTAAAGGATACCAGCCCCAAAAGGGAATCCGACACGCTGACGCTTCCGTAGAATACCCCCAGGATCGCTCCCGCCATCAGCGTCACGCCGGCGGAAAAGAATACATCCGTCAAAAGCCGCCGCCAGGCTTTTTTTGCTCCGCGGTTTTCGATGATATGGGAAAGCATGGAGCACAAAAAGATCCCCCACACCATGGGCAGAAAATAAGCTTCCGTCAACAGGGCCATGAGAGATAGTCCGCTCCAGCGGGCTGCGCTTTTTTTATCTTCCTGCTGCTGTTCCAACGTAAGCCAGATCTCCAGCGCCGCCACCACGATCCACTGGGAAGCCAGGGCCGTGTGCCAGAACGTCCGGATCAAAAAAAACACCGACACCGAAAAGAAAAGAGATGTCAGCAAGGAATAGGCCACATCCTCCGTCATGCGGCAGATCAACCGGGCAGAAAAGCCTCCCAACAAAATGGCGCACAGCAGGCCGTACCAACCGAAATACTGAAAAGTCTTCGGAAGCAGGGGTGACAGCAGTTTGAAAAACACTGCAAAATAAGGTATGGAGTCCGTATATACCACAGAGATCCGATCCGGATAGATGATGCCGTCCGTCAGCCCTATGGGAAAATGCCAGGGGGATTTCCGAAAATTCACCCACCCCATATAATGCTGCACCAGATCCTTTCGGTTCAGCCCGAAAAACAACCAGTCATCATAGGTCACATCCAGGATCCGGACACCGTAGATCGCCAAAAAGAGCAGCCCGGCCAGAGCTCCTCCCAGGAGGAATGCAAGTCGCTTTTTTTCAGTCTTCATGGGCCTTCTCCCTCCGCCGCCTCTCCTGCGTATAGAACAGTGCCACAGCCAGCATGGTGAGCGTAAATACCGTAGTCCCCAAAAGAGACAAGCCGCTTAGCATTTCCTGAGACAGCATCTTTGCCAGCATCGGCGCCTTCGTCTCTCCGAAAAGTGGCGTAAGGACCACCATCCCCATACCCCCGGCATTTACTAGCATGGTAAGCAGCATGCCACAGGTGTTACCAAGGAAAAGAAATACTGCCAAAAGCCTCCTTTGCAGCCGCATCCCCATATATGCCAAGATGGGCAGCACCACCACATACCAGTAAAAGGTGGCGGAATAAAAGGCGGAAAGGATCACATAAGATAATACGGCAAAGAATATATAATGCCGGGTCTTTGTTTTTTCCATCATGCCCAGATACAGGCTTGCGATGCAAAGCATACCCATAGCGGCAAAAAACAGGGATATATTGCCCAGCTTTACCGCAAACAGCTGCTCCACCCGTGAAAACCCGAAGGTCTCCTTAAACGCCCGGGAAGTGATGGCCACATATGCCCGGTATTCCGGCATCAAAAGCCGCGTCAGCAGGTGGTCCGCTGCCATGGGCACCAGGGTCAGCACGCCACAGGGGATCACCCGGTAACGGATCTCTTTGATGAGAAGCAACAAAACCGGAAGGATGATCACCAGAGGAAAGGGCTTGATCAAGACTGCCATACCGAAAAGAAGGGACATCTTTGCATATTTCCTTTTTTGAAAATAGCCGGCTCCCCCCAGCATAAAGAAGAGGCTGAAGATATCCACCTGGCCTTTTCCCAGTACAGAGATCAATAGGATGCCGGAGGAATAATACAGTCCGCGGGCAAAATAACTGTCCTGTTTGTCCTCATCCGGCTCCTTTGTCCAAAGTCCTTTCTTGGGTCTCCGATTGCGAATCCCTATGTCAAGGAGCCACCCGCACAGAAATGCCGTGGCAAACAGCAGTATTTTGTACCAGACCTCGTATATCTCGATGGCGATCTGCATACCGCTGAACATTTCGATATTATAGACAGGCAACAGCCAGATCGCTGTGACGGTATTTACAAAAAGGGTATAGTTTGTGGCCAGGCCATGGGTTTCATAGGTGTAAGCCGGGAAGTTCGAAAGCTGTCCCCCGAACAGGCACTGCAGGAGATCATATCCCCAATTTACGATGGAACGGGTATCCGGGTGCCACAAAAGAAGAGCACAAAGAAAAGCGAGTAGGACACTCGCTTGATAAAATCTTTTTTCATAGGATACTGTATGAGAATGCATATCCATATGAGACTCCTTTAGTTTTTCTTTTCCAAAAAAATCTTTCTCGTCACAAAATTGTACACCATCACCACACCGGTGGCCGCCACCTTAGCACCCATATTCATGAGCTTGATGCTAAGCCAGCCATTGAGCCAGCTCCAGTGATAATAGATGCCGTCCACACAGATAAAGAGGATCAGCTCATTGACCAGTAGGCCGATGGCACTTAAGATTACAAACACGATAAACTCCCGGCGCTTGGAAATGTCGTCCCTGCTCTCAAAGACGTAGTGCATGCTCAGGTAGTAGTTTACGATCACCGAGATCACGAAACCAAAAAACCCGGCAATGATGTAATGCACGTCCAGGACGTTGCATAAAAGGGTATACACCCCAAAGTCCACAAAGAAACTGATAAATCCCACTACACCGAACCGCAGGATCTGCTCCAAAAGGGGGATCTTTTTACTCTCTGTTTGCACTCCGCTTCCGTTCATCTCGTCCTCCCCTTACAGGCTCTTTAGCCCATAGCTGATCCGCATCCAGAACAGGCGGAAAATGGTCTTTATGTAACTTAAGATAAACTTCACCAGCTGACGCTTGGACTCACCGTACATACGCTTGGAAAAGGAGATGGGTGTCTCGCCGATTACCAGCTTCTCCGGCTTTTTGTTCAGCTTCAGCTGCAGGAGCACTTCCTCTAAAACGTCGTAATTCTCGCACTTCAGCTTTGTCTTCTTCAGCTGGTTGGTATGATACATACGGAAGTCCGTGGAGAGATCCTTTGCCTTTAAGCCCAGGGCTACACGGAATGCAAAGTTCAATAGATGGGACATCACCCGGGAGGAAGGATCGTCGTTGGACACACCGCCCTCACAGTAGCGGCTCCCCACCACCACATCGCATTTGTCCTGGTTAAACTTCCGATAGATATCCGGGATGTATTTCGGGGGATGGGATCCGTCGCTATCCATGATCAAAAACTTCTGCATGGTGGCATACTTAATAGCCGTACGGAAAGCACCGCCAAAGCCGGGCTCCTCCTGGTTGATATACCGGGCACCCATTTCCTCGCAGACGCCCTTGGTATTATCCAAAGGTTCTGCCGTATCCACCACCAGAATCTCGTAATTCTTTTCACACTGCTCCACGTACCGCTTGATCTCCGGCAGGAGCACCTTTAAATTCTCTTCTTCTTTATATGCCAGTAATACTACACTAATTCCCATATGATCTTCTTTCTGTCACAATCTTCCACATATTCGCTCTCGCTCATATGTGCACACGGAGTTATTATATCTTCTTTTTACGGTTTTCACAAGCCTGTCTCTTGCAAAATGTAGCTCATTCTTTTATTATGTTCTAATAGTTGTCAAGCGTGAGGTGCGAAATGCTTTTCAAAGCGATTTAGCGTAGCACTTAGATCGTCCGGATCCGAGTAGGCCGGCGAGCACGCAGCGCAGATCCGCAGGATCGAGCAGACGCGCACAGTGGCCGTTAAGCGAGGTGAACGGAGGATCTTAGTAGCGGAGCGACTAGTCTTGAAAAGCATTTTCGACCGCACGCGTAAAATTATAGGAAGAATAATATCATGGGTGAACAACTGACAAAAACAGACATGGAAAAAATACAGGCGGAGATCGACGACCGGATCCTGGTGCAGCGTCCGAAACTCATCGCCGACTTAAAGGAGGCCCGCTCCCACGGTGACCTGTCGGAGAACTTCGAATACTACGCTGCCAAGCGGGAGAAAAACCAGAATGAAAGCCGTATCCGCTATCTGGAGAATATGCTAAAAAACGCCACCTTGATCGACGACACCGGCAAAGACGGGGTGGTCAGCCTGAATAATACCGTCACCTTTTATATTCCCGAGGATGACATGGAGCAGACTGTAAAGATCGTCACCTCCATCCGAGGCAACTCTTTACAGGGAAAGATCTCCAACGAATCCCCCGTGGGACAGGCTCTATTAGGACATAAAGTGGGCGAGACCGTAAAGGTCAGTCTACCGGGAGGCGACTCCTACGACATAAAGATCACCGCGTTGGATCAGTCCACCAACGATGAAGAAGATACCATACGTAAGTATTAAAAAAAGAGACAGGGAGCATATCATATCAACGTCCCCCTGTCTCTCTTTTTTTTACAAGCGCTTTCTCTGTTGATAGACCAGCTCCAGCATGTCACTTTCGTACTTCTCATCCGAGAACTGAGCAAGCTGCTGCAGGATCAGTTTTTCCTCCCCATTGATACGGGAGAGGTCATCCTCCAAGCGGGCCTTTTCCGTCTGTATCTTCTGCAGCCGAAACTTTAAGTCATCAATGGCTTCTTTGTTTGTGATCTGTCTATCGTTCAAAATACATTACCCCCTTCATACACGAGTAAGCCCATTATACCACGCTTTTCTTACGATGTAATCATTTTTCGGCTTCTCATTTTGAACTTGCTTTTCCTCCACCCTCGAAGGTCTGCATCATTCTCCCAATCCGGACAGTTTCCCCATAAAGGGAGATTTTTCCGATAACAGTTTTTCTACATTCTCATAGCCATATTTTTCTGTCAGCGTCGCTTCCCGGGAATAGAGATTGACACCCAGTCCAAGTTTTTCTCCCTCGATATCTGCTCCCATGGCCGCCAAAGTGGTGGGGTACATATCCAGCGTAGAGTATTCTCTGTAACGATCCTTTTCTCCTGCAGCGGAGTTTAAAATGGTCATATAGGTCCGGCGCTGATAATCCGCATCCACATCGTCACAGAAATCCGTATCCATGGTCAGGTGATCCCCGCAGATAACGATGGTGGTATTTTCGTAGAAATCCTGTGTCATGATCCATTTTACGAAATTGGACACCCGCTTGCCGGAACAATGCATGACATCCGCATAGTCGTTCTCCTTGAAATCATCCTCGCAATCTTCGCAAAGATAACCGTCTTCGAAATGGGTATCCGCCGTCAAAAGGGTCAAGGCAAAAGGCTTCTCCTCATCCGCCAGACGAAGGATCTGTCTCCGGGCAGTGCGGAACAACTTTTTGTCCTCAATGCCCCACCAGACATAGTAATCCTTTGGTACATCCCCGTTTTCATAGGCTGTCCGCAGATCGTAGATCTCGTAATCCCCGTGGTGCCGGTAGTAGTTCTCCCTGCCGCCGAAGTCACCGTAGGATCCCACCAAAAGCTCGTTGTGATATCCTTCTTTTTCCAGAATATCTCCCAATGCGGTAACCGACGGAAAGAACTCCTCCACCAGATCCAAATGGTTCACCAGGTCAGTGGGGACCTTTAAAGGCAGCCCCGTAGACTGGGCAAACATCCCCGCCATGGTCCAGTTGGTTCCATTATAGACCACCGCACCGTTTAATCTCCCGGGCTCCGAAAAGTCATCCCCGGAGAGTCCCAGTTCCGTCAGTTCCGGTATCACATTCTCATCAAAATCCCCACCTACGGAAGGGTCCCCATAGGTCATCTCCATGGATTCCATAAAGATGTAGATCAAATTTCTCTTTTTTTCGGGAAAAGATATTTCCACCTCCGCCGGATCCACATAGTAGTATTCGATAAACTCTTTTTCACCCAAAACACCGGTGAGTTCCTTTGATGCGGAGCCCTTATAGTAGCGGAACAGCCCCAGACTGTGTCCGAAAAATACGGTCATGAACCCGCAGAGAATCAAACTGACGAGGACCGCCATTCCTGAAAACCGTCGATGATCCTTTTTCCGGATCTTGATTGTAAAAAAGAATACCAATATCAGCGAAAATACTGCCGCTGCCGGAGCAAAAGCTTCTCTGAAGTATCGTTCCACCATGCCTCCCCCTGTGCCCTCCAGGGTGTGCATCTGGAACACCAATTCCTCCCAGGTCATGCTGTCCCAGTTCCGGTATCCCCAGACCTCGGAGAAAAACAACAACACAAAGAATGCCGTTAGGACAAGCTTTACGATTTCTGCCACAAATTGCCGTTTCCTTTGTTTCATCAGCTGTTTTTCCCCCCTTCCTTCGGCAGGAATACGAGCAGAAACAAAAAGGGCAGGCCGAACATGATGGGTATGATGTACCGATAATTTCCGTTATCCGGAGATGTCAGACAGATGAGGAAGGTGATGATGGGTAGCAGCAATACCGGGTCGTACTCCCGCAATCCTCTCCTTCTGTTCAGCAGCAGCATGAAAATGATCAGCCACGGCAAAAGTCCTACGGCGGCAAACAGGTTCAATATCGGTACTTTTTCCATGATCAAAACCAGCTGATGCAGGACATATCGATCCGGCGCCGTCTCTTCGTCATGGGTCACCGTCAGATAGTCTTCATCCGCATAGAGCTTCGGATGATCCAAAAGGTACGTATTCCATTCATAGTAGACCAAAGACGAGATCTTGTTGATGTCGTAGTATTCATAGGTGTTGTGCAAAGTGGCCTCGAAGTACACCCCGGGATGTTTTTTGAACATCTGCCACCAGGCAGCAAAGTAGGCCCTCAGATCCTCCTTCGTAGCTTCCTGGTCATACCGGGCTTTCAGATCATCGGACAGTTTGGGGTTATAACACTTTGTCCAGTATTTATATTTGATGATGGCATCCAATGCCTTCTGCTCTTTTTTCGTCACTTCCTCCGGATACTCCGTCACATAACGTGCCGTCTGCTGGAAGGGAACGGAAAGTGCCTCCTGCGCGCCTCCCGGCGCTACATTTAATGCCGGAAGCAGAGTGTTTAAATACAAAAACTGAAACAGGATCATGGGTACGGCAAAGGTCACACAGAGCCTGAGCCACTGTTTCTTATAATGCAGTAGACATGCCACTCCAATGATGGCAAGTAGGTAGATCGCATACACTTTCGTCAGCAACATGAGGCCTTCGTCCAAAAACAGGCAGATCATAAACCAGGGTTTCTCCAGGATCTCTCCGTGGCTGCGCACCATAGCATCCATCAGCATCATAAAGAGCAGACATAAGGCTCCGTAGATCGTGTCTTTTACCATGCAGATGGCATAAAGGGGAAAGATGGGGAAAAACATCAGCAGAAACAGCAGCGCGATCGTCCGCTTTTTGGAAACTCCCACATGATAAAGATACGTCAGGGAAACCGCGAAAACACAGGCTAAAAACACCATGTGCAAAAGGGTATAGATCGCTATGCCGAGGCGGATGTCCCCCAGATCGAGACCAAGCTTCACAAATCGACCGAATAATAGGATCAGCAGATATGGGTGGTGATTCGTGATAAAGATATCCTCTCCCTGCACCGGAGAAAGCTTCTGTATATAGCTGGGCACATGAAAGTACTCCATGATCATGATCACCGTATCCTCATTGGAGGTGCCGGGATAGAAATATCTGAAGTAAGGCAGCCACGCCAAGAAGATCATAGTGGCAAATCCCAGTATCATAAGCGGATTGATGTGGCTTTCCTGGGAACCTTCCCTTTTCTCCTGTACCAGGAGCTTCTCTGCAAAGAACAGAGCATCCTTTAGGATGAAATATACCACGATGGCAAGGGAAATCCCGCGGATCAGTACGCGTATCCGCTGGATCGGCAGGAAATACAGCACTTCCCACTGTCCGGTACGGCGCAGAGCCTGGGCGATGAGCTGTGTGGAAGCGAATAATGCTGCCACGCAGGAATAAATAAAGCGGTCTTTTCCTGTAATTTCTATGGATAACCCTATATATATCAGCAACCAGATGGCAAGGATCATCAATGCCAGCTGCAACTTATTGGAAGGCATGGAACGATACAGCAGGCGGAAAAATACCATCTTTTCATTCAACAGATCGATGTCCGGGCTGTTCACTTCCGTCAGTTTCCGCAAGAAGGAAACCTTCATGCCCACAGCCGTAAGCACCGCCAATATGAGGGAGAGCATTCCCTTTTTCCGGTCAAATCCTTTAAAATCCATGTAGTTCTTTTCTTTCTGTTTACAGTCGCTTGCGACCGTTATATCATATTTTACCCTTGAGCGCCATAAAAAAACGGATACAGAACCGATCCTGTATCCGTTTTATGATCATATGTTTTGCTTTTCTCAGCCGATGAGACTCTGTCGGACCAGAGAACGCCGTAATGCCAGCTCCGCTCTCTTTAAGTCTACGTCAGCATCCTTTCTGGAGATACGCTCATTCGCACGGGCTTCCGCTGCCTTGGCACGCTCCACGTCGATCTCATCGGGCCACTCGGCGATCTCTGCCAGAAGTGTCACCTTTTCGTTTAAGATCTCCGCAAATCCGGAATGCACCGCTGCTTTTTTGTTCTCGCCCTCTTCGTGAATGGTCACGACACCGGGGGCTAAAACAACCGTAGTGGGCACGTGGTTTTTGTACACACCGATCTCTCCTTCGGTAGTATTGAATTCCACCATGGATGCGTCACCGCTGTAGAAGATTCGGTCCGGCGTGATGATCTCCACCTTGAAGTTGTTATCTGCCATAGCAACTCCCTTCTACTTCATCTTTGCACGTACTTCGTCGATGGTACCTGTGCTTAAGAAGTAACCTTCCGGAACATCATCCATACGGCCTTCGAGGATCTCTTTGAATCCCCGGATAGTCTCTGCGATGGGCACGTACTTTCCTTCCAAACCTGTGAACTGTGTTGCCACGAAGAAGGGCTGGGAGAGGAATCTTTGTACCTTTCTCGCACGAGATACTGTAAGTTTATCTTCTTCGGAAAGTTCGTCCATACCCAGGATGGCGATGATATCCTGCAGCTCCTTGTACTTCTGTAAGATCTCCTGTACGCCGCGGGCAACTTCGAAATGCTCCTGTCCCACGACACGGGGATCCAGAATTCGGGAAGTCGATCCCAGCGGATCCACAGCCGGGTAGATACCAAGCTCTGCGATGGAACGCTCCAATACGGTGGTGGCGTCCAAGTGAGCGAAGGTGGTAGCCGGTGCGGGGTCCGTCAAGTCATCCGCAGGCACGTAAACTGCCTGTACGGAAGTGATGGAACCGTTCTTTGTGGATGTGATACGCTCCTGCAATGCACCCATCTCCGTTGCCAGAGTGGGCTGATAACCTACTGCGGAAGGCATACGTCCTAAAAGTGCGGACACCTCGGAACCTGCCTGGGTGAAACGGAAGATATTGTCGATGAATAACAGTACGTCCTTACCGCCTTTGTCACGGAAGTACTCCGCCATGGTAAGTCCGGTCAGTCCGACTCTCATACGGGCTCCCGGGGGCTCGTTCATCTGTCCGAAGACCATGCAGGTCTTGTCGATAACCCCGGATTCCTTCATCTCGTAGTACAGATCGTTTCCTTCACGGGTACGCTCGCCTACACCGGTGAATACGGAGTATCCGCCGTGCTCGGTTGCGATGTTGTGGATCAGTTCCTGGATCAATACCGTCTTTCCTACACCTGCACCTCCGAAGAGTCCGATCTTTCCGCCTCGCTGATAGGGGCAGAGCAGATCCACGACCTTGATACCGGTTTCCAGCATCTCTGAAGAGGTTGCCTGTTCCTCGAAGGAAGGAGCCGGTCTGTGGATCGGCATTCTCTCCTGGGTCTGGGGCGGCTCGCCGTTGTCGATGGGCTGTCCCAAAACATTAAAGATCCGGCCCAGAGTCGCTTCACCTACCGGAACACTGATGGGTCCACCGGTAGATACCGCATCCATACCGCGAACCAGTCCGTCGGTAGGTCCCAGGGCAATACAACGAACAGTATCGTCTCCCAGATGCTGTGCCACTTCTACCACCAGAAGCTCACCGTTTTCTCTGGTGATCTCGATGGCTTCGTTGATCTCCGGAAGTTCGCCCTCCGGGAATTTGATGTCGATGACGGCACTGATGATCTGAGTGATTTTACCTGTGTTTTTATTTGCCATTTTCTGTAATCACTCCTTTACTTGCATTTTATTACTTCTAACCGAAGATGAATTCCACCAAAGATACTCGGCTACGGGCCTCGTATTCTTTGTGTCGTATCATGATATCGCTTCGGCTCCGGCGATAATCTCTGTCAGCTCCTGGGTGATCGATCCCTGACGGGCACGGTTGTACGACAGGGTCAGTTTGTCGATCATCTCCTCGGCATTGGATGTCGCCGAATCCATCGCCTGCATTCTCGCTCCGTTCTCACTGGCTACTGCCTCGATCAGGGCGCCGTAGAGCAGGCTGGTTACATACTTCGGAATGATCATATTGATCGCTTCCTCCGCATTAGGCTCGAAATTCATAAGTACGTTGTCCGATGCCGTCTCCTCCTGCTCCTCTGCCGTGATGTCAACGGGCAGAAGCTGCAACATAGTGGGAACGTGAACAACGGTGTTTTTAAAATGTGTATACGCCAGATGAATCTCTGAGATCTCTCCGGCAGCATAGGCTTCCAAAAGCATTCCGCAAACCCGGGCTGCATCCTCGTAGGTGGGAGCTTCCATCACATCGGATTCGTCGCATCCTACCACGTATCCTCTGTGGGTCAGGCCCTCCATCGCCTTGTGTCCGATGCAGTACATCACACTGTTTTCCGGCGTAAAACGCTCGTCATCCCGGATCAGCTTTACAATGTTGGAGTTATAGCCTCCCGCTAGTCCCCGGTTGGAAGAAATGACGATGACCGCCTTTTTTCCTTCCTCCCGCTTCTCCAGGTAGGGATGATGAATGTTCTTTGTCTTTAACAGCATGGAGCAGACGGTGTTGTACATATAATTGAAGTAGGGCGTCGTGCTCTCTGCGTGGGATTTTGCCTTTTGCAGTTTCACGGTGGAAACAAGCTTCATTGCCTTTGTGATCTGCTGCGTGCTCGAGATACTCGTTCTACGCCTTTTGATGTCTCTCATTGAGGCCATTGCTTATCCACCACCTTTCTAACATATTCCGATCCGGCCATCCTATTTGAGGAATGCTTCCTTTGCTTCATTGATGGCTGTGATCAGTTTCTTTTCCATATCCTCTTCCAGAACCTTCTTTTCACGGATGGATTCGGGGATCTCGGGATACTTGGTCTTTACATGCTCGAAAAGTGCGGATTCGAATTCCAGGATCCTGCTTGTGGGAATATCCAACAAGTACTTCTGGGTCGCTGCATAGATGATCAGGATCTGGTCTTCTACCGGCATGGGCTTATACTGCGGCTGTTTTAAGATCTCCTGTACTCTCTCGCCCTGTGCCAGTGTCTCGGCGGTATCTTTGTCCAGTTCGGATCCGAACTGCGCAAATGCCGCCAACTCTCTGTACTGCGCCAGCTCGGTACGGATGGGTGCCGCGATCTTTTTCATAGCTTTGATCTGCGCGGAACCACCTACACGGGATACGGAAAGACCCGCATTGATAGCCGGGCGCTGACCTGCGTTGAAGGCATCCGTCTCCAGGTAGATCTGTCCGTCGGTGATGGAGATAACGTTTGTGGGAATGTACGCAGAAACGTCACCTGCCTGGGTCTCGATGATGGGAAGGGCCGTCAGGGATCCGCCACCCAAGTCATCGGACAAACGCGCTGCACGCTCCAACAGTCTGGAGTGCAGATAGAATACATCACCGGGATATGCCTCACGTCCCGGGGGACGACGAAGCAGAAGGGAAAGTGTACGATATGCGGTAGCATGCTTACTCAAGTCATCGTAAATGATGAGCACGTCCTGGCCGCTCTCCATCCACTCTTCACCCATCGCACATCCGGCATAGGGTGCAATGTACTGCAACGGTGCCAGCTCACTGGCCGTGGAAGCGACCACGGTGGTATAGCTCATGGCGCCGAATTCTTCTAATGTTTTCACCAGGGCCGCTACGGTGGATGCCTTCTGTCCGATGGCAACGTAGATACATTTTACGCCCTGTCCTTTTTGATTGATGATGGTATCGATGGCAATGGCCGTCTTTCCGGTCTGCTTGTCACCGATGATCAACTCTCTTTGTCCGCGTCCGATGGGGATCATGGAATCGATAGCCTTGATACCTGTCTGCAAAGGCGTATCTACGGACTTTCTGGCGATCACGCCGTGTGCCACACGCTCGATCTGACGGAAGCTGCTGGTCTCGATGGGACCCTTTCCGTCGATGGGCTGTCCCAGAGCATTTACGACTCTGCCCAAAAGCGCATCGCCTACGGGAACCTCAACCACACGACCGGTGGTTTTTACGGTATCGCCTTCGTTGATGTTTTTGCTGTTTCCTAAGAGAACGGCTCCGACATTGTCCTCCTCCAGGTTTAATACCATTCCGTATACTTCACCCGGGAATTCCAGAAGTTCTCCCTGCATTGCCTTCTCCAGGCCGTGGATACGGGCGATTCCATCCGCCACCTGAATGACGGTACCCACATCGGAGACTTCCAGATCGGAGGCGTATCTCTTCATTTGACTCTGAATCACAGAGCTAATCTCTTCCGGTTTTAAATTCATGGAGTGCTTTCACCTCACTTTGTTCATTTCCTGCTGCTACAGCCAACCTATGCATTGCTTGCGGAGGGCAACTGTACGTTTGACATTTCTTTTGACAGATGATAGAGCTTCGTGCGGATCGAGGAATCCACCACCCGGTCTCCGATCCGGATCACCATACCGCCGATGAGTGTCGGGTCGATATCGTAATGCATCTCGAAACTGACATAGGATGTGGTCTCCAGCAATCTCTCTTCCACCTGCTTCTTTTTGGCATCGGACAATTCCAGGGGCGTGGTCACATATGCCACACCGATATTTTTGTACTCCTTGACCTTTGCGGTAAAAAAGTTGAAAATACCTTCCATCTGCCCAAAGTGGTCTTTTTCAATGACCATTCGCATAAGTCCGATCATCTCGTCAGAAATCTTTCCTTTGAAAACGGTCTCCACTACTTGAAGCTTTTCTTCTTTGTTGATGTGGGGATGAGTCATCATCCGGGTCAGGTCTTCGTTTCCCTTTAATACGGTCAAAAGCGCCTGTACCTCTTCGTAGGTCTCATCCACCTTGTTTTCCTTTAATGAGAGTTCAAATAGTGCATCGCCGTAGACATTTTCTACTAGTTTTGCCATGTCGAACCACCCATTTCTTTCAAGGTCTCGTCCACCAAAGAATCCTGCAACGTGGTGTCGATATTCCGAGACACCACCTTCTGGGCCATGAGTGCCGCAACGGTGATCATCTGCTGCTTCATCTCATCCTGCACCTTCTTTTGCTCCAGCACCACCTGTTCGTGGGCGTTTGCAATGATGCGGGCGGCCTCTTCCTTGGCTTCGTTTACGATTTTGGTTTCATTCTGAAGGGCCTTTTTTCTGGCCTCGGCCAAAATTTCGTCCGCTTCTTTATCTATCGCCTTCAGCTTTTCCTCGTACTGTGCGCGAAGTTTTGCGGCTTCTTCCTTGTCATTTTCCGCATCCTTTAACTCTCCGGCGATCTTGTCTGTACGATCCTGCATGAATTTGCGGACCGGGTTGAACAAGAGATAGGACAATAAAAGGAACAGGAAAAATACGGATATCGCAAGCAGCACACTGTCGTGGAGCAGCTGAAAATCAAGATTAAAAAGTCTTTCCATCTGCTATAACGACTCCTTTCGGTGCTTAGCCTACCAGCGGTTTAACAAAGAGTAACAGCATGGCGATCAACAGTCCGTAAAGACCTGTGGTCTCTGCTACTGCCTGTCCCAAAAGCATGGTGGACATGATCTGTCCCTGGGCTCCGGGGTTACGTCCAACTGCTGCTGCGCCGTGTCCGGCTGCGATACCCTGGCCGATACCGGGGCCGATACCTGCGATAACTGCCAAACCTGCGCCAATTGCTGAGCATGCTAAAATTAAATCCTGACCTGTAATGTTCATCTTTTTTACCTCCTGGGTTTTATTTTAATTTTGTTGTTTAATCGGTTCTTCTCCCATCTGCTGGGAAATGTAGGTCATGGTCAGCATACAGAATACATAGGTCTGAATCGCTCCGGAAAACAGATCAAAGTATACATGCAATGCTGCCGGCCATACGTAGGCGATCGCTTTGAGCAATCCGTATACCAACGCCATCATAACGGTTCCTGAAAGTACGTTTGCAAAGAGACGCAAGCTTAAGGAGATGGGTACCGCGATCTCGCTGATCAGGTTAATGGGTAACCAGATCGGAAGCCAGGGCGGAAGGGGCGAACACATATCCGTCCAAATCTGCTTTAAGCTGTTGTATCTGAACTGATTGATGTGGATCAACGAGAATGTGATCACACCAAGGGCAAACGTGGTACCATAGTCAGCCGTAGGGGGCCGCAACCCGAAGATTCCCGAAATATTGGATAACAATATGAACAGGAAGATGGTCCCGATATAGTTTCGGAACTTCGGTGCGCTCCACCCCATGGAGCCTTTTACGATACCATCCAGAAACTCTACCACGATCTCAATGACATTCTGCAAAGTGTCCGGAACCTCCGTGGCCTTTGCCATCTTGCGATTTGCGATGATGGCCAGAATGATCAGGACCATCATGACAATGGCAATACACACATGAGATGTGGTGATCCACACAGTCTGTCCAAATAATTCATAAGAGAACAGGCCGTGTATCATAAAGTCGATGTCGTCTGCGGATGCTAATAGAACTGCATTATTCACGTCTTCACCTCCTCGTCAGTTATTGAGGGACTCCCCTCCGACTCTTCTTTATGAAGTTTTGAATGAAATATATGTTTTTGTAAGAAAGGCTGTGCATAGGCACTGGCCTTCAAACCCAGTACACCGATGAAAGCTGAGATCAGGTTTCCCAGATGCAGCCACATCATCACAAAAAAAACCAATACCACCACCAGGTACCGAAGGACGGATTTAAACTTGATCATCCCGGGCTTTGCATTCCCGGTCCGCACCGTCTCATCCAGCACCACTGCCAGATGTACCGCCATCCCCAGAGCACAGGCAATGCCGATCATAAGTCCTGTGGTGTATCGTAATTTATCCTCTGCAAACCAAACGCCGATGATCTCCGCCAACCCACCGTATAACAGGATCCCTGCCAAGAGCCCCGGCAGCGCAGCGTTCAGTCGCCTGAATTCATTTATCATTTGTTCTTTAAATACTTTTTAACGATCTTATATACAGATTCTCCACCGGAAACGGCTCCGATGACAAATCCTGCCACAGCGCTCCACCGGACACCGGTCTTCTCGCCGATCCATACGCCCAACAGGGTACACAGCATAATGGGAACGATCATACAGATCCCCACCTGCATCACCAGCGCCAGAGTCTCCATCACTTCGTTTCGCTGCTTTTGCTTCATACCTGAAAGGTGATCTCCCGGTCGGTATGCTCGTATTTATGGAACTTCACCCCGGAAGCGGTGAGCATGCGCTTCGACGCGATGACGCTGGGGGTGTTCTCGTATTTATCACTGTCGTATATGATCTCTTTGATGCCGGATTGGATGATAGCTTTGGCACATTCGTTACAGGGAAACAGGGAGACATAGAGCTTCGCTCCCTCCAGAGATCCACCCCGATAGTTTAAAATGGCATTTAATTCACTGTGGGTGGTGTAGAAATATTTGTTTTCCAAGGGATCGCCATCCCGATTCCAGGGAAATTCGTCATCCGAGCATCCCCGGGGAAATCCGTTATAACCCATGGACAGGATCTTATTATCCTCACTGACGATGCAGGCTCCCACCTGGGTGTTCGGATCTTTGGATCGCATGCCCGACAAAAAGGCTATCCCCATAAAATACTCGTCCCAACTAATATAGTCCGTGCGTTTCTCGCTCATAAACTTCCCCCTGTCCAGGTCGGATCTTCCTCACTCTTTAGTCTGGCTACCACTTTCTCCAGAGTGGCCTTTAGACTCTCAAAGCAGATCCCGTAGGTCTGCAGAGTCCCGCCATAAGGATCCATGACCTCTAGCTCCTCACCGGCAAACACGCTCACCACAAAGGTATTCTCCTCTGTCGCGCCCTCCAGCATATCAAGAATCTTCTGCCGCTGGGCCTCCTCCATGGTAAAGATGACGGTATCCTCGTCGATGTCATCCTCCGTGATCTGCTGCGATGCATAATCCGTCAGTTCGATCCCCTTTGAGATCATGACGGCTTCCGTCTTTTGATTTAAGGGCTCCGGAAACGCCACGATGATCCCCCTGCTTAAAACTTCGTACGCTCCATCTGTCAGCTTCTTGAATATTTCCGCTGCCATGGGAGCACGGGTGATCCCGTTTCCTGCCGCAAAAATGACACGTTTATATTTTCTCACATTTTCCTCCATAGTGCCAGTCTTTTTCTACAATTGGCGCCCGTTTTGTATATTTATGCCTTAATAATACGATGGCCGGCGGCTTTTAACAGACGATTCATGATAGCCTGCCCGATATGCGGGGTTTCAAAGGACTCCGAATAGATGAGCTCAATGTTCTCCTCGTCAAAGGTCCGAAGGGTCCGATAAAGGTTTCGACCGATCTCATCCTCCCGGGCAAAAGACCCAATATTATAGACCTTTGCTCCCCTGTATCGATCCGCCGTCTCTGCAGTGGCCAGCACCGCCGCCCTTTGTCCGGTTTTTGCCGCTTCTTCTGTCAAAGCATTGATCTTTGCGATCACCGCCTCCTGCTGCCCCTCCACGATGATGAGGGATCCCTTGGGCGCGTAGTGCCGATATCGCATGCCCGGAGCCTTAGGCCGGACATTCTCATTTTCCGACAGGATGCCGGGATCCATCTCCGCAGCGCCCGTCACTCGTTTTACGTCCTCTAAGGATACATACCCCGGGCGCAGGATCATAGGTGTATCTCCCGTCAGATCGATGATGGTGGACTCCAGACCGATCTCCACGTCTCCCCCGTCAATGATGGCATCGATCTTTCCCTCCAGATCCTCCACCACATGGGAGGCGGAAGTAGGAGAAGGCCTGCCGGATGTATTGGCAGAAGGAGCTGCGATCATACAGCCGCTTTCTCTGATCAGGGCCTGGGCCGTCTCGTGAGATGGCAGGCGTACCGCCACCGTATCCAGACCCCCCGTAGTCTCCTTGGGGATCACCTCATTCTTTTTTAAGATCAGGGTCATGGGGCCCGGCCAAAATGCCTCCGCCAGCTTCAGTGCCGCCTCCGGCACATCTTCTACAATCTCGTAAAGCTGATGGATCTCCGCGATATGCACGATCAGGGGGTTGTCGGAGGGGCGTCCCTTGGCGGCGTAGATCTTTTTGGATGCCTCCGGATTTTTTGCGTCGCCTCCCAACCCGTATACCGTCTCCGTGGGAAACGCCACCAAGCCGCCTTCCCGGATGATCCGTGCCGGGACCGCTATGTTGTTGTCGTTAATAATTATTGTATTCATTTATATAGTTTCCAAATATGCTACTTTTCACATATACTGCTTGATCACCGTCCAGATGGAATCCGGTTCCAGGTTCAGCTTCCAGAAAGCGCCACCGGCCAGGTGATTCTCCTGCATGACGTTCAGCTTCTTGGAAAGGGAATCCGCATCCTCCACCCAGATCTGATATTTTTTGCCGTCTTCCGTAAACTCCGCATAGTTCTGGCCCAGTTCATCGGACCAGGAGGCCACGGCACCGTGTTTGTCCAGATAGGAATAGGTTTTGTTCATGGAAAGGACGCTGCTGGTCAGCGCTTCCCCTTCCGTCACCCAGATCCTGGTATAGAAAGGCATCCCCAGTACGATCTGAGAAGGATCCACGTAATCGCACATGGTCTTCACCGCATTGGTGACGAAGGAAATGCTGGCAGTGGAGCCCGCTTCGTTATCGCCTCCGTGATGCTCGTCATAGGCCATGATGATCATATAATCCACATAGTTGGCTTCCGTCTCGTAGTCCATGTAAGCAATTCTGGACTCTGTGGGGACATAGTAGTCCACGGAAAGCACCAGATCGTTGTTTTTACATTTGATGGACAGTTCCTTGATGAATTCCACAAAACTGTCTCCGGCTTCCGCCTCGATATGCTCAAAGTCGATATTGACGCCGTCCATGCCGTAGGCCACGGCTTTCGCTACAATGTTATTGATCAGGTTGTCCCGGGAGGAGGTCACACTCAACAGCGCTGTGGTGCTGACATCCGGGTTTTCCACATCGGAAAACAGACCCCACACCTGGATCCCCCTCTCATGACAACGGGTAACATAATCCATGGACGCCTTATCCGCAAGGCCTCCCGTGTTATCTGCTACGGAAAACCAGGTGGGCGCGATCACATTGATCCCCTCGGTACCGTCCAGGGTTTTCACCAGTTTGTCTGCCGCTCCCTGGGCTGCCACCTGATGCCATCCGAGACATATGGTCTCATCCATGGTGATATGACGGTACTCCCGCTCCGGCAGTCGTGCCGCCACCGTCTCCGTCTTCGTATCCGTCAAGTACTTTCCCTGGAGACAACCTAAGACACCGTCCCGGGTCAGGACCCTTACCCACTTGCCGTAGCTTTCCAGGACGGTCACTTCTTCGCCCTTGGTGCCGTCTTTTAGGATCTTGCTCTTGGGACCGCCAAACTGGCGAAGAGCCATATCCTTTGAAAGTGTGGCGGTCTCCTTCTCGTACCCTGCTTTTTCGATCAGAAGCCGGTTGGGCTCACCCACCGTAAGCTCATAAGAAAAGTCCGTCCATAACGCTGCAAAATCCGCCTCGATATAAACACTTTGGCCATCCTCTATCACCGGCTCGTATCCCAGATCCGCCTGTTCTCTTCCCATGGTATAAAAATCATCTCCGAGGCTGACGGAGATCACGTCTTTATCCGTGGTATAGCGCAGCACCTTCTCCGTGGGGTCATATAAATAACCCCGGTCCATGTTCCGCTTTAAAAAAGAGATCTCCAGATACGTTCTGGCGGCGTCTCCCTCTCCCCGGATCAGGGCATTGGGGGCCGCATCTCCCCGGTCTTCCATGGTGCCGTTTACCAGCACCACTGCTTCATCTTCCCTCTGGGTGTCGTAAAAGTCCGACAGCTCCATATGTTCCGATGTGGGTGCATATCTGTAAATATAAAGGACACTCCCTCCCGCGATCACCAATAGTGCGAAAAATAGCGCCGCCCATCCCATGAAAGAGGACGGAAACAGCCGGGCTATGGGATGTCTTTTTCTTCTCCGTTTCGCCATAATTTCCTCCGAATCACCTGAATCGTTTTCAACGTTTCTCATTATAGCATTTTTCCCAAATCAATACAAAACGGCGGTCTTTTGACCGCCGTCTCTAAAGCATTTCATTTCTTATTATTCCCATTGTTGCAAGAGAAGGCCTCTCCCGAAGGATCATATTTTGCGAACATCGATCTTCGAAGTTTTTCAACGGGTTCGCCCTCCTCCACCAAATAGTGACGATGAAAATAAGAATCTATCCGTTATTTTTCTGCATCCCCCCTCTCTCAGCTTGTATCCCTGCAGTAAGCCATCCCCACGGCTTGTCATTTTAAAGATTTTTTAGAATTATAGAACTGCGTATATCATTGACAAAAATATCTTCCATCAGGAGGTACTGTGGTATAAAATTTACTCCTTATTACATCTGCCCTAAAAAGGCTTCGTCATACTGTGGAATGATTGCCGAACCGGCAAAAGATATTTGAATGACAGGAATACAACTTATCTTGTGATGCGGTTATAACAGATATATTCCGGCCTTTCAATAGCTTTGGAACATAATTTAAACATTGTTTATGAGTTAATAAAATGTTAATGAAAAATTTATGAATTTTTAAGATTTACTTCCTTTCAAGGGCTGTTTTCCTTATAATGGAAGTGAAGAAATATCTGATTAGAGAGGCGGTGATGACGTGAAAATTGAAAAGATCAATGATAATCAGATTCGTTTCACCCTTACCCGCGAAGATTTGGAACAGCGGCAGATCAAACTGTCCGAACTGGCCTATGGATCCGCAAAAGCCAAGGCACTATTTCGGGAGATGCTGCGCTGGGCATCCTATAAATACGGTTTTGAAGCAGAAGACATCCCTTTGATGGTGGAAGCCATTCCGATTTCCGCCGAGACCCTGGTTTTGATCGTTACGAAGGTCCCCTATCCGGAGGAACTGGATCCCAGATTCTCGAGATTTTCCGAGGGAGACGCCGCATTTGCGGATTCGGAAGATTACTATGACGAAGATGAGGATGGTCTGTTTTCCGATGAAGATCTGGAGGATCTCCTTTCCACCTCATCCCGGGGCCCGTCCATTCCGAAGCTTTCCTATGAAGGCTCCGCGGACGACATTGTAAAGATCTACGGCAGTCCCATGCCGGAGGAGAAAGACACTTCCAAAGAAAAGAAGGACACTGCGGAAAAAGAACCCAAGGAAATCCCCAATATCACACGGATCTATCGTTTTAATGACTTTGACGCTTTAGTACGTGCGGCGGCAATAACCCACCATCTGTTAAAGGGCGCCAGTTCCTTGGTACGGGATCACGAGGATCATTACTATCTGACCATCCGTCGGGATGACACCAGTGTGACCGATTTTAACCGGATGATGAACATCTTAGCGGAGTATGGTACTCCCCAAAAGGAAACGCCGGGACTGGATGCATATCTGAAAGAGCAGTACCAAATGATCCTTCCCGATCATGCCCTTTCCCTTTTGGCCGACATCTGATACGACCCCTATAAAAATCCGACAAAAAACCGGCAGGCCATTCATGGACCTGCCGGTTTTATGATGTGTTTCTATTATTTGCTGGCCAGGAAATTGTTGATCTCGTCTACCAGATCCTCGGGATTGATCCCATGTACCATAGCCGCTTCCTCCAAAGACTCCATCTGGGAAGCCGGGCATCCCAGGCAGTGCATGCCGATGCCGAAAAGGATCGGAGCAATGTCCTGATCGATCTGTAACAGCTCACCGATCAATGTCTCCTTGGAAACCTGCTTTACTTCTGACTCCTGTGCCTGTTCCATAACTTCTGCCATATCTGTATCTCCTTTATCTGAAATGTGATTATTCTCGTGTATCGCAGACCATTATAGCAAGCAGATGTATTTTACGCAACCTAAATTACGGTGATCACTGCCCACCTCTGCCGGTTTTCCCTTCTCCGACAACGAATTGTATCCTTCGACGTGACTGTTAGTATAAACTAACAGAAATTTTTTATATTTTGGGGCTTGTTTTCTGACAACTTTTGTTATAAGATATAGCAGTACATTGATATGTATATAAACGTTTTTTGCATAAAAGGAGGAAAAACCAATGGCTTATGTAATCAGTGATTCTTGTGTTAGTTGCGGTACCTGTGAACCCGAGTGCCCCGTAGGCGCTATCTCTCAGGGAGATACCCAGTACAACATCGATGCTGATGCTTGTGTTGAGTGCGGAACTTGCGCAGGTGTTTGCCCTACCGGAGCTATTTCTCAGGGCTAATAACCGATATGAAGAATCCCCATCCGAAAGGATGGGGATTTTTTTAATTCTTTTTGAATTCTTTTTTGTCTTTGATCTTATTGGCAAACTTGGTGTACTCCGGCAGCCATACCAGCTCCACCGTGCCCACCGGGCCGTTTCTCTGCTTGGCAATGATGATCTCCGAGATACCCTTTTTCTCAGATTCCTTGTGATAATAATCATCACGATAAATAAACATTACCACATCCGCATCCTGCTCGATGGCTCCGGAATCACGGAGGTCCGAAAGCATGGGGCGCTTGTCCTCTCGCTGCTCCACACCACGGTTTAACTGGGACAGAGCGATCACCGGCACCTTCAACTCCCTGGCCAGACCCTTTAGGGCACGGGAAATATCGGAGATCTCCTGCTGCCGGGAGACGTCTTTACCGGTACCGTTCATCAACTGTAAATAGTCCACGATGATCATATCCAGACCATTGGGACTCTGCTTATAACGTCGACATTTACTGCGCATCTCGGCAATGTTCATGGGCTGGGTATCATCTATGATCAGCTTGGATCCTGCGATGGTGGAAGCGCCTTCCACCAGCTGCTCCCACTCCGCATCCTGTAATTCACCGGTACGAAGCTTTTGTGCGTCCACCTTGGATTCCAGGGAAAACATACGGTTTACCAGCTGCTCCGCCGACATTTCCAGAGAAAAGATGGCCACGGCTTTGTTTTCATGAAAAGCGGCATATTGTGCGATGTTTAAGGCCAGAGCCGTCTTTCCCATGGAGGGACGGGCCGCCAAAAGAATGAGATCCGAGTCCTGCATACCTGCAGTCTTGTAATCCAGATCCAAAAAACCGGTGGGGATCCCGGTAATGGTCCCGCTTTGACGGGATGCCCGCTCAATCGCAGCCAGAGCCGACTGCACCACTTCTCCAATGGAACGTCCTTCGCCGCCTCCCTGCTCATTTAAAAGCTGCATGAACACCTGCTGTGTCTCATCCAATATGGCAGCAGACTCCCGATCCTGTTTAAAGCAGGCATCCTCGATCTCCTGGTTGTGACGGATGATATTTCGCAGCAGAGATTTTTCTTTGATGATGGCCGCATGCTCCGCCACCTTGACGGAAACCGGAGCCGCATCCAAAAGATCTGCGATGAATCCCGCCTCACAAAACTGGGACGGCACTCCCATTTGCTTTAATTTGTCCTGTAATAACACGACATCCACGCCCTTACCGGACTCTTTTAACTCTACGATAGCCTGAAAGAACTGACCGTAGGGCTGATTGTAAAAGTCGTCCGCGGTAATGATGTTCGCTGCGGCATCGATGGCGTCCGCATCCATGATCATGGCGCTGATGACGGACTGCTCGGCCTTTATGCTGTTGGGCATGGTACGCGTTACCTGTACCTGATCCATAATAAGCTCCTACTGTTCAGACACGTGCACCCGAAGAGCGGCAGTCACCTGCTGGTGCAGTTTCACCTTTACTTCGTGGGTGCCAAGGCTCTTGATCGCCTCGTCCATCTGTATTTTTTTCTTGTCGATGTCCTGTCCGTATTGCTTTTTCACCGCTGCCGCGATCTCCTTTGAGGAAACGGAACCAAAGGTCTTGCCGCCCTCTCCGGACTTAATGGCGGTCTCCACCAGCCAGCCCTCCATCTCTTTGGATAAGGCCTGCGCCGCCGCCAGATTCTCTGCAGCAACTTTATCATCATGCTGATTTTTTAATTTCAGATTATTCAGATTTGCCGGTGTCGCTTCCACGCCCTGATTCTTTTTGAACAGTACATTTCGCGCAAAACCATCGGAAACCTCCACCACATCTCCCTTTTTGCCGTGGGGCTTCACATCTGCCAGTAGTATTACTTTCATATCTTGATATCTCCCTCTTCGATCATCGTATCGATGATGTCTTCCAATTTATGCTTTGCGGCAATGACGTTGGTGTCCTCGATCTGAGCCCCGGCCACATTCAAATGTCCGCCTCCGCCTAAACGTTCCATGATCAGCTGTACATTGATCTCATCGATGGATCGTCCGGATACATATACCTTGTTCCGAAACTCCGTCAAAACAAAGGATGCCTTGATCCCCACGATGTTCAGCAGTTCGTTTGCCGCCTGGGCTCCCACCACCGTAGGGCTTTCCATCTCCCCGCCGTCGCAAAGGGATATGGCGAAAGCGCCGCGATAGACCTCCGCATGACGCACCACCTCTGCGCGAGCCTTGTAGGTATCCATATCCTCCCGCAGCATCTTTCGCACACGGGTCACTTCCGCGCCATTCCGTCGCAGATAAGCCGCCGCTTCGAAGGTACGCACGCCGGTCTTTGTCATGAAGTTGTTCGTATCGATCAAAATACCCGCATAGATGATATCCGCCTCCATGGAATTGATCTCGATATCGTCGGAGAAGTACTGCAGCACCTCCGTGATCATCTCACAGGCAGAAGATGCATAGGGTTCGATATAGGACAACAGCGGGTTGGAGATCCGCTCACTGCCCTGCCGATGGTGGTCAAATACCACCAGGTCATTTCCGCGATTTAAAAGCTGCGGGCACTCCGTATAGTTCGGTCGGTTCGTATCCACGACCACCACCAGGGTGTCCGGTCCCACTAACTGTATGGCGGCATCGGAATTGATAAACATATCCTTTGGATAACGGTCATCCCCCTCGAAATTCTCCACCAAGGGGCGAAGAGAGGAGGTAATGGTATTTAAAACGATCTGGCAGGTTTTGCCAAGGTTTCTGGCACAACAATACACGCCGATGGCTGCGCCCAAAGCATCCGCATCCGAAAGCTTGTGTCCCATGACAATGACCCGGTCTCTGGCTTCCATCATTTCCCGCAGCGCCTGGGCCTTTACACGGGCCTTCACTCGGGTGTTCTTTTCCACTTCTTTTCCGCCTACGCCGAAGTAGGCCACGTCCCGGTTGTCCTTTACGACCGCCTGAGAGCCTCCGCGGCCCAGTGCCAGATCAATGGCGGCCCGGGCAAATTCGGCGCTCTGCATATAGGATTTGGAACTTAAGCCCACGCCAATGCTGACGGTAAAGACATTGTCGTTTCCGATCTTAATGGTCTGTACATCTTCCAGGATGGAGAATTTCTCTTCCTTTAAAGTCTCCAACCCTTTGTGCTTCATGATGATGAAGTATTTATCACGCTCGGTCTTTCGGACGATACCGTCTACCTCTCGGAAATAGCGGTTGATCTTTCGATCCAGAACCGCCGTCAGCATGGAGCGCTTCACTTCATCCACGGACTCCATGGTCTCCTCGTAGTTATCAATGTACAAAAGCGCCGGTACCATGGCATCGTCCACACTGCTGGTCTTTAATTCCTCAAGTTCGGTCACATCAAATAAAAGGATGGCAATAAGAGTTCCGGTACGCTCCACCAGATAAGTGGTTTCCGGACGCTTTACATCCTCGCTCTCGATGTCAAAATCCATGCGTTCCATCATGGCGGAATAGATGCGCTCGCCATATTCCACCTGCATGGTGAACTGATTGTCCTCGGCCTTTTCGATGCCTTCCCGGGTGATCTCCGGAAAAATGGACGTAATGGATTTCTGGTAGTTCGACGGCTTCCCGGTAACGGCGGAGAATTTGTCGTTCATCCAGATCAGACGTCCCTCACCGTCGGTAATGGCGTAGGGGACGCGGAAATTCTTTAACAGACGGCTCTGTACCGTGCCGTAGCGTACGGCAAAGCCGATGATCTCATCCGAGAGTTTCTTTTCGTTTGTCCTATAGATGATATATATGATCAGTGCATAGACAAAGGTAACGCCTATTGCCAAAAGACCAAGTTTTTGATGAAAGTATAAAACGCCGACACTACCTATCAAAAACACAAACACCATATAGATGGGCGCCTGCAGATAGCGAAGCAATTTACCTTTCGGTGCGATTGTTCCCATGTTATCGTATATCTCCGTAAAAGATTTTACTTTCTGTCGTTAAAAAATTTTAATGTATTCAACTGCATGGATCGTATACCCTGATAAAGATTGTCGATCTCCTGACTGCCGCCGGCTTCCATATCGATCACGCCGGATTTCTTTGGATCCAGATCCGGTGAAGGCAGGAAACGGGACAGAGAATTGGTGGTCCGTTCCAGCGGCTCAACTAGATTCTTTTTTAGTAGATTATATACGCCGATCGTGATCAGGATGGTCACAAGTACGGCAACCACCAGAATGTACAGAAAGCTTTGATACCGTTCTTTCATGACTTCATCCATCAGCACGTCACATCCCACCTGTCCTACCAGTGTTCCGTCCGATGCATAGATCGGCACATAGGCGGACATCAGCCATCCCCATTCTCCGTGAGAGATCGTAGGGGGGACTTCCATGGTATAATCGGCGTCGTCAAGTTCCTCCTCGCCGATGACATAAAGACCTGTCCGATAGAGCGGCGTCGTATCGTCATCGATCAGGCTCATATCCCGATTGTCACCGATCCCACCGCAGTAAAGAATATACAGATATTCCACGTCGTCCACGGCACGAAGGTAATTGGACAGCATGGCGCGGGTTTCATCAAACTGCTGCCACACACCCTTGCTTTTTAAATAGTCCTCTATGATCTCTTCGTTATCTCTCTCCTCTGCAGTAGCCCGCAATTCCTGGTACTCCTCTGTCTCGCAGACCTCCCGCAGCTTCAAAAGATCCTCCGCATCCAGCATGGATAACACGTGTCTGGCGGTACTGATGGACAGTTCGCTGTAATACTGGTTCACTCGGGATGCGTTGATCTGGTATGAGATGGTAGCTGCAATGAGGCCGGCCGCAAATACGGCAATGGCCACAAATACACATATCTTCGTTATGATCGAGGGTTTTTTCTTTTCGGCTTTCATAACCCACTCCTCTGCAAAACACTGTTTTCACTTCAGCATAAATAACGATTTGGAACTATTATACAATATCGGTTCATAAAATTCACTCTAAATTATGAATAGGCATTGGGAAGGGATTTTCTTTTTTAATCTTCATTTAAAGTTCGCATTTTATGATATGACCATGAAAGATACATAGGGAGGCAGAAAATGTGTGAATACAAAGAAGTATTTAAGCGGGCCGAGATCAAGTACCTGCTGAAAAAAGGCCAGTTCGAAGAACTGATGCCTTATCTGGAAAGAAATGCATCCGTGGACGCATACGGATTGTCAAAGATCAACAACATTTACTTTGATACCTTGGACTATCGTCTGATCCGCACTTCCATCGATAAACCCCTGTATAAAGAAAAGCTGCGGCTTCGCACCTACGGAGATACAACGGATGATACAAATTCCTTTATTGAGATAAAGAAAAAATTTGATGGGATCGTTTATAAACGAAGGATCTCCGGTCGATATGCCGATACCTTCAACTATTTAACGGGCCACGGAGGATCCATGGGAAAAAGCCAGGTGAGCAAAGAGATCGCTTCCTTTTTGGATACTTATCCCGGCCTTCGCCCCGCTATGATGATCCGCTATGACCGCATCGCCATGGCAGGAAAGAAGGATCCGGACTTTCGGGTAACTTTTGATACCAACATCCGGTGGAGCACACTGCACCTGGATCTGCGAGAAAAGGACAAAGGCAGACCCATCATCGCTCCGGATGAATATCTGATGGAAATAAAGATCGCAAACGCCATCCCCGTGGAACTGTCGAGAAAGCTCAGTGAACTTCGTATCTTTCCGGTTTCTTTTTCCAAATACGGGAAGGGATACAAGGACATGTTAAGTCTGGAAGCCGAAAACACCGCTGCTCAAAGAAGAGCTGTCAATCACGTGGGGTACAGACATGATTATTTTGGGAAAGGAGTATATGCATATGTTTAACAGTTTTTTTACATCGATCATCTCTGACGGAGCTTTTACGGGAGGAACCCTAGCCATAGCCACCATTGTCTCCCTTTTATGCGGACTTATCATCGCAAAGTCCTATATGATAAAAAACCGGTGCTCCCAAAGTTTTGCCATTACCCTGGTACTGCTCCCTGCAGTGGTAGAACTTGTGATCATCCTGGTAAACGGTAATATCGGTGCCGGTGTAGCCGTGGCAGGTGCTTTCAGTCTAGTCCGCTTCCGTTCTGCGGCCGGCCGGGGACAGGAGATCACCAGCATCTTTCTGGCCATGGCGGTGGGGCTGGCCTCCGGAATGGGATTTGTCGGCGTAGCGCTTATGTTCACTCTTTTGATATGCATCGTCTCCAATATACTGAACATAATCCGCTTCGGACGGGACAACGAATCCGCGAGAATCCTGCACATCACGGTTCCGGAGAATCTGGACTATGAGGGACGGTTTGAGGATCTGTTTGAAAAATATCTGAGGTCCTACGAGTACGAGAGTGTGAAGACCACAAATATGGGAAGCCTGTATAAGCTGACTCTGAACGTGGCTTTAAAAGACGGGATCTCGTCCAAGGAATTCATAGATAGCTTAAGAACCAGAAACGGAAATCTGGACATCAGCCTGCAGCGGGAGATCGAGGCTGCAGATGCGCTGTAAAATGAACAATTGCGGAAATGCCGGAACATCAATATTGTCTAAAAAACAGCGAGTTCCTATGAACTCGCTGTTATCTGCTATTCCGCTATTATTTTCCCTTCCCGGTAGCATTCAGCCAAGTAATCTCTGGACTGATAATACAAATCAGAGTTAAAATTTAGAATTTGATCTGCCAGCCAGGAATCATATACTGTTTTTATACCATCAATCCTGCTTTTTTCTGATGTGACATCTTCTATTAATCGCTCAAATACTTTGCCCACATCCCAATATCCGGGTACATCATACTTTGCAGCGGTTAGATTGTCATAACCACCCTCTGAGATATGGTTTCTTTCAATAAAGTCATCCGCTACCTTCTCTATAGGTTCGCAGTGAAAGACATCGGCATGAGAGTATATCCTTTTGATGTCATCACCAAGATACAGAACAATATCTCTTCTTTTGTTTTTTGTGATCCTTCCTATCAACTCTATCAAACTGCATGTAAAAAATAAGTTACTGTCATCACTCATATACAATATCTCCCTTCAGAAATTGCAACGTTTCTAAAGCTTTTTGTGTATGAAAACTGATTTGATGTGTTGGCTTCTTGAATTTGGCCAACTCCCAAAACTGCTCTCTATTTAGCTTTCCATCAAGAAAATCCTGAACATAGTTAAATATCGTATCATTTGCCATCGGACCCTCTACAATATCATATGCGTGCGACTTTCCGCTTCGACAGGCGGCAATAAAATCCATCCATTCTTCTGACATTTCAGGAAATACTTTAATTATTAGATCCGGGTTTGGTGTGTATTCATAGATATTAATATAACCATTTCCAAATCTTGTAGCCCATCTCTCTGCCTGTTCAACGATGGTGGTACAATAGAAGCCGAAATAAAAATCTTTGTTAAATTTTGTCACTCTGATTTCCGAAACCTCAACAATCTGTGTGCTTCCATGATAAATCTTCATATGATATCCTCTGATCGTGTGTTAGTGTTTGACAGCAAAATAACTCATTAATATATATTTTATATAGTTATATCGTCTCGCATACGAGTTTTCAACTCGGATCAATTGTAAATTATGCTCTCTGCATATCTTGTTTTTTTGTGCATCCCTTCTTTTTACAGCTTCATCTTCAAGATGCTCTTTTCCATCCAACTCAACCGCTAGTACCGGTATTTCTTTTTCTTTCACTTTTTCATATATGACAAAATCAAATCTACCCGTATAGAATAGGTTTTCATAACCAATATTATCATCGAATACTTGAGAAATAGCCACCTCCTTGTGGATGGTGTATTTAGCTTGAGTTAACCATATATTTTCCAGTGCATGAGTCAAGTTTTGCAAAAAGGCTGCCTCTGTTTCTGTACTAAAGGGTTTTATACCAAGGGCACGAGAGTTTATCTCTTTTGGTGTAACTACGGTATTACCTTCACTTTTTACATAGTTTAGCAACTCGTACATATCATCCTCTCCGGACAATATGTTCCATCTATAACAGTGGTAGAGGTAATAGAGTCTATATAAATATCGAGCTTTTCGATAGTATGTTGCATTAAATGCAGACCATGCACCGTAATTTGTCTTTTGGTAACATTAATGGAAAGAATACCTATCCAATATCTAGTGGTATTATTATTACGATTTCGATATTCTATTTTTAGCCATTTTCCCTCGTGTATGGCTTTAAAATGGTCTCTGTAAATCGGTGTCATGGTGATTTCTCCACCCCCATAATGGATTCCTTTTACGCACATGGTCTCTATATTTTTCATTCTAAACCAATCACAATTGTCTATCAAATGGAATATTATTGTGTGTAAGAAGTCGTTTTCCCTTGACGTTTCAAAAAAAAAGTTTTTAAATAGATAGTGCAGTGCAGATGTAGTTCATCGGTAGAACATCAGCTTCCCAAGCTGAGGAGGCGGGTTCGACTCCCGTCATCTGCTTAAGCTACAAGAAATGCAAGGAAAATAAAAAGAACTACTCGTCGAAAGCTTGCTTTCGTAAGAGTGGTTCTTTTTGTTTTCCGATGTATGGCGACAGCCATACATGAAATAGATTCTCGAAGAGAATCTATGAATGCATTTCTTGTAATGCAGCGCATTTCTTGTAATGCAGCGCATTTCTTGTAATGCAACGCATTTTCGGCTTATTTCACCGTCGTCTTCGTCACTTTTCCGGTTTTGTAGTTAAACTTGTAGAATACAGGCTTTTCCGAATACTCGGCGGTATACCAGGTAACGTACTTGCCCTTCACATTGGGCTTGCAAT
>JAIKZU010000166.1 GCA_024681985.1 Lachnospiraceae bacterium | reverse complement strand
ACTATTTTAGAGATCTCCGGACAGACGAACCTTTTGGCATTGAATGCTTCCATCGAGTCGGCCCGTGCCGGAGAAGCAGGCCGGGGCTTTGCCGTTGTGGCGGATGAGATCCGGCAGTTAGCGGAAAAGACCAAGCTGGAGACGGAAAACATCACCAATGTTTTGGACGAGCTCTCCGAAAAGGCCCAGCAGGCAGCGGATGCGGTGGCAGCTTCCGTAGGCGCTACCAATGCGGAGGATGAACTGATCAACAGCGCGTCCGACAGCTTTGAGGATATCAATAAGAATGTTCTGACTCTGACCAGGGATATCGACGATATCGATCGCATGATGAATGAGCTGGCTACAGCCAACAACCAGATCGTAGACAGCATCACCCAGCTTTCCGCCACCTCCGAGCAGATCACTGCTTCATCTTCCCAGGCGGAGGGCTTAAGCGCAGAGAACTTAGACAATGCGGACAGCGCAAAGAGCTTCTTGAACGAAGTCATGGCTGTTTCTGCAGAATTTGACAAATATACGGAAAAAGAATAAATTTTAAATTACCCGTTATATTTTTTGGAATTATTCCGAAGTATTGGGTGTAGGGAAAACTACGACATCCGATTTTATAAAAATCCCAAAAAGGTGTTAAGTTTCCCAAAAAACATCCGATAAATGAATTGAAAGCGTAATCTGCTTTCGAATTCATGGAAGAAAGGAGAGTGCCGTTATGCGGATAGAGGCTTATAACCAGATCGCACAGATCTATTCTACACAGAAGACAAATGCAGCAAAGCCTACGGACAAAGTTCGCCCTACAGCCAAAGACGAAGTACATCTGTCATCTTTTGGTAAGGACATCCAGGTCGCAAAACAGGCAGTCGCAGAAGCTTCGGATATCAGGGAAGATAAAGTTGCCGAAATGAAAGCAAAGTATGCAAATGGTAATGTATCAGTTGATACCGGAGATTTTGCAAGCGTACTTTTAGAGAAGTACAAGCAGGCAAGCCTGTAGGAAAGGGTTTTACAAGTGGCAAGCTTAGTGGAAGATTTGCTTGACGTAATGCAGCGTGAAACAGAGAATTATCAGAAACTCTACACTTTGGCTGAACAAAAACGTCAGGGAATTATTCATCGTAACCTTGAAAAGATCGAACAGACATCCTCGGAAGAAAATGAGATTTCATCCGAACTGAAGAATCTGGAATCCAAGCGGGTTCGGGTTTTAAAAGATATGTCCGTGGTTTTGGGAAAGGATAACGACGACAAGATCCTAACTGTCACAGAAGTGATCCTGCTTTTAAACAAGCAGAAAGCGGAGCAGGAAGCGTTGACAAAGGCAAGGGACAGCCTTGTGAAGGCAGCGACGCAGATGCAGTTTTTAAACGAGCAGAATCAGATCCTTTTAGAACAGGCCATGGAAATGGTAGAATTTGATCTGACATTATTTAAGAGCATGCGACAGGCACCCGAGACGGCGAATTACGACAGAAACGCCTACAACACAGGCGACATTTTGCCCAGCGGCGGTTTCGATGCCAAGCAATAAAATTCAGCAACGATTCCGAAGCCATAAATAACCGATTTAATCAAAGAGGATAATGTTATGGCAAACGGTTTTGGTAGTTTATACGTTGGTTCTTCAGGTCTTCGTACCTCACAGAACGGACTGAACGTAATAGCAAATAACCTGTCTAACATAGATACCAAGGGGTATGTACGTCAGCAGGTTATTTTTCAAGATGTGGAATATAATTACTTTGGTAATGCATCGGTTTCCGATCAGTACACCGGCCTCGGTGTGTCCATCGGTGACGTGGTCCATGCCAGAGATCAATTCTTGGACAAGTCTTATCGGCTGGAAGCCGGGCGGGCCGCATTCTATAAATCGCAGTACGAAGCCACCTCGGAAGTGGAGACACTTCTGCAGGAGACGGGCGGAGAGACCTTCTCCGAGGCCATCAATGACCTTTACAAAGCGTTCGCGGAGTACGCCAAAGATCCCTCTGACACAGTAAACTTAAATCTGATCTCCCAGAAAGCGTCTTTATTTGTAAGTCGCTCGCAGAGTGTGTATGAAGGTTTAAAATCCTATCAGACCAATCTGAACACAAAGATCAAAAATGATGTGGACCGCATCAACGAGATCGGAAAACGGATCTATGAATTAAATCTGGAGGTGCAGCGAGTGGAAGCCGGCGGCACGGAAACCGCCATGACCCTCCGGGATGAGAGAGATGCGCTTTTGGACGAGCTGGGAGCCCTGGGAAAGATCTCCTACAGCGAGAGTTTTGACGGTATCGTAAAGGTCAAAATGGAAGGCACGGATTTCATTTTGGAGTCCGCCTACTATCAGATGGGAACCTATAGGGACTTGGAGACCGGATTCGTGACGCCTTACTGGAAGCAGCTTTCTGAGCCTACTGCCGGTGACTACTACGAAGTGTTTGATACGAAGACCATTGACGCTTTGAATAATAACGATATCGGCGAAGTAAAGTCTCTGCTTTTGTCCCGTGGTGATAAATACGCTACCTATCGGGATATCATCAACTTAAACTCGCAGCAGTATGATAAGGGGATCTCCAATTCCGTGATGTTAAATACCGAAGCGGAGCTGGATCTGATGATCCATTCCCTGGCGACTTCCATCAACGATCTTTTGGCCCCCAATACCACCGCGGATCAGCTGTCCAAAAAAACAGCCTTTCCCGACACATTTGCCACCACAGGGTTTACGGCAAGAGATGAAAACGGCGTGGAGCACACCATTACCGCAAGTACAAAGGTGCTGGATGAGGACCACACCAACTTAGGTGGTGACGGCGAACTTCCGCCTCATGAACTTTTTTCCAGGACCGGAGCGGAGCGCTACACCCCCATGACCTATACGGATAAAAACGGCGCCACCCAGACCATCTACGTTTATAACGAAGAAGACTGGAGTGATGCGGCTACCTGCTACTCCATCAGTTCCATCTCCGTCAACAAGGATGTAGTGGAAGATTCCAGCTACATACCTTATAAAAAACAAAACGGCAACATCGCTTACGATATGGCGGAGGATATTTACAATCTCTGGGAAAACAAAGACTTTAGGTTGAACCCCAGCGACAATACTCCCTGCAGTTACTCGGAGTTTTATACCAAGATGGTAGGTGAACTGGCTTCCCAGGGTTCCGTATATCGGACCACATCGGAGAGCCTGCAGGGTACGGTGGATACCATCGAGAGCAACCGCCAGGCAGTGGTAGGAGTTTCCTCCGACGAGGAGCTGACCAATATGATCAAGTTCCAAAATGCCTATAACGCATCCAGCCGCTATATCAATACGGTGGCAGCCATGATCGACTCGTTGCTCTCATCACTGAGATGATAATTGGGAGGAAATAGCATATGCCTTCAACATTTTTCGGTTTACACGTAGCATATTCGGGATTAAATGCTTTCCAGGCATCCATCAATACCACGGCAAACAACGTTTCCAACGTAGAGACGGAAGGATATTCCAGACAGTCCGTGGTAAAGCAGTCCGCCTCCGCCCTTCGGGTATACCAGAAGTACGGCAGCGTGGGAGCCGGTGTAACGGCGGAAAAAGTCACCCAGATGCGTGACGAATACTACGATCAGAAATACTGGTACACCAATCCTTCTTTAGGGTTCTATGACAGAAAAGTGTATTACATGGATCAGATCGAGGATATGTATACGGATTCCACGGCAAACCCAGGTTTTTCCTCCATCTTCGGAAAGATGTTCAACTCCCTGGATTCCATTAAGGATAATGCAGGAGAGTCTTCGATCCGTAACGAGTTCATCTCCGATGGCCAGAAACTCTGTAACTATTTTGTTAGTACGGCAAACCAACTACAGGAGTTGCAGTCCACCATTAATGACGAGATCAAGACTACGGTGGAAAATGTAAACTCCATCGCTCAAAAGGTGGCTCTTTTGAATAAGCAGATCAACACCATTGAGCAGCAGGGAGGACAGGCCAACGAACTTCGTGACCAAAGAGCTCTTTTGGTGGATGAACTGTCAAAGATCGTATCCGTGGATGCGCAGGAAAATGAGGTTGTAAACTCCAATTATCCGGACATGAAGACCGGAGCCACCTATTATAGCATCAAGGTGAACGGCCAGACCCTGGTAGATAATTATGATTATCAGACCTTAAGTGTGGTTTCCAGAGAGGCGGCGCACAATCAGTGTGATGTGCAGGGACTTTACGACATTATCTGGACGGACAGCGGAAATGAGTTTAACGTACGGAGCAAAAATTTAGACGGTAGTTTAAAAGCTCTTTTTGAAGTACGGGACGGTAATGATGACCAAAACCTGCAGGGCGTAGTGGATCACTGTGATTCTACTTCTATTACGCTGACGGGTTTGAACATTACGGATATCAACGCCCTTTGTATGCCATCGGGGGGTATGTTGAACGTTAATAATTACAATCTGGAGTATACCTCCTTTGAGGCAAAAACAGATGCGACGGGCAAGATTGAAACCATCACCTTCAATCTGTTTGGCGGTATCTCTCAAAAGACTCAGGATGATATCACGAATCAGCATCTGGCAGTGGGAGCATCCGTAAATTACAAGGGAATCCCCTATTACCAGAACCAGATGAGTGCCTTTCTTCGAAATTTCACATCCGTGTTTAATGACATTCATGACGACGGACAGGATCTCTACGGAAAACAGGGAACCACCTTCTTTACTGTGGATGATAAGGTTATGGATAGAGAAGGAGTTTTTAGTAAGGATATTACAGGTGGTGGGTCAGGCACCACATTTGCCAGTACCGACGATACCTACTACCGGTTGACTGCTTTAAATGCAGATGTGTCTAAGGCTATTGCGCTGGATCCCAGAAAGCTGGCAGCTACGGAGAATATCAATCAGGGTGTGGATGCTTACGATCAGATCCTTAAGCTTTTGGCATTGGAGTCCGATACCATAGTATATCGGGGTAACAGCGCGGATAAATTCCTACAGACCATCTATGCGGATGTTACCGTAGACACCCAGGAGTGCGCTGTATTTAAATCCAATTACGAAAACGTCATGAAGGCTATTCAGCAGCAACGGGATTCCGTATCTGCGGTGGACGAGGACGAGGAAGCCATGGATCTGGTAAAATTCCAGAACGCGTACAATCTGGCATCCAAAGTCATCTCCGTCATGACGGAAATGTATGATCAGTTGATCCTAAATACGGGAGTATAATGGATCGCCCATGCACGGAGGATGCTCTTCAAGACTATCATAAACAGTTTAGAATAATAGGAGGAAACATATGCGTATAACGAATAGTATGATCACGGATAACGCCGCCGGCAACATCAACGGCACCAAGGTCCTGGTAGATAAGCGGAACACCCAGATGACGACCCAGAAAAAGATCTCCCGCCCGTCCCAGGATCCGGTCATCGCCATCCGCTCCCTTCGTTTACAGACCTCTTTGAACAAGGTCAATCAGTATTACGAAAAGAACATCCCGGATGCGGAATCCTGGATGGACGTGACAGAGACAGCACTGACCAATATCAAGAACATCGTAACGGATATGCGTACCCTCTGTGTCAACGGTGCTACCGGCACCTTGACGGAAAGCGACCGAAATACCATCCTGTCCCAGTTAAAGGCATTGCAGGA
>JAIKZU010000132.1 GCA_024681985.1 Lachnospiraceae bacterium | reverse complement strand
CAAATATACATCCGTCTGATTTGTTAAAGGGCAGTAAACCTCGATTATTCGATGAATGGCAAGATGCCCCTAAAATTTGGGGAGCTATTAGGAAGGATGTAGATGATTCCGGTGAAGTTGGTCAATATATAGTTACCGGATCAAGTTCTAAAGATGTTCAGACTCCTCATACCGGTACACTTAGGATATCCCGCATGAAAATGTATCCGATGAGTTTATTTGAAAGCGGAGATTCAAACGGGCAGGTTTCTCTGAAAAAGTTATTTGACGATCCGGACTCCTTTGATGGGTGCGAATCGGTTCTTTCAATTGATGCAATAAAATATGTGATATGCAGGGGTGGATGGCCAGGCGCATTAAAGGGAAGAAATGATAATGCAAAACTATCCGTGGCAAAAGATTTATTCAACCAAACATGTGATGTAGATATATCAAATATTGACGATGTAAAGCGAAACCCTGTCTGGGCGCGAACCATTTTAAAGTCATATAGCAGAAATCTTTGTACACTCGCAGAAACCAAAACTATTCTTGCAGATGTAACAGCAACATGTGACATGGCAAAGCAGACTTACTATGATTATTTATCCGGGTTTGAAAAGTTAATGATAGTAGAGGATATAGATGCTTGGTGTCCTGCAATCCGATCCAAAACGTCCATAAGATCCTCTAAGAAACGCAACTTTATCGATCCCTCAATCGGTGCGGCTGCTATGGGACTGTCTCCTGATTATTTTTCAAAGGATTATAAGACTCTTGGCTTTCTGTTTGAGTCTTTATGTATCCGTGACCTAAAAGCTTATTCCGCAGCAGATGGAGGCACTGTTTCATATTATCATGATAGGTTTAATCTTGAAGCAGATGCGGTCTTGCATCTCGAAGATGGACGTTATGCTCTGATCGAATTTAAACTTGGGCAAACAGAAGTAGACATCGGAGCACACCATTTATGTGAAATCGAAAGACTGATTGTCGAGCACAATAAAGAAGATCAGCAATGCCCTTTACGGAAACCCGATTTAAAGATAGTGATTACCGGTACAAAATATGGTTATAAGCGCGAAGATGGCGTATATGTTATTCCTATTGGATGTTTAAAAAATTAAAGACAAATCGTAATTCAAATCCGAACACTTTTTTGAATCCTCTGCTTTGATCGTTTACTATTTTTGTCAAACGCAAAAAAATCCCCTGCAGAATGACCGAAAGGTGGGTCATCCGCAGGGGACTTCTTTTAAGCAGCTGATTACTATTATTTAGATGATTTTACCTGCTTATAGGTAACCTTGGATTTTTCTTTTTCCAACAGTTTCTCTTGAAGATCACGGAATCCGGACGGTGATTCAACACCCTTGCTTGCCGCATATTTGTCCACCGCTTCACGCCACTTTTGTTCGTCTTTGATGCTTTGATTGAGCTCACTAAATATGGGTGCTTTTCCCGTAATACTATCAGGGGTTACTATGCCCTGTTTTACCATTTCATTCGCCAATGCATTGACTTCGTCCAACGTCTTCCTATCAAGACCATCGTTGATCTGATCTTCGATCTTTGCCTTCAGGGCTTCGTATTTTTCCGTATCATCGGTTTCGATGGCGACACTTAGTTTTTCCGCTTCGGTTCCCACACCTGTAAATGCGGCCATATCTATATTTTTTGGATCCAGTTTTCCGCTTACTGTAAGGCTGCTCACCTTTGCACCAACCTCGTCTCCAAACGCAGCAACACCTACTTTTTGCACGTCTTTTCCGAGAACGATCTTTTCCAAGGTCTTGCATCCTTCCATCGCGCCGGCTGTGATCTTCGTCACATTCAGCGTAACCTTTTCCAAGCCTTCCACCTGTCCCAAGGCACCGTCTTCCAGCTTTGTTACGGTGTATGTCACGCCATCTTTCGTTACTTTGTTGCCAACAACGACCTTCTCTGTCTTTTTCTCACCGGCTTCACCGGCAGTCCAAGTCACCTGTTTTTTTTCGGAGTTCGTTACCTCATAAGCTCCATCTGCCTTCTTACCGCTTGCAGTCTTTACTGACTCCATTGTAGTGCCGGTTGCTGCAGGGGTCGCGGTCTGCTGAGTGGTCTGTCCGGTAGCTGCTGCTGTCAGCGCCTGTATCGCCTCGTAAGAAAGGCCGCTTCCTCCACCGGAAGAAGCGGTGCTAGGCGTTGTGGTTTCCGAGGAGGAATCGCTAGTCGTTGTGGAGCCACTATCCGGAGTAGAACTTCCTGCAGATGTTTCGCCTCCGTTTTCAGGGACATTAATGTCCAACCGGTTGCTTTCAACGCCACCAACTTCCACGCCGACACAGATCGCTGCCCCTGCATTCGGAGCAGATCCACTTATTGTCCACTGTACGGGACTGGCTGTAAGTGTATAGGATCCATCAGGGTTTTGTACCAAACTTAATCCGGTTCCATGGCCTCCGTCAATCTGGTACGTATTATAATCCAGATTGCTCGAACCATCTGATAAACCAATAACTGTGTCAACGGGTGTCCCACTCGGGATCGTTCCGCCGGAGTAAGTAAATGTGATCGCTGCGGTATGTTCTCCGCTTTCGTTAACAGAATACTGAACGTTTGTAACTGTCACCGTTGGTGACGTCGTCGCCTTTACTTCCTTTGGCAAGACAGCTACCAGTCCAAACACCATCGCCAGCGTCATAACAAACGCCAATGCTTTCTTCCAAAGCTTCTTTTCGCTCATATATTACCCACCTTTCATAATATATTTGGAATGCCTTTTCTGCCTGCGCCCGTCGTGACTGTGGCAATTTTCTCGTCCGGCATTCCATTTGTGAAACGTGGGTTCATTCTATTCCATCCGAAAATCCATTTCTACCGCTTTTGTCGATTCGGTCATTTTTGATGTCAATTCGGTATATAAATAATACTCCTTTCTTCGATTGACACAGCAGTCTATCAGAGGTACAATTTTAAGTACAATTAGATGTACGTTTATTTATGCTTATTCTACACATAATATGACACACAGGTGAGAGGTTTTTCTTATGATTGTAAAGCAGGCGGAGCTACGCTCCAATCTTAAAAAATACTTTGATTTGGCCTACGACGGAGATACTGTTATCGTCCCCCGCAGGGAAAATAAAAATGTGATCATTATCTCTGAAAGAGAGTATAACGATCTAAAGAGAGAAAGCAGGATGATGGCTTACGGCAGCCGTCTGACATCCGCAAGCAGTACAGAGGATCCCGTCCCTTCGAATGCCTCCTACACTGCTACTACAGATCTCCGCACAGACAATATGCATCGGCTGGATGTATTCGCTTCTTTTAAGCAGGGGTGGAATGGGAATAGTGCCGCACCTCTGGATCGCAAAGTGATAGAAAAAGTGCGCGAAATCTTAATCCATCAGGAAATACAGCCGGAGATCTTTCCTTCGGCCACCGGAACCATAGAGTTTGAATACAGCAATTCCCGCAGAGATTTTATGGGAATAGAGATCGGGGCCGGCACAAAGGCGGAGGTTTTTATCGTCTTCTACAACGGCCACGAGATCACGGAAAACATCGACGCAGACAGCACTTCCATCAATGAAAGGGTTAAAAGATTCTATGAATGATCATTTCGAAAAAAACGAGAAATTGTATCGTGCGATCTGTCCCCCGGAAGTAGCGGCACTTTACTGGAAGCGGGATGGATCTCTTTCCTATCGGGCATTTGCAGACCCGAAGGGCCTTTCTGTGGATCGAGGTTATGACCGTAGCGATGCAGAGGTAGTTGATTCAATGAAAAAAAGGCTCAAGGGCATGATCGCCCGGGTTTACGTGCGCACATGCCTAGAGGTGGGGGCAACAGTGAAATATCTCCCTTCCGCGAAAAATCCTTATCACTCGGAAATCCACGGAAGCGAAAACGAAAAGCTGTTAAGCAAGCACCAATGTTTTTATCTCGCCGGGAAAACAACCGTATTATAATTATCCTATGAAGTACCGTATCGAAGTGATCCATTCCAAGAGAAAAACCATCTCCATCGAGATCAGTGACCCGGAGGTGGTCACAGTCCGCTGTCCCCGGCGCTGCTCCGACAGGGATGTTATGCGCTTTCTGAAAGAAAAGGAGCTGTGGATCTACGAGAATCTGGCAAAGATGGCCCGTATGCAAAAAGAGGCAAAAGACGCTCCGCAGCTTTCGCCGTCGGATATCCGCCGGCTGGCAGAGGAGGCCGCCGTGAAGCTTCCGCCCATGGTGCGCACCTGGGCTGAGCGGATGGGCGTTACCTACGGGCGCATCACCATCCGGAACCAAAAGACCCGATGGGGCAGCTGCTCCGCAAAAGGAAACTTAAATTTCAACTGTCTTCTCATGCTGCAGCCCGAAGAGCTGCAGACCTATGTGGTGATCCATGAACTGGCCCACCGCTTGGAGATGAATCATTCAAATGCCTTTTGGGATATCGTATCCTGCTACGACCCGGCGTATAAAATTCACCGAAAGCAGTTAAAGGAAGCGGGTCTGAACCGACCCTTATGAAAAAGACAGGGGACGTACCCCTGTCTCTTTTCAACTGCTAGAAATTATTACCGTTCCAGCCCCAGTCCTCCGAACCGAAATAGCGAATGTACATATGATCCGGCGAAACCCCCAGGATCTCATTGTAGATCCGGGTCAATTCCTGCGTCATCTT
>JAIKZU010000125.1 GCA_024681985.1 Lachnospiraceae bacterium | reverse complement strand
AACCACGTGCTTCGCGGAAACGGAGAGTCGGTGCATACCATTGATGAGATCAGATCCTACGTGGGAAACGGCATGAAAAAGCTGATGGAGCGGGCCGTGCCCGGAGGGGCGGGGCATCCGGATTTTGATCGGATGTTCGCGGAGTACCGAGAGTATTATCCCTCCCACTCCCGGATCAAGACAAAGCCCTATGACGGCATCATACCTCTTATGGAGGAGTGCAAAGCCCGGGGCGTCAAGGTGGGCATCGTTTCCAATAAGCAGCAGCCCGCAGTGACGGAACTGGCAGAGTATTATTTTCCGGGACTGACACAGGCAGCCATCGGTGACGGTGAGGGAAGGATGGTAAAACCCGCACCGGATGCTTGTATGGAAGCTATGCGTCAATTGGGAGCCGATCCCGCAAAGACCCTTTATGTAGGGGATTCGGACGTGGATGCCCTGACGGCTAAAGACAGTGGCCTGGATTGCGTGCTGGTTACCTGGGGCTTCCGGGAGCGGGAGCTTTTGGAGCAGCAGGAATATATGGATATCATCGACAAGCCCGAGGAATTACTGAAGTACATATAAAGACGGAGGAAAAAATGAGTATTATTGATACGGCCTTTAGCAGGCTGGCCCAGATTCCACTGGGAATGTATGTGAGAAACATGGATCTCGCATACCCGGTGCGATTGGAAGGGGTGGATTCCTTTATGTCCATTCCCGACGTGTTAAAGCAAAAGGGTGCCTATCATCCCCTGATCGTGACGGGTCCCCGAATAGGAAAGAGCAGTTTCTTTGCCTCCATGGTGCAACAGCTGGAGGGAGAGTATACTGTTTATGACAAGGTACAGCCGGATCCCTGCATTTCCCAGATCGAGGAAATGGTGGAGATCTATAAAAAGGAAGGCTGTGACAGTTTCATCGCCATCGGTGGCGGCTCCAATATGGATGCGGCAAAGGCCTGCAGTGCCAGGATCGCCAGACCGGAGAAGAGTCTTCCCCAGCTGGCGCATCTCTTTGGATTAAATCGGCCCACACCGCTTTTTATCGCGGTGCCCACCACAGCAGGTACAGGATCCGAGACCACGGTGGCTGCGGTCATCCGGGATGAAAAGACGGGACATAAATATGCCATCAATGACGGAAATCTCTGTCCGAACTATGCGGTATTGGATCCGAATCTGACAGTTTCCCTGCCGCCGGAGCAGACGGCCTTTACGGGAATGGATGCGCTGACCCATGCGGTGGAAGCCTATCTGAACAAGCCCTACCACATAAAGACGACGATGGATCTTTGCGAAGATGCGGTGGCCGCCATCGTGGAGTTTTTGCCCAAGGCATTTGCAAACGGGGAGAACTTAGAGGCCAGAGAGGAGATGCTCATCGCATCCTTTAAGGCGGGAGAAGCCTTTACCGTGGCCTGTGTGGGAAATGTCCACGCCATCGCCCACGCCATAGGCGGACTGTATCACGTGCCCCATGGCAAGGCCAACACCATCGTACTTCCCTATGTATTGGAGGAGTACGGCGCAAAGGTGTATGAACCTTTGGCGCGGCTGGCAGAGGTGTCGGAAGTATGCACGGAAGGATCGACAGAGACCAAAGCAAAGGCGTTTATCGCAAAGATCAGAGAAATGAACGCATCCTTTGGCATACCGGATACCATTCCGGAGATCAAACCGGAAGATATCGAAACGATGTCTGCGTGGGCCGCACATGAAGCTAACCCGCTGTATCCGTGTCCTGTTGTTTTTGACAAGGCGCGCTTTGCCCGATTGTTCACAAAAGTATCGGGCCGTTAATACTCGGTAAACGAAATGCTCCATTTCGTTTACATGAGAAAAACGGAGGAAAAGATTATGCTGAATATGTACAAAACGGATGACAGGGTGATCCGTGAGATCGAAAAATTTGAGGAAGGCTGCTGGATCAAATTGACAGATCCTACCTTGGAGGAATGTGCCGAGGTCAGTGAGCAGCATGAAATAGATATTGCCGACCTGCGGGCGGCACTGGATGATGAGGAAAGTTCCCGAATGAGTCTGGAGGATGATTACACACTGATCATCGTGGACATCCCCACGGCGGAGGTCCGTAACAATCGTCATACCTATACCACCATCCCTTTGGGTATCCTGGTAAAGGA
>JAIKZU010000118.1 GCA_024681985.1 Lachnospiraceae bacterium | reverse complement strand
CCGAATATGTCTGCCTCCGCATATCGTGCTCACGTTGAAAAAGAAAAGTGTGTGGCTTGCGGAAAGTGCGTAGAGGTTTGCCCTGTTGGCGCTGCCAAGCTGGGACAGAAGCTCTGCAAGAAGGACGGCTCCGAAGTGACCTATCCGAAGTCCGAACTTCCCAATGCGCGTAAGTGGGGTCCCGATAAGTGGAACTACAACTTCCGTGACGATGCAAAGATCAACTGCTATGAAACCGGTACGGCTCCCTGTAAGACAGCCTGCCCGGTACATCTGGCGATCCAGGGTTACATCAAGATGGCAGCCGAAGGCAGATACGAAGATGCCTTAAAGCTCATCAAGCAGGACAACCCGTTGCCCATGATCTGCGGTGCCGTATGTAACCGTCGCTGTGAGGATGCATGTACCAGAGGTACGGTGGATCAGCCTTTGGCCATTGACGAGATCAAGAAGTTCATCGCTTCTTTGGATCTGAAGAAGGAAACCCGATATGTACCTCTTTGCGAGAAGCATGACGGCGGTATGTGGGGCGATGAATACAAGATCGCCGTGATCGGTTCCGGTCCTGCAGGATTGGCTTGTGCTTACTTCCTTCGTCTGGACGGTTATCCGGTTACTGTATTTGAAAAAGAAAAGCGTCCCGGCGGTATGCTGATGAACGGTATTCCTTCCTATCGTCTGGAAAAGGATATCGTGGAAGCCGAGATCGAAGTTATGAAAGAGATGGGCATCGAGTTTAAGTGCGGTGTAAATGTTGGTGAGGATGTGACCATCCAAGGCCTCCGTCAGGAAGGCTACAAGGCATTCTTCATCGGTGTTGGATGCCAGGGCGGACGTCTCGCCGGTGTTCCCGGAGAGGATGCTGAGGGCGTACAGACCGGTGTTGATTTCCTTAGAAAGATCAATCAGGATCACTCTATGAGATTAAGCGGTGATACCGTTGTAGTAGGTGGTGGTAACGTAGCCATCGACGTAGCCGGCAGCGCACTTCGTGCCGGATCTTCCAAGGTGACCATGCTCTGTCTGGAGTCTGCAGAGGAAATGCCTGCAGCCAAGGACGAAGTTGCCGAAGCCAAAGAAGACGGCATTGAGATCAAGAACGGCTGGGGCCCGAAGGAGATCCTGGTAGAAAACGGCAAAGTTACCGGAGTGGTATTTAAGAAATGTACCTCCGTATTCGATGAGAATCACAGATTCGCACCGAAGTATGATGAGAGTGAGACCATTACCGTTCCTTGTGAGAACGTACTTTTGTCCATCGGACAGTCCATCCAGTGGGGCAAGCTCCTGGAAGGCACGAAGGTAGAACTTCGACCCAACGGCGGCATTATCGCAGACCCTCTCACCAGACAGACGGCGGAGCCTGATATCTTCACCGGCGGTGATGTATTTACCGGACCGAAGTTCGCCATCGATGCCATCGCAGGCGGACGTGAGGGTGCGGTTTCCATTAACCGTTTCGTACATCCCGGTAACCGTCTGGATCTGGCCCGTGACCGCAGAGAGTTCATCGAGCTGGACAAGGATGACATTGAGGATCAGACAAAGCGTGAGAGCTTTGACAATGCACCCCGTCAGATCCCCGGAAAGAAGGCCGGCGTTGCAAAGGATACCTTCGAAGATCTGCGTCTGTGCTTAACAGAGGAGCAGGTAAAGACCGAAGCAGCCCGCTGCCTGGGATGCGGTGCTACCACCGTAGACGAGAACCGTTGTATCGGATGCGGCTTATGTACCACGAAGTGCGAGTTTGATGCTATCCATCTGACCCGCGATGTTCCGGAAGCATCCAATATGTGCCGTGCCGAAGATAAATTCGGCAAGATCGCTCCCTACGTGATCAAGCGTGGCGGTAAGATCCTTGGAAATGCATTGACAGGATACAAGAAATAAATCTTTGGTTGAATCCAAATAAAGAAAAGGACTGGGGCATACGGCTTTTAAAGAGCCGTATGTGTTCAGTCCTTTCAAATATTAAAAACTTTTGCAAAGGACGAATGAGACATGAAATTAACGGTTTTGGGTGCCAGGGGCTCCATGCCGGTCAGCGGCAGACAATATATGACGTATGGAAGTGCGACCTCCTGTTATCTTATCGAAACGGAGACGGAGGCGGTGTATTTTGATGCGGGAAGTGGAATTGTTAATACATCGAATTTCAAGGATAAGCGCATCAGTATCTTCTTATCCCATCCCCATTTGGATCACCTTTTGGGACTGCCTTTTTGTCCCATGCTTTCGGAGCGGGACAGAAATATCGTTCTCTATGGAATGGAAAAAGACGACTTATCTGTCAGGGATCAGGTGGATCACGTTTTTTCACAGCCCGCCTGGCCGCTGCATTTGGTAAACTATCCTGCTGATCTGTCATATATGGGGCTAAAGGACAAAGACCGGATCATCCTTTCGGATCTTAGCATCAGCTGGGAGAGGGGGAATCATCCCGGAGACTGTCTCATTCTTAAGGCTGAAGAAAATGGAAAAAGTATTGTATATGCCACGGATTACGAACACGAAAAAGAGGCGGATGAGCGCCTGATATCTTTTGCATCCGGTGCCGATATCTTAATCTATGACAGCCAGTACGATGAAGAGGAATATGAGAGCAAACGGGGCTACGGACACTCTACGCCGGAGCACGGCATCGGGATATTTGAAAAATGCAAAGCAAAAAAGCTTTTGTTCACACATCATGATCCCTTTGCGGATGACGAAATGTTAAATGCGGCCGGAAAACGTTATGCGTCCGTGGATCCAAATGTGCTTTTTGCAAGGGAAGGGGACATTTTTACAGTTTAGTTTTTTTATCGGGGGAATACTATGAAAGAGATCACGAAGGAACAATTGATCGATATTGCCATCTCCATTTCTTCGGAAAAGGATATGGACGTTCTGATGGAACGGATCCTGACGGAAGCTATGGATTATACGGAGTGTGACGGTGGCACCCTTTACATCTGTACCCAGGAGAATTTAGAGTTCCATACCGCCATCACACGCTCCAAGAATTTTCACATGAGTAAGCGCATCGGAAACATGGTCCTGCCTCCGGTGCCCTATGCAAAGACCCATGTCTGTGCCTGCTGTGCTATGGAAAAAAAGAAGATCAACATTCCCGATGTCTATGAATCCACGGATTATGATTTCCACGGTGCGCAAAAGTATGACAGTATGAATGACTATCGGACCAAGTCCATGCTGGTACTTCCCATGGAAGATGAAAAGGGGAATGTCATCGGCGTGCTGCAGTTTATCAATGCCACGGACGAAGGAGGAAGTATCGTTCCCTTCCCTTCGGAGTGTGAACAGACCATATCGGCTTTGTCCTCCCTGGCGGCGGTAAGTTTGAATAATCACCAACTTTCGGAACAAGTGCTGGAATTATTGCATTCCTTTGTGAAGGTAATGGCATCCGCCATCGATACCAGAAGTCCTTATAATGCCAATCATTCCCGTAGTATGGCCCGCTATGCCGAGAAGTTTATCAAGTGGTTAAATGAGGCAGATGGTGACTGGAAGTTTGAAGAGAAGGACATCGATCCCTTTATCATGAGCGTGTGGCTCCATGATGTGGGCAAACTGGTGATCCCGTTGGAAGTCATGGATAAGCCCACCCGTTTGGGAGACAAAGAAGAGCGGTTTGTAAGTAAGGTCACGACGGCGATTTTGATGGAGCGGCTCCGGGGATATGAGCATCCCGAGGAAAAGGATGCAGCGGATGAAAAGATAAAAGCCCTTAAGGAAGCAAAGGAGTTGATCCTGTCCGCAAACGGTGCGGGATTTTTGCCCGATGACAAACTGGAAGCCATAAAAAAGGCGGCATCCATAGAGTGCCTGACGGCAGATGGAGAGAGTGTACCTTTTTTGAATGAGGAGGAGCTTACTTGCATGATGGTCCGAAAGGGGACCTTGACCGATGAAGAGCGAAAGATCATGCAGTCTCACGTCATCAATACGGAAAAAATGCTTTCCCAGATGATCTTTAAAGGGGATTACGCAAATGTTCCGGTGTGGGCGGCTTCCCATCACGAGTTTTTAAACGGCTCCGGTTATCCCAAGCATCTAAAGGCAGAGGATCTGCCAAAGGAGACCCGGTTGCTTACCATATTGGATGTATATGATGCGTTGACGGCGGAGGATCGCCCTTACAAGCCGGCTATGCCAACGGAAAAGGCCTTTGGCATACTCCATGCCATGGAGCAGGATGGACAGCTGGACGGAAAGATCCTGGACCTTTTTGAAAAAAGCGGTGTATGGAAAAAGGAGCCAAAGGTTTAAGAACCTCGGCTCCTTTATAATTTATGATCATCCCATCAATCATATATGATCTTTTCTTTAGGCAGGTGGAAGAACAGAACTTCTTTTAATCTGGCAGCGTTTACCGGTTTGGAGAGATAGTCATTAAAGCCTGCTTTTAAAAATTCTTCTCTGGCACCGGTGACAGCGGTTGCGGTAAGGATTAATACGGGAGCTTCTTTGGACAGGTTGTCCGGAAGCTCTTTTAATTTTTTTAAGGTTTCCGTACCGCTTAAGTGAGGCATCCGCTGATCTAAAAAGATGACATCAAAGGTCTCTTTCCGAACGGCGTCGATGGCTTCCTGCCCACTGGTGGTGGTAGTGATCTGTACCTTGGTATCTTTTAATAATCCACAGAAGACCAAAAGGTTTACTTCGTTGTCGTCACAAACCAGGATCTTTGCATCCGGTGCCGTATAAGGAAGTACCTGTGACTCTTCTTTTTTCTCCTCTTTTTTGTAAGCTGCATTGATATCGCCCAGGGGACGTCTGTCTACGATCTTTTGCCGTACCGTAAAGGAAATGTCCGAGCCTACGCCATAGGTGCTTTCCACGTGCAGTTCGGAATCCATTAACTTTAACAGTTGGGATACGATAGCCATGCCCAGACCTGTACCTTCGATGGAGTGGTTGCGGATCTCTTCGATCCTTTCAAAGGGCTGCGTCAGTTTCGGCAGATCTTCCGGTTTGATGCCGATACCGGTGTCCTTTACCCGGAAGGTTAAAAGTACCTCTTCCTCGCCGGGGAGATGCTCGCAACTTACATCTAAACTGATGCTGCCATCTTCCGTGTATTTCACTGCGTTGGTTAAAATGTTTGCGACACATTGTTTGATCCGGGTCTCATCTCCGTACAACAGACGGGGTATGTTTTCATCCACCCGTACCCGGTATTCCAGATTCTTTTGCTGCATGGGGATACGGACCAGATTGGAAAGATCATTGATGGTGGAGGAGAATTCATACTCTAAAGGAATGATCTCCATACGTCCGGATTCCAGTCTGGAAATATCCAGTACTTCATTGATCAGGCTTAAAAGGATCTTTCCGGAGGATTGGATGTCGGAAGCGTATTTTTTCGTACTTTCCTCATGGGTCTCATTTAGGATCATTTCATCCAGTCCCAAGATGGCATTGATGGGCGTGCGGACCTCATGAGACATATTGGATAAAAATGCGGATTTCGCGTTGTTTGCTGCATTGGCCTGTTTGGCCATTTCCTTCAGTTCATCGGTGGTCTGCTCCAAAAATGTGGCCAGACGGGAAACCAGAGGGATGTTGGGAGAGCGCAGATGATCCGGGCTGTAGGGCGTAAGGACCGGTGCGTTTTCCGGCTGTGCATCGCCCTCCCGAAGACCCAAAATGATCATGGCACTGTTGTAAAGTCCGTAGCCCACCCGATCCCGCAGGGCTTCGCCGAAACCGCGCATCACAGCGACCTGAGGTTGCACTTCTTTGAAAAAGTTAAACTCCGTATATTCCCGTTCCTGCATCAGGATGTAGCGATTGATGCAAGGGGACATAAAGAGAACTTCCGGTTGAAAGGCGGCGTGATCCTTTGCATCGGCATAGGCCTCGTTAAAGATATTGTTCTCATTTCCGTAGGAGAACTGGATTCGTTCTCCCTCTTGGATGGGAGAGAAAAATTCTAAGGATCCGGGGATCGCTCCGTTGGCGCCGATCCGAGCTCTGGAACGGCCATTTTCGATGGAGATCAGTGGAAACTCGCTGATGTTATTTGTGGTAATATGTTCCGGTTCGAGATTCAGATAGGTTTTATAGATGCTGTTGGCAGGCTTGCCATCGATCTCAACGGCTGTAAAAGGCCCGTTGGTCTTTGTGATGGTCATGACCCGGCCCACAGGCGTCCATCCGAAGTTGTAGGTGGACTTTGCGTGGAGATCCCTTCCGTAAAAAGCGATGGCCAGCATAGCATCTGTGTAAGCACCGTTTTCGTCTATCACAAAACCTGTCATGAGATCATTGATACTGAGATTGGAGGATGCATGCTGTTCTTCATCGTAAAAGATAAAAGGCAGACCGCATTTGATGCCAAACATAGGATAGTCGTCCCTGGTAGCTTCCTGGGATTTGAAAAAACCGTCGGTGTCAAAGTAGGGATGGGCGAAAAAAACCATCACGGCTTTGACATCGGAAAGCTTTGCCAGATCATATGACAGACTGCTGCCGATGTAGGAAATATCCGTGGAAGTATCGTATTTTAAGATCTTAAAATCCGAGGTATCAAAGAAAAGAAAAGTATAGGTGGTCCCGTCCCCCTGGGCTGAAAATTCACCGATCTTGATATATTCGTTTCCGTTGCAGGTACCGGCGATCTCTACTTTGGGCAGATCTTCTTTTAATTTTTTGGCATTGCCGGACAATCGGGATTTATCCCAGGTCTCGTAGAGTACCACGGCCAGCACGCGATCTGCTTTTTGATACGCCTCTGTTTCCGTGATCTCTTTGATCATATCCTCATATTCGAGCAGGGTTCTGGTTCGATAAGTTTTTTGCAGCATATGTATTCCTCCCGACAGTTTGATTAAAACAGTTTGCGCTCAAAGTTTCCGTCGATACTGACGTGATCGGTTTCCACCACAAAGGCGTTGGGATCATGCGCCTTAACAATGGCTTTGATCCGGTTGACCTCATATTTGTTCACATAGGTGATAAAGATCTTTTCATCCTCTCCCGTAAAGCTACCTTTGGCAGCAAATTCCGTCATGCCGCGGTAAAACCTTCCCATGATCTCTGCCTGCATGGGAGCAGTGTCCGGAAGCTTTGTGATAATGAGAAGCTGGCAGTTCACGTTTTGGGTGTGTACCCGATCCGTGGCGAATGAGGAAATGGCAGCATATATAAGGGAGTAGAGTACGGTGGGAATGTCAAACAAAAACAGGCATATGCCGTAGAGAATGATGTTTGCAAACAAAGAGATCCGTCCCACGGAGGAATCCTTGCGTTTGTGCATCATCAAAAGGCTCACCAGGGTCATGCCCCCATCGCTGGCACCCATCCGGAGAATGATGCCGATCCCCAGACCGCAGATCAGACCGGCCATCATACAGTTGGCCAATCGGTCGTCCATAATAGGCTCCTTGGGAATGGGAATGATGGTTAAAAGAATGGTGATGGCGCTAACGGCATAGACGGTCTTGATAAAAAACCGCTTAGCGATTTGTCGAAAACAAAGGATCATGGCGGGGATGTTCATCAAAAGGTAGATGATACCGCTGATATCCAGATGATAAGTGGGCAGGGAGGCGTTCATCCAAAGGGTACGGATCACCTGTGCGAATCCCATCATACCTCCGGAATATAGATGCAGAGGTGTCAGAAACAGGTTCATGCCGAAGGCGTAGATTACACACCCTAAAAGGATGACGGGCATTTTTTTGCTCTCGGTACCGATGGCATTTTTCCCGCTTCCGGCAATGGAGGTTTCCAGTTCGGTTTTTTCAATGGTCTCCTTCAGATTCATAGTTTCTCCCGCTGGCTACCGTAAAAACTGTAACATTATCATTATATCGGTAAAACACAGGCTTTGCAATAAGCGGTGCAGTATGTGATAATGGATAAAAACATGATAAAAGGGAGAAAAATCATGTCCCAGTTGGAATTGAAATTG
>JAIKZU010000110.1 GCA_024681985.1 Lachnospiraceae bacterium | reverse complement strand
CGAAGAGACCGGTGAGGAGAAATCCTTTTATATCGAGTTTTTTACCATCAATCCGGAACTGGGAGGCGAAGAGCCGATCTACGGACAGTTGGAAGAAAATAAAAAAGCCGGGAAAAAACCTTCTTACCTCATGGTAAATGTAGGCTCCTGGGGTGAGGATGCGGCCCAGCTCCATCGGTTCTTCGGTTGGAACCACGTGACCATAAAGGATCAGGTGCCTTTTAACATCGGTGCGGAGGACTGCTTTTTGTCGGAGACCCGTACCATGGGTCGTGTGGAAGTGAGTAAGGAGGATGCCGAAAAACATCCGGAATATATGTCGGATGCCGGCAGCATGATCTGGGATCTAAACATCGATAAGCAGATCGCCTTCAACGTGGGATACGGTGCCGGAGCTGCCTTGCGAGAAATGGAAGCCTTTCAGATGTTCTGGCATGCCCAGGGCATGAAGAGCGCCTTTTCCGGTACAGTGGTCTGGAACGGCGTAAAATATCATGTGACACCGGAGAACTGCTATGGCTATGCAGACAAAAACTGGGGCAGTGATTTTACGTCCCCCTGGGTGTGGCTGTCTTCCAACCACTTGATTAGCAAGCGCACCGGGCAGCGATTAAACAACTCAGTATTCGATATCGGCGGCGGACGGCCCAAGGTGGGACCTTTGGCCTTAGAGGGGAAACTCCTTTCCGCAGTCTGGTACGAGGGAACCCCCTACGAGTTTAATTTTTCTAAGTTTTGGACCATGACCCGAACCAATTTCAAGTGCAAGGAGTCCAAGACCCGTCTCCACTGGCGGGTGGAGCAGGAAACTCCCATGCACATGATGAAGGTGGACATCACCTGTGAGAAAAAAGACATGATCAAGATCCGCTATGAGTCTCCCGACGGAGCCATGCGGCATAAGAATCTTTGGAACGGCGGCACAGGTGTGGGCACCATGCTGCTATACAAAAAAAGGATCTCCCTGAAGAAAAAATGGGAGTGGGAACTGGTGGATGATATTGAGATCAAAAACGCCGGTTGCGAATACGGGGAATACCCCACGGACAAATAAGGAGGTAGGATTATGCAGATCGGCGAATTGGAACCAAAGGCGGTCTTTCACTATTTTGAGGAGATTTCCAACATCCCCAGACCGTCCTACAAGGAAAAAGCCATCAGTGATTATCTGGTAGCTTTTGCGGAAGAAAACAAATTGGAATATTACCGGGATGACATTTATAATGTGATCATGATCAAAGAGGCGACACCGGGTTATGAGGACCATCCCGCCCTGATCCTGCAGGGACACATGGATATGGTCTGCGAGACGGCGCCCGGCTGTGGCAAGGATATGGAAAAAGAAGGCCCGGAGCTGTATCTGGACGGCGATTTCCTGCGTGCCAAGGGAACCACCCTGGGGGCGGACGACGGCGTGGCAGTAGCTTTTGCCCTGGCCCTTTTGTCGGATGAGAGTTTGCGGCATCCTCGTTTGGAGGTGATCATCACCGTTTCCGAGGAAGTGGGCATGGATGGGGCCCGGGCTCTGGATGTGACCCCCTTAAAGGGAAAACTCCTCATGAATTTGGACAGTGAAAAGGAGGGGGAAGTGTTGGCTTCCTGTGCCGGCGGCGGCACCGCCCGGATGACCTATCCCGTGACCCGGGAGGCTGCGGCTGCGGATGAAAGCTGTGTGGTGATCTCCATCACCGGCGGACGGGGCGGGCACTCCGGGGACGAGATCAATAAAGGCAGAGGAAACGCCACCATCCTTTTGGGACGGGTGCTCCGACATATAAAGAAACAAGTGGATTTCAGATTGGTCTCCGTTTCCGGCGGCAGCAAGGACAATGCCATCCCCAGAGAGGCGCAGGCCATCATCTGTGTAAAGTGTGACCGGATCGAAGATGTGCGAAAGGCCGTGGATGAATGCAGCAATGATATTGCCACCGAGTTTTCCAAGACGGATGCGAACCTTCGGGCCGGTGCCTGCGACTGTGCCCAGCCGGAATATGCACCTTTGACAAAGGAATGCTCGGATCGATATCTGGTGCTTTTATCCTCTCTTCCCAACGGCATCCGCCGTATGAGCCGGGATATTGAGGGACTGGTGGAGACATCGCTAAATCTCGGCATCAACTACACGAAGGAGGATGCCATCGTCATCGGCTATTCCGTTCGTTCTTCTGTGGCATCTGCCTATGCCGCACTGGTGGAAAAGATCCGTTTTGTGGCGGAGGGTATGGGATGCACCGTGGAGATGCACGGCGAATATCCCGCCTGGGAATATGTCAGCAAATCTCCCTTTAGGGATCGCCTGATAGAGATCTACCGGGAGATGTTCGGAAAGGATATGGAGATAAAAGCCATTCATGCGGGGTTGGAATGTGGACTTTTGTCCGGCAAGATCCCGGGACTGGATGCGGTATCCATGGGGCCGGATATGTATGATGTCCACACACCGGACGAGCACTTATCCGTTTCATCCACTGAGAGGATGTATCGGTTTGTAAGAAAGGTAATAGAAAACATTTAAAAAAGGAGGGTTTTTACATGGTACGAGTAGGTTTACTTACGAGCGGCGGGGACTGTCAGGCATTGAATGCAGCGATGCGTGGCGTGGTAAAGGGTCTTTCCAACAACATCAAGGACCTGGAAGTGTACGGATTTTTCAATGGTTATAAGGGCCTGATCTACAGTGATTACCGTCTTTTGACCAGCACGGATTTTTCCGGGATCCTGACAAAGGGCGGCACCATTTTGGGATCCTCCCGTTGTCCCTTCAAGGAAATGCGAACCCCCGATGAGAACGGTCTGGACAAAGTGGAAGCCATGAAGTCCAACTATTACAAGTTGAACTTAGACTGCCTGGTGATCTTGGGAGGAAACGGTACCCAAAAGACCGCCAACCTCCTGCGGGAAGAGGGCTTAAACATCATCCATCTGCCGAAGACCATCGACAATGATATCTTCGGAACGGATATGACCTTCGGTTTCTACAGTGCCATTGACGTGGCCTGTGACGCCATCGACCGGATCCATACCACGGCGGCTTCCCATAACCGGGTGTTCATTGTGGAAGTTATGGGCCATAAGGTTGGCTGGCTGACGCTGTATTCGGGCATTGCCTCCGGTGCGGACATCATCCTGCTTCCGGAGATCCCCTACGAAGAAAAGTACATCATTGATGCCATCGAAAAGAGAAATCAGGCCGGTAAGGGCTTTACCGTGATCGCCGTAGCAGAGGGTGCCATCTCAAAGAAGGAATCCAAGCTATCCAAAAAGGAACTGGCAAAGAAGAGAGCAAAGGAGACCCATCCTTCGGCGGCTTATCGTATCGCAAAGCTGGTGGAGGAGAAGACCGGATCCGAGGCCAGAGTTACCGTGCCCGGACATACACAGCGTGGCGGAAGCCCCTGTCCTTATGACAGAGCCCTTTGTACCAGATTGGGTTCCGCAGCGGCCAAAGCCATCATCGAAGGAAAGTTCGGAAACATGGTGGGTATCATCGATGGAGAGACTAAGCTGGTACCTTTGGAAAAGGTAGCAGGCAAGTTAAAGGTAGTGGATCCGGATTCCAAGATGATCAAAGAAGCAAAATATATGGGGATCAGTTTCGGAGATGAGGACGTATAACAGCCTTACCGCCGGGACAAATATGAAACAAAGGACGTTTAATAATGTCATATCAGGCACTTTACAGGAAGTTTCGACCGAAGGAGTTTTCCGAGGTCCGCGGTCAGGATCATATCGTGACCACATTGAAAAATCAAATAAAGACCGGACGGATCGGCCACGCCTACCTGTTTACGGGGACCCGTGGTACGGGAAAGACCTCCATGGCGAAGCTTTTTGCCAAGGCCGTCAACTGTAAGAATCCAAAGGAGGACGGGAGTCCCTGCGGAGAGTGTACCTCCTGTAAGGCAGCGGACTCCGGGAATTCTTTTAACATCATTGAGATGGATGCGGCAGCCAATAGCGGCGTGGACGATATCCGGCAGATCATTGAAGAGGTGGGCATCCCGCCCATGGAGGACAGATACAAGGTCTACATCATTGATGAGGTCCATGAGATCTCCGGAAAGGCCTTTAATGCCCTGTTAAAAACCTTGGAAGAACCGCCGGAATATGCCATTTTCATTCTGGCCACCACGGAGGTGCAGGCTCTGCCCATCACCATTTTATCCCGCTGCCAGCGGTATGATTTTCACCGGATCTCCATTGACACCATCACCGGACGGCTGCAGGAGATCCTGGCAAATGAGGGAGTCAAAGCAGAGGAAAAGGCGGTGCGTTACGTGGCCAAGGCAGGAGACGGTTCCATGCGAGATTCCGTTTCCCTGTTGGATCAATGTATTGCTTTTTACATCGGAGAGGAACTGACCTATGACAAGGTTTTAAACGTCCTGGGTGCCGTGGATACGGCGGTGTTTTCCAAACTGCTGCGTTGCGTCATCGGACATGACGTGCGAGGTGCCATCGAGGTGGTGGAGGATGTCATCGTCCGGGGACGGGAGCCGGAGCAGTTTGTGACAGACTTCACCTGGTATCTTCGGAACCTGATGCTTTTGTCCTCCGGGGAAGACATGGAGGATGCGTTGGAAATGTCTTCCGACAACCTGGCTCTTCTAAAAGAAGAGGTTTCCATGGTGGACACGGAGGAGATCATCCGTTATATTCAGATCCTGTCGGAGCTTTCCGCCCGTATGAAATATGCGGCGCAAAAGCGGGTGCAGTTGGAGATCGGCATGATCCGGCTTTGCACGCCCCAGATGGATAAAGACGAGGGTGCCGTGCTAAAGCGGGTGGAGATCTTAGAGCAACGGATGGAAGAAGGGATCCCCATGGCAGCCACCGGTTATACCATGGAGGGACAAAGCTCCCAGCCCATGGCCAACGTGCCGAAAAAGACCATGCCGGATGCAGTGGAAGAGGATGTGAAGCGGACTGTCCGGGAATGGCGGAATATCGTAGCGGAGCTGGACGGCCCTCTGGCGGTCTATTTAAAAAGTGCCAAGCCCACGGTGGATGAGTCCGGGAAGTTTATCCTGGTCTTTGATGCCCATGAGCCCGTGCAGCAGATGAACTATCAAAACTGCCTGCGGGAAGAAAATAAAGAATTGATCCGACAGGCGATCTCGGATCACATGGAAGTAAATATCGAACCCGGTTATGTATTGAACGAAAGCGGCGTGAACAAGGACAGGGTTTATCCCGACGCCCTAAAGAAGTTTGAAGAGGAACTGGGTATGCCGATAGAAACAGAAGATTTTTAGGAGGATGAGATCACATGGCAAAGCGAGGTGGATTTCCGGGCGGAATGGGAATGCCCGGAAACATGAACAATCTGATGAAGCAGGCACAGAAGATGCAGCGTCAGATGGAGGAGAGTCAAAAGGAATTGGAGACCAAGGAAGTGACCGGTACCGCAGGCGGCGGTGCAGTGAAGGTCACCGTTTCCGGTAAAAAAGAAGTGGTAAAAGTGGAGCTGCAGGAAGAGGTAGTGGATCCAGAGGATATCGAGATGCTGCAGGATCTGATCATGGCAGCTACCAACGAGGCACTTCGTCAGATCGATGAGATCTCCCAGGCCCAGATGTCCCAGCTGACCGGTGGTTTAGGCGGCCTCGGTGGTCTGGGCGGATTGATGTAGGAGCGTTATGGAATACTACAGCAAACAGATCAGTCAACTGATCGCAGAGATGTCGTCTCTTCCCGGGATCGGGTCAAAGTCAGCCCAGCGGCTGGCTTTTCACATTCTGCATATGCCAAAGGAAGATGTTAAGCGACTGTCCGAGACCATTTTAAGTGCCAGGGAAAACGTGCGCTTTTGTCGGGAGTGCTTTACTCTGACGGATCAGGAGGTCTGCCCCATCTGCGGTGATCCCAAGCGGGATCACAAGACCATCATGGTGGTGGAGGACTCCAGGGATATGGCGGCTTATGAAAAGACCAAGGAGTACAAAGGGGTCTACCATGTGCTTCACGGAGCCATCTCCCCCATGCAGGGCATCGGCCCGGAGGACATCCGGTTAAAGGAACTCATCAAGCGTCTGGAAGCGGATGTGGATGAGGTCATCATTGCCACCAACTCTTCTTTGGAGGGGGAAACCACGGCCATGTATATAAGCAAGCTCATTAAGCCCATCGGTATCAAGACTACCCGCATCGCCAGTGGTGTGCCCGTAGGAGGAGACCTGGAGAATACGGATGAAGTGACGCTTCTTCGCGCCCTGGAAGGACGAACGGAAGTGTAAAAATGACCCCTTACCACCGTCCCCAGGGCTCACCACGTTTCCGCTAAAGAATTCTCCCTACATATCCGAAATAACAGGTGAATGATGGCGGTGAAACGGATTTCACATAAATCGCTTTGCAGGGATGCTTCCTAAACAGGAGGTTTATTTTTATGCAGATCAATGATATCGCGCACCTGGCGGCAAAAGGCGGAGCCCAAAAGAGTGAAAACGGTTTTCCCGTGGCAGGACCAAACGGATCTATCCAACATGAAGAAGTAAAAGAGGCCAAGTCTACAGAGCCTCTTCGCAGCATATCTTTACAAAATCCCACATACAACAAAAAAGAAATGAAAGAAACCGCTCTGGATCGATTTACGGAGGATGAGGCTTCGGGCCTGTCCGCCGCCGATATCAAAGAGCAGATGGTATTAAACGCTGAGAACATGACCCCCGGTGAACAGGGCAACCTGCAAAAGGACGGCTACAACCCCATGGAGATGGACAAGGACGACTATGTCACCATCGCAGACAAGATAAGGGTTTCCCTGGCAAAGGGCGGCATGGACATATCCGTAACGGGAGGTCTTTCCGAAGGGAAGCTGGAGACCTTAGGCGAGA
>JAIKZU010000148.1 GCA_024681985.1 Lachnospiraceae bacterium | reverse complement strand
AAAATCAGATAATATGGTCTTAATGCCCGTCAGATTGGAGATGGAATACAAAAACGCCAACAGATCCCTGGGATTCGCTGTCTGATATGCGATCCGGGTCATGAGTCTTTCCAGATCGTATACCGGATTTAAATACTCTCTTAACTCTTCCCGTTCGATATAATGGGCGATAAACTCTTCGATCCCCTCCTGCCGTTTAACGATCTCGTCTTTGTGGATCAGCGGCCGTTCGATATAGGTACGGAGCAGTCTGGCACCCATGGCTGTTTTGGTTTTATCCAATACCCAAAGGAGGGAACCCCGTTTTTCTTTTTCCCGCATGGTCTCCACCAGTTCCAGATTTCTTCTGGTAGAGGAATCCATCATCATATAATTTGCATTTGCGTAGGGAACGATCCGATTCATATGGGAAAGATCGGATTTCTGGGTGTCCAAAAGATAAGACAATAAAGCCCCAGCGGCAACGCAGCCTACAGGAAATTCCGTGATCCCCAAAGCATCCAGTCGATTCACATGAAAATGCCGGAGCAAAAGGTCCTTTACATAATCATCATCAAAATAGGATGCATCCACGGCGGTAATGAGCATATGAAGCGTCTCGGAGAGTTCCTCTGTGGATATACCGCTCATAAAAAAGGACTCATTACAGATCATCTCCGAAGGATTATATTTGTTTAGCTCATCGTACAACTTGCGAACGGAATCCACTTCTGTCAGATAAAAATCGCCGGTGGAAACATCCGCAAAGGATATCCCGTAGCGGTCCACCTGATAAACCACGCTTGCCAGGTAATTATTCTTTGTTTCATCTAAGGACTGGGTATAGGTATTGGTACCGGGCGTCACTACCCGCACCACTTCTCTTTTTACCAGATCTTTTGCTTCTTTCGGATCCTCTACCTGTTCACAGATGGCAACCTTGTATCCTTTTTTTACCAATCTGGTGAGATATACGTCTGCGGAATGAAAAGGTACCCCGCACATGGGAGCCCGTTCCTCCATGCCGCAGGCTTTTCCCGTTAAGGTAAGTTCCAGTTCTTTAGAGGCAGTCTTTGCATCATCAAAAAACATTTCATAGAAATCACCCAGACGATAAAAAAGAATACAATCCTTGTATTCTTCTTTCGTTTTTAAATATTGTTGCATCATTGGTGTAAATTCGCCCATAATCCGTCATCCTGTATATGTATTAATGATCTCTTCCGCCACTTTCAATCCGTCCATGGCGGCAGAAGTAATGCCTCCCGCATATCCGGCGCCCTCTCCGCAGGGATAGATTCCCCGGATGTTGCTTTCCATATGATCCGAACGCAGAATACGTACCGGGGAAGAGGTGCGGGACTCTACTCCGGAAAGAATGGCTTCTTCGTCGGAAAAGCCGGGAAGCTTATGATGAAACAGTTCCATCCCCTCCAAAAAAGATGTACGAAACGTTTCGTCAAATATGCCGTTTAAGTCAGCAAATACGGCGCTGCCTTTATAAACAGAGGAAAATCTTCCGTAGGAAGAAGAAATCCGTTTGCTTTTAAAATCTCCCAACAACTGCTGAGGAATGCTCCCTTTTCCCAGGGCAAATGCCTTTTCTTCCAGGCCTCTTTGGTAAGCAATGGCCGACAGGGGATCCGACAGATCGAACTCCTCCCTTCCCACCGATACCACGATGGCGGAATTGGCATTCTGGCTGTCTCTGTTCTGATAGCTCATTCCATTGACACAAAGACGTCCCTCTTCAGAGGAAGCATTGACCACGTATCCGCCGGGACACATGCAAAAAGAATAGACGCCACGACCGTTTTCCAGTTTCGTGGCAAGCTTATAAGGAGCGGGATGCAGGATATGATCCCACTGTCCGAATTGCACGTGATCGATCAATGTTTGGGGATGCTCCACACGAAAACCTACGGCAAATTCCTTACCAGTCATAGGGATCTTTTTTTCGTGCAATTTAAAAAACGTATCTCTGGCGCTGTGACCGATACATAAAACAGCTTTTTCACAGGATATGATCCGCTCATGATCGATCTCCAGTCCCACAAGGCGGTCATCCGCAATGATAAAATCCGTCACCTGAGAGGAAAAATGGATCTGTGCACCCAATGACAAAAGTTCATTTCGCATGTTTTGAAGTACATGAAACAGCACATCCGTCCCGATATGAGGCTTATAGTCATAAAGGATATCTCCGTCGGCTCCGAATCTTGCAAAGCTTTCCAACACAAAACGGTTCCGACCGGACTTGTCTTTTACCAGGGTATTTAATTTGCCGTCGGAAAACGCACCGGCACCGCCTTCTCCGAACTGAACGTTGGATGATGGATCCAACACTTTCGTTTTCCAAAAAGTCTCTACGTCCACCCTTCGCTCTTCCACCGGCTTTCCCCGCTCCAAAAGCACCGGGGAAAGGCCAGCCAGTGCAAGGGCATAGGTACAGAACAGCCCCGCCGGCCCGGCGCCGATCACTACCGGAGACAGTGACGGCTTTTTATTGATCTTCCCTATCGCATATGTATGTCCTTCATAAATGCTAACGGTATCTTTCCCAACGCGTTTTATGAGCAGGCTTTCTTCTTTTTTACTCTTGTCCGTCTCCACAAGAAGAGAAAAAACATAGGAAGGCTCTTTCCCTCTTCTGGCATCCACAGATCTCCTTTGAATGGAAATCGAACGGATCTCCTGCGGTTTTAAGCGCAAGAGCTTTGTTACCTTATGCTCCAGTACCTCCGACGAATATCCGGAAACCGGAATTTTTAGCTGTTGTAATAGTATCATGATCCAATCATCTTTGCTGCATGGCAACCCGTTACATAGCCCGAAGACCAGGCCCATTGGAGATTGTATCCGCCGCAGATCGCATCTGCATTCAATAATTCTCCCGCAAAATACAACCCATTATGATAAACAGATTGTAAATGATCGTCCACTTCGGAAAGGGGGATCCCTCCGCAGGTCACCTGTGCAAATTCATAATCTTTAAAAGCTGTGATACGGACTTTCCAATTCTTAAGATTATGACAAAGGAGTCTTATATCCTCCTTTGTCAAAAGCTCTGCCGGTTTTTCCGGCGGTATGTGCAAATTGTGTAATGCTTCATTTAAAATCTTTTCATGTATAAATCCGGACAGGGATTCAAACACATTTTTTGATCCCCTGGACACGGCCGTCTGGATCTTTGTAAATAATGTTTCTTCGTCGTAATCCGGGAAAAAATCCAAAATCCCTTCTACTTTTTTCTTTTCTTCCAGGCCACGGGTGGCAAAGCGGCTGATGTTAAAAACAGGAATGCCGGAAATACCGCTTTTGGTAAACTGCAATTCACCGGTATCCGATACTGTTAGGCTTCCGTCCAGATACAAAGATACCTTTCCAAAGGCCCGTACACCCTTTAAAAACTTAAAATACGGTTCACTGCAATCCAAAGGGACCAAAGCGGGCAGAGGTTTCATTAAAGAATGGGAAAAGCCTTTTGCAAATTCATACCCGTCTCCCGTATTTCCGCCCTGGGGATAGGCCAGCCCCCCGCTACAAAGGATCAGTTTTTGAAAAGAAAAAGATCGATCCTTACAGGAAATCACAAAACGGTTATGGTCCGTATCCAGATCCATTACCTCTGTATTTAAATACACGTCCACACCCAAAGCATAGACTTCATCCGAAAGATGGCTCCGGATGGCGGATGCCTGATGGTTCCTGGGGTAATAATACCCTTCCCTTTGGTGATACAGAATGCCCAGGTCGGAAAAAAAGGATAAGGTATCCTCTTTTGTAAAATCCGAAAGAACGGATCTTAGACAACTTTCATCATCACTGTAAAAATAACCGGGATCCATGTCCTCGTTGGTAAAATTACATCTGCCGTTTCCTGTTGCCAGGATCTTTTTCCCGAGAATATCGTTTTTTTCAAATAATGCCACGCTGACGCCGCATCTTTTGGCACTGATGGCTGCCATCATCCCCGAGGCACCGCCTCCGATGATACCCACATCATAGGATTTCATAATCCGGATATCCTCCTACAACAAACGAAGCTTTTGAATGATACGAAGGATCCGCTCTCCGCCGGGCAGGCGCAGAACATCTTTTTTGGAGATTCCCTTTGTCAAAAGAAGAACGATCACATAAACAAAGGCTCCCACCAAAACGGAACAGATGGTGGCAATGGCATTGGAATGCGCAAAATAATGGATCAGCCGGTAGAATAAAAATACCACCACTCCCATGATAAGGGATGCCGTAGCAGGCAAAATATAAGTGGTATAGATGTTCTGCCGTACACCGCTGTATTTAACCACAGCCCAATGATTCAATACGCACATGCAAAAAGCATAAAATGCATTGGCGTAGATCACCGCATAAATGTTGAGATCAAACAACTCCAATGCGCCCACCAAAAATACCGCCTGCAACACCAACGCGATGGCAGCATTTCGCACAGGGATCCGCAGACGCTCGATACCCTGTAAGAGTCCGTTGGACAAAGTGGACAGGGAATAAAACAAAATCGATACAGCTCCGAAAGCCAACATCCTGCCGGACGTAGGGTCACTATCGGAGAACAACCAAAGCATAATAGGGCTTGCAAGCACCGCCATGCCCACGGTACAGGGAAATGCGATCATCATAATAAAACGGGTAGCGGAATGGATCTGATATCGCACCTGCTTATCATTCCCCACCTCATAAGCCGCCGTTAAGGTGGGCACCGCGGAGGCGGCTATGGCACTGGCGATGGAGATGGGCACATTGATCAGCACTTTGTACTGTCCCGTATATACCCCCCACCATTCCGATATCTGCCGGCTCTCATACCCCTGTAAGGTCACGATATTCTTAAAAATACCCTGATCCACAATGGAACTGATATTGTAAAGCGTAGTACTTAACAATACCGGGATAATGGTAAGAAGCAGCACTTTAAAGATCGTGCCGTAGCTTTCAATGTTCTTTTTATGGTCTCTGGCAACCCGTTTCTTAAACCGACGATAAAAAACGGCATAGATAAACAGCATAAACAGTAGGGCAAACAAGGCCCCGCTTCCGGTACCGATAGTACCACCTGCCGCGCCATAGGCGGCAGCATATTCCTCCGCATCACCCAGGACGCCACCCACTTTAAATCCGTAGGAAAACAGATAATACGCCGCCACTATGGAAATGACAGCGTTTATGATCTGTTCCAGGATCTGAGAAATAGCGCTGGGCATCATGGTATGCAGTCCCTGAAAGAAACCGCGGAACACACCGAGTACGGCTACGATGAGGATTACCGGGGCTAAGACCCGGAGAGCGATCCCGGCCAGAGGCGTACGTAAAAGTCCCGTAAAGTAATCCGCAAAGAAAAACACGATACATCCAAAGGTTCCGCCGCTTAACAGAGCAAACAACAGGGCGCCCTTTAAGACCCGCATGGTGTTTTTCACCTGCCCCACTTCCATCCTGGCCGCCACCAGCTTGGATACCGCCAGCGGAAGGCTGTAGGAAGAAATGATCAATATAATACTGTAGATTTCAAAGGCCGTTCCGTAGTAATTGTTCCCGACTTTCCCGATGATCGCCTTTAAGGGCACCCGATATAGGAGTCCCACAATGCGACTAATGATGGAAGCCATGGCCAGGATGGAACCCTGTACCAAAAAACTGGAATGCGCTTTCGTGCTGTTTTTCATTTCAAATCCTTAATCACTAACGATTTTCGTAATCTGCCTTTGTGGCATAAATGGCATTTTCCTCAAAATGCTGTAATTCAATCAGGCAAACCCAGGTCTGTCCGCGATTGATCTTAAGTTCTTCACCGTTTGCATCATAATAATGTGTCACTTCCGTATCCCCTGCTTTTTCCCAGGTGATATCCATGACTTTTCCATTGGTGAAATACTTGCCGACTCCTTTACCGTTTAAGGGGAAGTTGACATACTGGGTACCCCCGTAAATACCGGAGGGAGCTTCCGAAGACTGGAAGATGATGTTTGTCACACTGATCTGCTTTCCGTCTACCGCATCCACTTCCGCACTCTGATATTCAAAACGGTCGTAAGTTTTCGTCTCCTCATTATACACAAAATAAGGTTTGTTTTCATAAAAATATGGAACGATCACCGCCGCATCATCACAGCCATCCAAAGTAACCGGTTCATTTGCAGGTGCAAACACATAGTGACCGGTATAACCTTCCTTGTAGGTGTCACGATATCCCTTCTTTTCCACGGCTTCTTTTAATTTCTCCGCAGATGTATAGGAGTTATGAGGTGCCTTTCTGTCACTGGTCCGATAGAAGGTATTGGCCATATCCCCCTTTACACCGTTTAAGTCGTCGCAGATACCTGTATTTAAAAGGTTCTCCGCGTGAACGCTTTGTCCGATATGTGCAAAGATGGCATCAAATTCCGTTGCCGTATATACAAAGTACGGTCTGGCGCTACGCATATTACCGATCTTTTCCAGATCCACATTGGCGTCAAATAAGGCCATAAATCTGGTGAGGCCACCTTCCATAGGCGCTTCATAGATCACCCCGGCAGTGTTCAATCCATACTGGGGAAGGGCCGGTTTTGTATTCTCCACCATGATGGCATAGGGACGCTTGTTGACATACTCGGTATCTATGGGAAGACCCGTCAAAAGAGAAATATCTCCCTCTTCCGTCACTTCTTCCTCCTCCACAGATTCTTCTGTAGTTTCTTCCGCTACCGTTTCCTGTACTTCCTCTGTTTCTTCTTTCTTTCCTCCGAAGATCAACACGCAGAGTAACACAATGATCACAACCAGGACTACGACACCACCGATCAAAAGTCCCAACTGTTTGTTATCCAGATTATTCATTGGTTTTTTATTGTTTGCCATTTTCTCTCCCCTTTCTCATTCTCTGGTAATGTGGATCTGTTCCAGAATGGCTCTTTGTTTATCTTCCATTTCCTGACGTTCAATTTCTTCCATATGGTCATAGCCCAAAAGATGCAGCATACTGTGGGCGATCAAAAAAGCATATTCTCTCTTTTCCGAATGACCGTATTCCTTTGCCTGAGAACGGACGCGACTCAC
>JAIKZU010000144.1 GCA_024681985.1 Lachnospiraceae bacterium | reverse complement strand
AGTTGAAATTATTTTACTTATGATTATAATTATATTTAGAACTAAAATAGTTTAATTAATTCTAAAACAAAAGGAATGATGAGCATGGATAATACACTTCGTTATAATACACCCTGGATCCTGCAGAGGGCGGATCCGTTTGTCACTTTTCATGACGGCTACTATTATTTTACTGCCTCCGTGCCGGCTTATGACAGCATCGTTTTAAGACGCAGCCGAACATTGGAAGGTTTGCGTGACGCCGAGGAAAAGGTGCTCTGGAAAAAGCATGAAAGTGGTCCTATGAGTGAGCATATCTGGGCGCCGGAGATGCATTTTTTGTTTGGCGGCTGGTATATCTACTTTGCGGGCGGGATGAAAGAGAATGTTTGGGAGATCCGCCCCTATGTGCTTCGCTGTAGCGGCGGTGATCCTTATGAGGATCCCTGGGAAGAGGCGGGCCCTATGCAGTGTGCGGATGCGGATGAGTTTTCATTTCGTGCCTTTTCCCTGGATGCCACTACCTTTGAGGATGGGGGAGAACGGTATTTTGTATGGGCTGAAAAGGTAGGCGTCGGAAAGCAGATCTCCAATCTTTATATCGCAAAAATGGAATCTGCCACAAAACTTTCGACCGTACAGGTGCTTTTGACCACGCCGGATTATGACTGGGAACGAGTTGGTTTTTGGGTGAATGAAGGACCTTCCGTGATCAAGCGGGGGGAGCATATCTACCTTACCTATTCCGCCAGCGAGACCGGGGCCGCCTATTGCGTGGGTATGCTTTCCACAGAAAGCGGAAAAGATCTGTTGGATCCCTTAAATTGGAAAAAAGAGCGGTATCCCGTATTGAAAACCGATGATACAAAGGGACTTTACGGACCGGGTCATAATTCCTTTGTCAAGGATGAAGCAGGAAGAGATATTATGGTCTATCACTGTCGTACAGAAGAGAAGATCGAAGGAAATCCTCTCTATAATCCCAACCGACATGCATTTCTGATGCCGGTAAAATGGGATGGAGCAGATCGTCCGGTTTTTTCCTATGATAACCGGAATTCGTTTGGTAAGTAGATATGAACAGAAATAAAATGATAAAAAAGGCGGTACTGTTGTTTTTGGCCGCTTCACTCCTCCTTTTCGGATGTCAGAGTGCATCGGACACGAAAGTGTCCGATGCAAATGCAACAGGGGAGGCGGCAGAAGGAGAGATAAAGATCGGCAATTTTGAAAATGGCGTCTCCTGTCATGATCCCCAGATCATCGAATCCGAAGGAAATTATTATATGACAGGATCCCATATGGTATTGGCGGAATCGACGGATTTAAACCATTGGGATTACATCTCCAACGGAAATGCCAAAAAGTATATTTCCAATCTCTATGAAGGAAGCCTTCCGGCTTTTTCTTACGTGGGGAAAAACGAGCAGGGCGGATATTCCGTGTGGGCCGGAAACATTTACTACAATGAGATCATGGATAAATACATGCTGTATTTCTGCACCAGTTCCACCTACATAAAATCTGCTTTGGCTCTGGCAGTAAGCGATGAACCGGAGGGACCCTACGAATATGTGGGAGATCTTTTATATTCCGGATTTACGGCTTCGGAAGTGCAAGAGACGGATCTTTTTGATGTACTGGGCCAAGATGCAGAGGTGGACCGATACTTTAAGTACGGTGGGTATAATAATGAACTATGGCCGAACTGTATCGATCCCGCAGTCTTTACGGATGAGGACGGAACCATGTGGATGGTATACGGATCCTGGTCCGGTGGGATTTTCCTTTTGGAGATCGATCCCCAAACCGGACTTGTGATTCATCCGAAGGGCGACGAGGCCGACAATGTGGATTCCTATTTTGGCTATCATCTCATAGGTGGGGCGCATCACGCCTGCGAAGGCCCGTATATTACCTATAATGCCCAAAACGGATATTATTATCTGTTTGTTTCCTACGGCAACCTGCAGCGGGAGGGCGGATACCAGATCCGTCAGTTTCGCAGCAAAACCGTGACCGGCCCCTATGTGGATGAAATGGGAAACACTTTACAAGACGAAGAGGATTATTTTTCCTATGGATTGAAAATGGCCGGAAATTACATTTTTCCTTCTTTAAAAACCGCTTATATGGCTCCGGGAGGACAGTCTGTTTTTACGGGTAAGGACGGAGATATCTACATAACATACCATCAGAGGTTTGATGCGGGAACGGAGTATCATGAGCCCCGGGTCCACCGCCTGTTTTTGACAGCGGATGACTGGTATGTAATGGCTCCCTTTGAACGATCGGATGAGCAATTTATGGAGGGCGGATTATCTGCGGAGACCTTAGAAGGCACCTTTTACGTGTTAAACCATGGGACAGATGTTTCTTCTGTGATCCATCGAGGGGAAAAATTTAAGTTCCATGATGGAAAGATCACCGGGGAGATGGAAGGATCCTATGAATTCGAAGAAGGAAAGAACGACATTACCGTCACATTTGAGGGACAGACATTTACGGGAGTGGCTTTCCGCATGACAGATGAAGCCGGAAATCAAACTCTTTGCCTGTCTGCTGCGGGAGATAAAAATGAAACCATCTGGTGTGTAAAGTATCTGAAGTAAAGGAGAAGAGGATGGCAGAATTAAAGATCAACGATAAAGAGAGGCTGTCGCATATTCAGCCGGAGATTTACGGACATTTTTCCGAGCATTTGGGCAGGTGCATATACGAAGGCATCTACGTGGGAGAAGATTCTTCCATACCAAATGTAAACGGTATGCGCTCTGATGTGGTGGAGGCATTAAAAGAGCTTAAGATCCCGGTGCTGCGCTGGCCCGGTGGTTGCTTTGCGGATGAATACCATTGGCGAGACGGCATCGGCGAAAAAGAAGGCCGGAAAAAAATGGTCAATACCCATTGGGGTGGTGTGACCGAAGATAACAGTTTCGGAACCCATGAGTTTTTTGAACTGTGCCGTCAATTGGGTTGCAAGACCTATATCAACGGGAACGTGGGAAGCGGGACGGTGCAGGAGATGTCCGAGTGGGTGGAATACATGACGTTTGAGGGCGTATCTCCCATGGCGGATCTGAGGGAAAAAAACGGACATAAAGAACCCTGGCGAGTGGATTATTTTGGTGTTGGAAACGAAAACTGGGGCTGCGGCGGAAATATGCGTCCTTCTTATTACGCCGATCTGTATCGCAGATACCAAACCTACGTAAGGGTATACGATGCAAAGCGCCCCCTTCAAAAGATCTGTGGAGGTGCCAATGTGGACGACTATGAGTGGACAAGGACGGTGCTTGCCACTACCCATGAACATACGCCGCCCCAGTTCCACGGATTTATGGATGGACTTTCCCTGCATTATTACGTACATCCCGACGGATGGGAGAAAAAGGGAAGTGCCACGGAATTTGATGAACAGACCTGGTATCGCACATTGTATAAAGCATATTTCATGGAGGAGCTGGTTTCAAAACACGGAGCCATCATGGATGAATTCGATCCCGACAAAAAAATCGGCATGATCGTGGATGAGTGGGGAACCTGGTATACCTGTGAACCCGGGACGAATCCCGGATTCTTGTACCAGCAGAATACGGTACGGGATGCGCTGGTGGCTGCCATCACCTTAAATATTTTCAACAAGCATTCCGACCGGGTACGTATGGCGAATCTGGCGCAGATGGTAAATGTATTGCAGGCAGTGCTTTTGACGGAAGGGGAGAAGATGATCAAAACTCCCACTTACCATGTAATGCACCAGTTCCGTTATCATCAGGATGGGGAGCTTTTAGCTTCAAAACTTTCCGGTGCAAAGGAATTAGATACGAAGGAAGGGAAGCTGCCGCGGATCACGGAATCGGTATCTGTGGACAAAGCAGGATGCATCACCGTAACCTTGGGTAATCTTTCTGCGGATGAACCGGAGGATGTGGACATTTCCTTTGCGGATGGCATCTACGAAGTCTGTGAATCCACCCGCGTGGGAGGTGAGATCCATGCCCATAATACCTTTGATGATCCGGAGACAGTAAAGGAGACTGAAATCAGCGACTATGAGGCCAGGGGAGATAAGCTCCATCTTACACTTCCGGCGGGCAGTGTTACTCTGTTACGTTTTATGCCTAAGGGAAATTGACAAAAATTGTGATGAAAGAAAAGATTTTGATTTGCAAAAAATGCGAGATCATGCAATCTGTTCCGGAGGATATTGCGGAATATGCGGACAGATTATATCGGCTGCTGGATACGAAGGATCGGGCAGCCGATTCTCTTATGGAAGAGCGGCTTTTGATCTGCGAAAAATGTGAAAAGCACGAAGGTGGGACCTGTCTGTCCTGTGGCTGTTATACCATAGTGCGTGTAATGAAAAAGGACAGTCGATGCCCTCAAAAAAAATGGTAAGGAGAAAGGCTATGAGTAATCTGATCTATGTGGAGGAACCCCCAAAAACCGGAATCGATCCAAGTAACCGTCGGCAGCCCGGCCTTTGGATGACCCATGATCCTGCAGCATATCAGGATCCGGTATCCGGAAAGTACTACATATACAGTACGGGAGCTATGCTGAAGGTTTCCGATGATATGATCCGGTTTACATCTTTGGGAAAGATCGCAGAAGTACCGGAGGAAGCCTATGCATGGACAAAGAGCAGGGATATCTGGGCACCGGATATCGTTAAGGTGGGGGATGAATACCGCCTTTACTGCAGTAACTCTTCCTGGGGTGTGCAGCAGTCCTGTATCTTTTTGTCAGTTTCTGATTCACCGGAGGGACCCTTTGTATATCGGGGGATCGTACTGAAAACTGCCGACTGCCTATCCGTCAATGCCATCGATGCGAATATCATAAGTGACGAAAAAACCGGTGATATGTATATGCTCTATGGATCCTTTTGGGGCGGATGTCACATGCTGAAGCTGGACGTTAAAACAGGTCTTTCCGAAAATCAGGCTTCCCGGGACTGGACCTATGATGAAAAAACCAAAACCCTCTCCCACATAAAGGAGGATATCATCGGCATCTGCGTGGCAAAGCGACCCCGTTATCTGAGCACGGCTGTGGAAGGCCCCTATATGATCTATCATCCGGACTTTGCTTATTATTATCTCTTTGTATCCTTTGGCTCCCTAAAGAGTGACTACTGTATCTGTGTGGGACGGAGCCGAAGCATCACGGGACCTTTTTTGGATGCTGAGGGAAGATCCCTTGTCATGGATGAAGAGGGGACAATGGCAGGTAATCTCATTATGGCCGGATATCGCTGGGAAGATGGGATCG
>JAIKZU010000122.1 GCA_024681985.1 Lachnospiraceae bacterium | reverse complement strand
TCCTTAACCGAGGATGGGAACCCATCAGTCCCCGGGCCGTGGTAAGAAGTTCTTTACCTTGCATCCCATGGAAGATCTGTATTATAAAATCTCACAAACTTTAATAAGATCTGTGAGATATTTTTGTGATCCACAAGATATGGTGGTAGCTATATTATGTTTCACGTGAAACATTTCTACCGAATCCACATTCCAAATACAACATTTTGGGGTTGATGAAAAACTAGATCAGCAAATATAGAAAACGGGAAAAATGTTTCACGTGAAACATAATACAGACAAAAGGATCCATAACTACATCTTGTGCCGAGGAAAACTCACAGGATAAATTGCAGGAAATGTTTCATAGAATTCAAAATTGATAAGTGTTATAATGCACAGGAAAACCTTAAGGAAAGGAAGAAGATAAATGGGCAGAGTTATTGCGATTGCTAATCAAAAGGGCGGAGTCGGAAAGACGACAACAGCCATTAATCTTTCGGCCTGTCTGGCAGAAGCCGGAAAGAAAGTTTTGGTCATTGACTTGGATCCCCAGGGAAACACCACCAGTGGATTAGGTCTGGATAAAGACGAATTGGAGAATACGGTTTATCAGCTGATCCTGAACGAAACCACTTTGCGGGACAGCATGTATAAAGTGGAAGGGATCGAGAACCTGAAGATCATCCCTTCAGATGTAAATCTGGCCGGTGCGGAGATCGAGCTCATCGGACTGGAGGAAAAGGAATATATCTTAAAAAATGAAGTAGACTACATCCGTGAAGATTATGATTATATCATCATTGATTGCCCGCCTTCATTGAATATGCTGACAGTCAATGCCATGACTACGGCAGATAGCGTATTGGTTCCCATCCAGTGCGAGTACTATGCTTTGGAAGGGATCAGCCAGTTGATCCACACCATTGATCTGGTACAGGAGAGATTGAATGATAAATTAAAGATCGACGGAGTCGTGTTTACCATGTACGATTCCAGAACAAACCTCTCCTCGGATGTGGTGGACACGGTAAAAAATAATCTGGATGCATATGTATACCAGACCATCATTCCGAGAAATGTCCGTTTGGCGGAAGCGCCTTCCCACGGCCTTCCAATCAATCTTTATGATGGAAAATCTGCCGGTGCGGAGAGCTATCGCAACCTGGCAAAAGAAGTGATCGCCAGAGGTTAAATAATAATACTATAAGGATGGTAGAATAAAAGATGGCAACAGCGAAAAAGAAAGTGGGACTGGGCAAGGGCCTGGATTCTCTCATTGCAGATAAGTCCGGTGGAAAAAAAGGATCTGTATCTTCCGACAATAAAGGAAACGGTGAATGGATCGAGCTGGATATCAATAAGGTGGAGCCCAACCGGGAGCAGCCCAGAAAAACCTTTGATGAGGACAAGCTTTTAGAATTATCCGAGAACATTAAAAAGCACGGCATCATCGAACCACTGGTAGTGGTAAAGAAAGATGGATATTATCAGATCATCGCCGGTGAGCGTCGGTGGCGTGCATCGAAGATGGCCGGCATCAAGAAAGTGCCGGTGCGGGTGATGGATCTGACAGAGGAACAGATCGTCCAGATCTCCCTCATTGAAAACTTACAGAGAGAAGACTTAAATCCCATTGAAGAAGCTTTGGGATATAAGCAGCTGGTAGATAAGTTCGGATACAAGCAGGATGAGGTGGCAGAGATCGTTTCTAAGAGCAGAACGGTGATCACCAACTCTCTGCGTCTTTTGAAACTGGATGATAAGGTTCGACAGATGGTCATCGACGGGACCATATCTTCCGGACATGCCAGGACGATCCTGGGCCTGAAGGATCTTTCTCAGCAGGATATACTGGCGGATCGGGTAATGGATGAAAACTTGACAGTTCGCGAGTTGGAAAAAGAGATCAAACGGATCAACGAAGGCGCGCCGGAGAAAAAGCCGAAGGAGTCCATCGATCCGAAACTCCTTGCCATCTATTCCGAGCTGGAAGAGAAGTGCAAGCAGATCCTGGGGACCAAGGTTTCCATTTTGCCGAAGGATAAACAAAAGGGTAAGATCGAGATCGAGTATTATAACCAGGATGAGCTGGACACCATCATCGGAAAGTTACAGGCTTAGTAATAACAGAACAAATGTTTGGAGTATATCATGTTTGAAAAGTATTTGGGAATCAGCACGGATTATATTGTGATCGGTCTCGCGGCACTGGTAGTGGTACTCTTGATCCTTTTTATCGTAAATGCCGTGAAGTTGAAGAGATTAAAAGACCGCTATGACATCTTCATGAAAGGAAAGACTGCAAAATCCTTAGAGGATACCCTGGTTTACCGGCTGGATCAGTTGGAGGATCTGACAAAGGCCAATGCAGCCAATGAGCGAAATATCCAGTCCATCATAAAGCAAATGGAGTTTTGCTTCCAGAAATATGCAGTGGTCAAGTATGATGCGTTGCAGGAAATGGGAGGAAAGCTCTCCTGCGTGCTCTGCATGCTGAATGAAAAAAATGACGGGTTTGTCATCAATGTGGTGCACTCTCGTGAGGGCTGCTACAATTACGTAAAGGAGATCATCGATGGCCATTCCGTCATCGGTCTTTCCGAGGAAGAAGAGCAGGCTCTGGAAGAAGCATTAAAGAACGAGAAGTGATCGTCCATGAAAGAGACTGTGGATCCTTCAGAGAGATTTTTTGCAAATAAAGAGTGCAAGTATTACCCGTGCCATACGTGCAGTACGGATCTTAACTGCCTGTTCTGTTATTGTCCGTTGTATGATATGGATTGCCCCGGTAACTTTCAGATGAAGGAGATCAGCGGGCGGATGGTAAAGAACTGCAAGGATTGTGTATTTCCACATATTCCGGATAACTATGACAGGATAATGGAGCTTTTAAAACAAAAATATATCGGTTCATAGCCTATGCGAAAATCCATACTCCACCGGTGTGGATTTTCTTTTTTGCTTATTGTATAATTATAAGGATTATAGCAACAAGATGCTATCATCGATCAATAAATGAGGATAATGCATGCACAGTTATTTACGCTCCATAGGCTTTCGAAACATCGGCAGATCCGAGATGAAAGCGATATTTCGCGATGCGATCAAGCATCCGGACCATATAGATACGGCCCTGGATTCGGAAGGCTACGAATTTACCGAGATACGTAAAGAGATCGTGCCGGGAATGGGGCTTTGTTTTCGTGGAAGCGAAGATGATAACGGCAGCTTTTCCATGGATTATTATTTTCCTTACAAGGAGCCGGATCTGTTATCGACCCTGACACCGGTGGAGGTTGTAAAAGAGTCGGACAGAGAGGGTTATCTGGGCATTTGTGAAGAAGTGCGTCTGGGCGTGGATCTGATCTTTTACATCCAGGATGTGATGGATATTTTGGAGTCGGAACAGCGAAAGTCGAAGGTGGTGAACTTCGGCGGTGTGGCTCTTTGCGGCCTGGCCAGTTCCGGAAAGATCCTCCTCCCGGTGATGATGACGGAAATGGAGACCCAACGGGCCAAAAAGTATAACGAAAAACGGTGGGAGTTGATCTCTCAGGCGAGAGAAGGGGATCAGGGTGCCTTTGAGGAGCTGACCCTTGACGATATGGATATCTATAACAATATCACCCGGCGCATCGAATCCGAAGATGTGATGACCATCGTTAAGAACTACTTCATGCCCAGCGGTATCGAAAGCGATAAGTACAGTGTGTTGGGAGATATCGTGGAATACCGAAAGATCATCAATCACTTTACCATGGAAGCAGTGTATATGATCCTTTTGAGTTGTAATGATATTCTTTTCGAAGTCTGCATCAACGAGAGAGACCTGCTGGGAGAACCCATGCCGGGTCGACGCTTTAAAGGAGATCTCTGGCTCCAAGGCAAAGTAAAGTTGTAATTATAATATAATAATGCGAGATTGCTTATAGATGATCGAATCTCGCAGAGATTCATGCTCCCTTAGTTAAATGGATATAACAAGTCCCTCCTAAGGATTAGTTATCAGTTCGATTCTGGTAGGGAGCACTATCGCAGCTGTTTTCGGCAGTGAGTTTTTGGAAACGGTTGCTTTTCGGGACGAAAAAGCCCGATGAAACGAGAAGAGCGCAAAAGGGGATTTTTACATGGAAAAAGAAAAAGAGAGACAGAATGAAGACCGGCTGATCCTACGGGAAAAAATGATCGCCATCTGTGCGGGAATCGTATCGGCGATCCTTTTGATCACCTTGTTTTACGTGTTCGTATCCATGCCGAACTTTATCGTTATGGCGATCCTGGCCATCGTTCTGGTGCTGACGTTTTTCGTGATGTTCAGTTCGCTGGTAAATATCAGCAGACGACAAAAGGAGATCGACAGACAGGATTATGATGAGATCGCAAAAGCCCAGCGAGCTTCTTATCTGATCATCAAGAAGAATTTCGAAGAGCTCCAGAAAAAGATGGAGCATATGGAAAGCGCCGCGTCTTCTCTTCCTGCCGAGGAGATCATCGAAGCCCAAAAGGCCATGACAAAGATCACCCTGACCCGGAGCAAAGAAAACGCCGATGCGCTGATGAACTCCAACGATGCACTTTTGGACAAAGTATTTGATTTTGAAAAGAAACTGGATGATTCCAATAAGGATATCATCGCAGAGCAGAAAAAGATCATAGAAGAGCAGGAAAAACTGATCCGGGATACAAAAGCGGAACTGATCTCGAAAAATCAGGACGTGGAGCGAAAGCTGGATCAGATGTCTTCTGCTTTTAATGGGATCCAGCAGACTTTAAATGCCATCGAGCAGAACCAGCGGAGTATCGGTATGCAGCAACCGGTGATGATGGCGGTACAGGCGATGCAGCCGATGCAGGGAATGCAGCCCATGCAGCAGCCGATACAGCCTATGGCGCAGCCGGTAATGCCCACGCCTGCTCCCACTCCCGCTGTCGCAGCGGAGGAAGTGGCTATTCCCGAACCGGTGATGCCGGCGGATGAGCCCATGCCGGAAGAAGACATTTCCATTGCAGAAGAACCTGTTATTGATGAGGAGCTTTCCATCGGTGAGGAGCCAGTGATCGAAGAGGAGCTTTCCATCGATGAGGAGCCAGTGATCGAAGAGGAGCTTTCCATCGATGAGGAGCCCGTCATCGAAGAGGAACTCTCCATTGATGAGGAGTCCGTCATCGAAGAGGAACTTTCCATCGATGAGGAGCCTGTGATCGAAGAAGAACTTTCCATCGATGAGGAACCTGTGATCGAAGAAGAGCTGACCATCGATGAGGAGCCTGCCATCGAAGAAGAACTTTTCATCGACGAGGAGCCCATGATCGAGGAAGAGCCCCCGGTTGAAGAAGAGCTTTCCGTCGAAGAAATGCCGGATCTGGAGGCCATCACAGCAGAACTGGGAGAGATGGATCTGACGGATGAACCCACGGATATACCGGGCGAAGAGATAGCTCCGGAACCTCCGAAGGTGGAGCCGGTATCGGATGATCCCAACGCCCAGTTGACACCGGAACAGATCGCAGCCATGTTTGCACAGGCCGGCGGAGACACGGTAACGGCAGCTCCGGAGCCGGAACGTGAGCCGGAGCCTGCACCTGCCCCGGAACCTCCGAAGGTAGAGCCGGTATCGGATGATCCCAACGCCCAGTTGACACCGGAACAGATTGCGGCCATGTTTGCGCAGGTTCAGTAAACCCACTCACTATACAGCAGGACTTTTTTGCTGATTTATGCTTATGAAACGGATATTATTGATCGGACAAATTGGCGAGATCACCAGATCTATCAATGACGGACTATCGGATGCATACCGGGTGCAGATGTGCTCGGAGGATATGGATCTGATCCGAAGTATGGAAAAAGCTACGAATCCAAATCTGATCATCTTTTGCCAGATCGGTGTAGAGGAAGTGGACAAGGCTTTTTTCCTGTGGATAAAGAAATACCGGCCATACGTACCGGTAGTTGTCATCGCTACGCCGGAGAAATGGTACACCATAGAATCCCTCTGTGATACGGATCAGTTTACCCGTCTCATAAGGCCTGTGACCATAGGCACCATCGAAGAAACCTGTGAAGGGATCCTGAACGGAAACGAACTGAGTCTGGATGATGAATTCATCGATGAGGATTACACACCTCCGGTCCAAACCGGGAAAAAGCGCGTCCGAATCCTGGTGGTGGATGACAGTCCGTTGTTTTTGCGCAGTATGAAGTCCATGCTGGAAGACCGGTACGAGGTGATCTTGGCAAATTCAGGAAAAAAGGCCTTGGAACAGATCCCCAAAAAACGTCCGGATCTCGTGTTGATGGATTACGAGATGGGAGAAATGAGTGGGAAAGAGACCTTCGAAGCCATGCTGCAGGATGATGGGATGAAGGAGATACCGGTGGTATTTTTAACCAGTGTTTCCACACGAGAAAAGGTATTCGGAGTACTGGAGCACATGCCGGCGGGCTATGTATTAAAGCCGGTAGATAAAAAATTTTTATACGAAGAGATTCAGAGGGTCACAGACTATGTATAACATCTACTTTGAAGTAGCTGCTGCTGGTTTTGTGGCCTTGCTGCTTTTATATTTGCATTTACAATATCCCAACGAGACCGAGAGCAACAAGCGCTATCGACAGATGGTGGCTTGGCTTTTGTCCGCAGATCTGATGGATGTCATTACTGCCCGTATGATCGATTACGGACAGCGTATCCCCCCTCTTTTAAACACTTTGGCAAATACCCTGTATTTCATGACCTCAGCCGGTATGGCACTGGCCTTTGTGAAGTATATGGATGCATTTGTAAAAAGTGACAAGAATCGATACTTTGTACGATTTGGCAACATCATGTTTGGCGCGTATATGCTGCTTATGACGACAAACATTTTTACAGGATGGGTTTTTTCTTTTGACGAGAAAGGTAACTATATACACGGACCTGTGTATTTCGTCAGTTTTTCCGCGCTGGTCACCATCGGCATGTCGGCACTCACCCTTTTATGGACTTATCGGGCCCATCTGGAGAGACGGCAGAAAATGGCCTTTTGGATGTTCTTTTCCCTTCTGGCAGCGGGATCTGTCCTACAGCTGGCCCTGTTCCCAAAGACGGTACTGCTATTTTACATGGGTTCCATCGCCGCTATGACCTTTCTTTTCATCAATGAGACTCCGGATTATCTGCGGCTCACCGCTACCATGAAGGAGCTGGAGAAGCAGCGGCAAAAGGCGGACAGCGCCAATAATGCGAAATCAGACTTCTTGGCGAAGATGTCCCATGAGATCCGGACACCTATTAATGTGGTCATCGGAATGGATGAGATGATCCTCCGGGATGCCGAGAGTGAAGACATCAAATCCTATGCGCTGGACATAAAAGACTCAGCCGAAGTTCTTTTGACCACCATCAACGACATCCTGGACCTGTCAAAGGTGGAGTCCGGCCGGATGGAGCTTGTCCCGGTAGAATACGGGATCACCGGTCTTCTTTCCGATGTTTCGAAAATGATGGGATTTCGCGCACAGCAGAAGAATCTCATCTTCCGGATGGATCTCGACGAATCGGCTCCCTCGGTTTTATTTGGTGATGACGTGCGGCTCCGGCAGGTTCTGATCAACCTTTTGACCAATGCTATAAAATATACGGAGGAAGGTTCCGTGACGTTGGGTCTGCGAGCCAGTCGAGATCGGGAAAATGTGATACTTCACTATACCATTACGGATACCGGTATCGGGATCAAAAAAGAGGATCAGGAAAAGCTCTTTGAGCAGTACGCCCGTTTGGATGAAGAAAAGAACCGTCATATCGAGGGAACGGGCCTGGGCATGAGCATCACGGTGTCACTGCTTCATATGATGGGAAGCGAGCTTCACGTAGACTCCACCTATGGCAAGGGATCCACCTTTTATTTCGATCTGCGCCAGCCCATTGTGGACGATACCCCCATCGGTAATCTGGAAAAGCGTATGGAAGAAAGAGCAGCTGAGAGCGAGCAGCACGTGTACTATACCGTGGAGGATGCCACGATCCTGTTGGTAGATGATAACGCCTTAAACCGTAGGGTGGTCAAGAACCTGCTCCGGGATACCGGGATCATGGTAGAGGAAGCGGAAGGCGGATATGAGTGCATCGAACGTGTAAAGGAAAAGCGCTATGATCTGATCCTTTTGGATCATATGATGCCGGATCTAAACGGTGTGGAGGCGCTGCACCGCATGAAGGAAAATGGCATGTACCGGTGTGAGGGAGTTCCCGTGGTGATGCTTACCGCCAACGCCATAAGTGGCGCCAAAGAAATGTACGAAAAGGAAGGATTTGATGCATTCTTGGAAAAGCCCATCCGACCGGAAGGATTGGACGGCATCATGCTGGAGTATCTGCCTAAAGAAAAGATCCGGATCGGTGAAAAGGCCCGTAGGACCGCATCAACACCCGTAACAGAGATGTCGAACGTCCTTCGGCAGGTGACGGAGCCCATCCGGTTTCCGGAGAAGAAAAAGGAAGAGGCAAAGCAGCTCATACATATTTTTCTGGTCAATACCAATGCAGGGAAGAGTCTGCGATCGGATCGACTCCGGGAGGAACTGAGTCAGATCAAAGATGTGGAGAGTTTTGTTTTTAATATCCGTCATCCGAGAGGAGAAGCGGAACAGATCCGGGAGATCCTCCCCTATTTTGAGCAGGACAAAAAAGTCAGGATCTACTGCTGCGGCGGATCCGGAACTCTTTGCAATACACTGAACGGTATAGAAATGCTTAAAGATGTGGAGATCGCCTTTTTTCCCTGCGGCCTGACCAATGATTTCTTAAAGGTTTACGGAATGGGGCAGAAAGCCTTTTTTGACATTCGAAATCTGATCTACGGAGAGGTAGTCCCTACGGATTATATCCGTACCAACGCCGGTGTACTGTTAAATGCGTTTTCTCTGGGTTTGGATTCGCGCATTATCCGTAAAATGGATGATTATCGGGCATTTTCCATTTTTTCTCCGCAGCTTCCCTACGTTATGGGGGGCATTAATTCGGTATTTCTGACACCGCAAAAGGAGTATCGCGTGGTTTTGGATGATGAGAAGGAGATTGTGGGAAAAATGGCGGAGATCTTTTTCGGAAACGGACGTGTCATCGGAGGCAGGGTACACATGACAAAAGATGTGTCCGTTACAGACGGGCTGGCAAATGTAACGCTGATCCGGGATCGTCAGTTTTTGTCCATGCTGCCTCCCACCCTGGCGACTATGAACGACAACCAGGAAAAAGTAGAAAAATACTGCTATACGGACAAGGCACATAAGATCCTGGTAGAACGGACGGACGGGAAGCCATTTGAAAGCAATTTCGACGGAGAGCTGCAGCCGGCACTTTCGAGATGGGAGGCCGAGATCGTGCCGCAGGGATTGCAGTTTGTGGTTCCGAAGGGGGTGGTGTTATGACGGATAATTACCAACTTGGTCGCATGATCTGTCTGGTTTCTTATGTTCTGCTGGGTCTGACCGTTATTATCTTTTCCCTGGTCAGTGGCGTGGATAGCCGAGAAACGGCCTGGGTCACAGCGCTCACCTGGCTGGTAGGGTTTTTGATCCTCCACTTTACAAACGGACCGGAAAAAAAGGTCCGCAAGCGATTTTGCATTTTAAACATTCTGTTTACTACATTGTTTGAATTGCAGTTATGTGTGCTGTTTAAGACACCCCATATCCTGTTTATGATGTATCTGGTACAGTGGATCGCCACCGTCTTTTTCCTGGACAGATCCTTATGCACTTACAGTCTGGTGGTGGATCTGGTAATCGTGGCGGCTTTGTTTTGGCTGCCCATTCCCCTTTTTGTGTCCTTTACCGTGGTGGAGTTCATCGGTGGGGTGATTGGTCTGATCCTGGCATACTGGATCTCCGTTTGGATGATGCGAACCGTTGATCATCAGCATGGGATTCTTTTGGAGCAAGAGCAAAGCTTGAAGGACTTTTTAAAGGTGCTGGAAGCTAAGTGTGACGAGCTTTCCCGGGTGAAAAGAGAAGGTGTATCCGGCGAAGGAGGTTCTTTCCCAGAAGTAGAAGGTGTGGACTGGGATTTTGCCCTTCGGCACGTAAAAGATGCGGGAATGTTATATGATATCCTTTTGAATGCCGTCGCTATGCGGGATGCCGAGAAGCAGAAACTGATGCGCTGTTATGAAGATCGGGATGTGGAGCAATATCGGATCCAGGTACACAGCATGAAGAATTCCGCAGCCATGATCGGTGCCCATGAGGTGGCTTCTTTGGCCAAATTGCTGGAGCAGGCGGCCCGGGATAATGATATGGTACGGATCGAGAGAATGCATGCGCTCTTTCTATCCGAATGGGATGCCCTGTATGAGCGGCTGGCCGTATTGGTTCCGGAAGAAAGTGAGAATACCTCTGCTCCGAAGCAGCCCTACGAGCCGACGATGGTGCGGGCGCTTATGGTACAGCTTTTGGAAGCGGTGGAAGATGTGGATGTGGACCGGGCAGACGAAGTATTAAACTGTCTGCTGCAGATCGAATTTCCACGGGATAAGGCAGACATCACGGATCGGTTGAAACAGGCGGTTCTGAACATAGATGAGGATGAAGTAAAGCAGCTGACGGAAGAATTGGGAGCATGAGATGAAAATATTAAAAAAATTTAATTTTCCTCTTGCAAATTTTCTTTGTTGCTATATAATAAAGAAGTTCGCACAAACGAAAACAAACAAGCGCGATTAGCTCAGTTGGTAGAGCACCTGACTCTTAATCAGGGTGTCCAGGGTTCGAGACCCTGATCGCGTACTTAAGGTCTTGATTTTGCAGAATTCTGTGGGGTCAGGGCTTTTTTCTTGCTCATGAGTTTTCTCCGTGCGGATATGCACGGTTTTTGTTTCTGTAGGATAGTTTTTTATTATGATCGTATTTACCAGTTTAAAATTCATGTTCCGGTTTCTGGTGATCTTTTTGGCAGTGTATTATGCTGTGCCGAAAAGGTTGCAGAATGCCGTTCTTTTTCTGGGAAGCCTGGTCTTTTACGGTTTTGGGCAGTGGCAGTTTTTGCCATTGCTTTGCGGGCTGACCGTGATCAATTTCGGCTTTGGCCATTGGCTCTCTTCCGGTAAGAAAAAGGGATATCAGAGAAGCTACCTGTTGCCGCGCTTCGTGATGGTCTTTGCCTTTGATGCAGCGGTTCTCTTGCTGTTTAAATATCTGGCCCTGGCTGTGGATCCATCCTGGCTGCCTTTGGGTATCAGCTTTTATATATTCAAGATGATCTCTTTCCAGTCGGATGCATATAATGGAAAGATCCCTCCCAAAGTCAGGTTTTTCGAAGCGGCTGCATATTTTACCATGTTTCCCCAGGTTACCCAGGGACCTATCATGCGGTTTCACCTGGAAGATTTCCGGGAGCCCCATCGGTTGTCGCTGATGCATTTGGAGCAGGGGCTGGAATACTTCGTGGTGGGAATGGGCATGAAGATCCTTTTGGCGGATCGGCTGGCGATCCTTTGGAATGAGATCCAAAAGATCGGATTCGAGAGCATTTCCACGTCCCTGGCCTGGCTGGGAGTGTACGGATATTCGCTGGAGCTGTATTTTGATTTCTGGGGATATTCCCTGATGGCAGCAGGACTGGGAGTTATGCTGGGCTTTCCCTTTGTGGAGAACTTTGATCATCCCTATGCCTCTAAAAGTATCAGTGAGTACTATCGCCGTTGGCATGTGACTTTGGGTAGTTGGTTCAGGGATTATGTGTATATTCCCCTGGGCGGTAGTCGGAAAGGGACAGCCAAAACCGTACGAAACCTTTTGATCGTCTGGCTGATCACCGGTCTCTGGCACGGTGGGACGCTGAATTTCATCATCTGGGGCATGGTGATCGGGTTCATCATTGTTTTGGAAAAATATCCGCTGAAAAAGCTGATGGAAAAGACCCGGATCCCGGGATGGATCCTGGTGTATATCGTTATCCCCCTGACCTGGGGCATATTTGCCATTACGGATCTGTCAGATCTTCAGATCTATTTTTCCAAGCTGTTTCCCTTTGCAACGGGAGATTTCGGCAACGGTGCGGACTTTATCAAATATGCGCAGCGTTATTGGCTTTTATTTGCAGCGGGGATCCTGCTTTTGCTTCCCCCTGTGAGCCGGTTTTTCGTAAAGGAAAAGAAAGGATTTTTGCAGTTTATCCGTATACTGTTGTTGCTGGCAGTATTTTTGGGTTCTTTATACCTAATCGGAACCACCAGCAGCAATCCGTTTTTGTACTATAGTTTTTAAGGATTATTAATGAAGAGATTATTGGTGATCGTAAAAAGTATACCTCTGCTTCTGTCCGTGGCGATCACAAGTATCGCATTGGCGGTAACGGGACGGATCGGTCGTGATTTCGGCTATCGAAACTATGAGTTTGCTGCCGGTGATTCCTATATCGGACTGGTATGTGAAGGACTTCACGACGGTGTGTTGCCCTGGGATGAGCCTACGGAAGTGGTGACCGTGGAGGAAGAGGTAGTTGCGCCAAAGGTGGTAGAACTGCCGGAAGGATATGTTTCCGCCGTAGAGGAAGCAGCCCTTCGGGAAATCCCCATAAGTGAGGTCATTACGGAGCGACAGGAACAGTCAAAGGGGACCTTTGTCTTTGCAGATGCTTTACCGGAGGGGGTGAACTCCGCAGTTCTGGAGGCAACGGACTACGGAAACTGTGACCCCATTCGTCTGACCCCGGAGGATGTGACATTTGCACCATTAAACAGCACCGTGTTCCGTGAGAACGGAGATTTTTACCGGCAGATACCGGCAGAGAGTGTGGAATACTTTAACAATGCATTGTTTATTGGGGATTCTCGGACTTATGGACTGGTGGAGCATGGATCCCTGGATGAGAATGCCAC
>JAIKZU010000111.1 GCA_024681985.1 Lachnospiraceae bacterium | reverse complement strand
AAAGTGTTGGTGGTAACGGAAGTGATGTGGCCCAGGCTCGTGTCGTTAAAATAGCCCATGGGCAGATACCTGAGATGCTCTCCGATCTCGATGCGCTTTTGCGCACAGGTGTCATAGCCGGCCTCCGTCTGCAGCATATTGGAAAAACGGTTCACCACCATCTTTCCCACGGTACTGACGAGCATGAATCCCACCACAGTGATAAACGTGTTTCTCGTTATATTGTGTTCCAGCACTGCCGTAATGGCAAAAAAAGCCGCCGGGATCTTCATGGCGCCGAAGAGGGCATCCAACACCCCCAAAGCAACGGCGCCGTAAAGTTTTTCTCTGTTCTTTTGAGAACAAAAATCAAAGAATTTTTTTAACATCTCAAGCATACAGCGCCTCCTTTTTCATATCATCCCTTTCCTCCGCTTCGTCTTTTGCCATGCTGTGGGCCACCCACATATTTCTGTAGAGGCTTGAATTTTTCAAAAGTTCCTCATGGGTTCCCACGGATTCGATGTTTCCGTCATTTACCACAAAGATCTTGTCCGCGGTCTGAATGGTGGAAAGCCGGTGGGCAATGACGATCAGGGTCCGTCCCTGTACCAGCTTGGCGACGCTTTCCTGTACCAGTGCTTCATTTTCCGGATCGGTATAGGCCGTGGCCTCATCCATGATCACCACCGGCGCATCCTTTAACATGGCTCTGGCAATACAGATCCGCTGGCGCTCTCCTCCGGATAAATGTCCTCCGGCGCCGCCGACTCGGGTGTCATAGCCTTTTTCCAGGCCCATGATAAAGTCGTGGCAGCCCGTGGCTTTTGCGGCGTTATAGACTTCCTCATCCGAAGCCCCGGGTTTCCCCAGCCGAATGTTTTCTTTTACCGTCATGTCAAAAAGATAATTGTCCTGGGCCACATAGGCGATCTGTCCCATGTAGTAATCCAGAGGAAGGTTTTTGATGTTCACCCCTCCGTATGTGATGCTGCCGGCATCCACGTCCCAAAGGGAATCGATGAGCCGTGCGATGGTGCTCTTACCGGAACCGGAGGGTCCCACCACCGCGCTGACTTCGCCCTGGCGGATGTCCATATCGATCCCGTGGAGGACCTCCTTGTCCTTATAGGTAAACCGCACGCCGCGCAAAAGGATGTCGGAGCCCACAGGTTTTTTGATGAGAGACTGGGGTCTCGTCATCTCCGGCCGTTCCAGGATCTCCGTCACCTCTCCAAAGATGGCGCCGATCTTTCCGATGTCATCCATATAGGAAAATGCCACCACCAAAGGCGTGATAAGACCTGCCGATAAAATGATACCGGTGATGAAGTTTTCTACCGAAAGGCTTCCGGTCTTTACCAGATACAGCCCTACGGGAAGCACGCCCAAAAAAGTGGCGGGCATAAAAGAAAGCATCCCTGCCTGCCACCAGATACATTTTCTCATCCAACGGATAAAGCAGTCGGCCCCCTCCCGGGCTGCATTGACGAACTTCTCATAGGAACTTCCCGTCTTTCCGAAGGCTTTGATCACCTCGATGCCGTTGATGTACTCCACGGCGGTGTCGTTTAAATACTTGGTCTTTCGGATGGTGACGTCAAACTCGCCCTTGCTCTTTAGGAGCATCCCTGTGGCAAAAATCACACCGATGACCGCAGATATGAGGTTTGCCAGCCCCATGCGCCAGTCAATGGTCAAAAGGTATGCAAACATCACCACAGGCAAAAGGATGTTGGCCGTAAACTCGGGGATGATGTGCGCTAACGTGGTCTCCATGGAATCCACCCGCTCCACGATGATATTTTTGTAGCTTCCGCTGTTATCATCCAAAACCGAGCCCAGAGGGATCTTTGAAAGCTTGTCGCAGATCTGGGTTCGGATCCCGCCTAACACGTTAAAGGTAGCCACATGGGACAGCGTGGTGGATACACTGTGTAAAACGATCCGAAGGATCCAGCATAAGGCCATCAAAAGCAACTGTCGCAAAAAGTATGTCGAATCCCTGCTGCCTGCCAAAAGTTTTCCCACCATATCCGCGATCAACAGATAGGGGATGAAGGACGCAGCCACTCCCAGGATCGCCAGCACGATACTTCCGCCGTAGTAACTCCTCTTTCTTCCGGCGAACTCCAGGACCCAGGATAATATGCCTCTTTTTTTCATGGTATTTCCTCTCCTTTTTTATTTTCATCCTGTTTCGTTAATGTGTTCTTTCGTTAGTTATGCCTAACATATAGAGCCTTATAAACCCCGCTCAATTGGCGGGGTATTTATTCGTCAGTTTATGTTAGGCGTTACTAACCGATACTCATTATAATATTAATATCTTGTTTTTTCAACTAAAAAATGGGACGCACTTTCTGCGCCCCATTTGTCATCTTACTCTATTATTCGTCTTCTGTCTCCTTCTACCGATGCCGTCGGCGATGGCCAGATAGCCGAAGCCCACCAGGATCAAAAATAACAGCAGTATCAGGATCCACCATACACAGCCCATGAAGGGAAGCTCCTTTGAAAAGCCGAAAGCTCCTGCCTCGCTGCCCCAGTTCAAAAAGAAATAGGGGTAGGTGACGCCTTCTCCGAACTGCCAACCTTTTACATAGCCGATACCGGCATAGATGGCGTAGAGCAGGGGCGGGATGGTGACAAAGAAGACATTTACTTTTTCGATCTTCAAAACCGTACTCGTTACGAAAAAGTCTGCCACGGCAGCGATGGGTACCACCACGTGAGTCAGGGTATTTTGGATGTTCCAGGCATCTGCTCCCAAAGTGGGTGCCAGCACGAAACAAAAGACCACACCCGTTAAGGTGATGGACACCGTTCCTACGAACTTGATGATGTACCATGCTTTACCGATGCCTGCGTTTTTTAAAAGCAGTCCGCATCCGATGGCGCAGATGATGGCGATGGCGATATTGGACTGGATGGTAAAATACATAAACACCCGGCTGCCACCCATGAAGGCCCGCTGTCCCGCCAGGTAACTCAGGAAGGTTCCCACCACCGCGGAGAGGGTTACGATGGTTTTTAATACCAGACTTGCGGTTTTTTGTACGGAAGACAAACTGTTCATTTTGATACCTCTTTTCAGCGTATGGACTAAGCGTTTGCGTGTTCCGCCCCGAAGGCTTTGGCAGCTTCCAGCTTGCCGTCAATGTTTAACATATGGGCGTAGAAAAACTTATCCGCCACTTTGATCCCTCTGTCCTTAAAGATCTTCTTTAAAGCCAGAACGGTTCTTCTGGACCAGTTGGATG
>JAIKZU010000093.1 GCA_024681985.1 Lachnospiraceae bacterium | reverse complement strand
AATACCGGTTCTACACCATTGGTCATCAAGGATATCAGTACATCCGTTTATACTGTGGAAGACCTCTCTGCAGAAATAATCAGACCCGGTGAGACAGCGACTTTTAAACTGAGTCCCGATCTTACGAAACCTCAGTTCTCCACTGCCGGAGAAAAGTTAGATATGATCGATATCACGTTTTCGGATATCGCGAGAACGATCAATACAAAGGTCATCATGGAAAATCCGAGTCCCACTGTTATGGTTGACCGGGAGACTATAGATTTCGGGATCGTTCCGAAAGACAATAATGAATATCTTGATGAGAAGACGATCACCGTGACCAACAGCGGAAATGTGGATATTACATTGTCTGAGCCGACCGTTACCGGATCTGACTTTATCATTGTCAGCGATCTTGATGGCATCATTCTGTCTCCCGGCGAGACGACAAAGCTGACAGTATCTGTAAAAGATGAAACGACCACTACAGCGGACAATTACGAGAGCACAGTGAAGATTAATACTACAGGTACGGCTTCAGATACTTTTACTGCAACACTGAAGGTAGAGGATGTTCCGTTTGATGGCTTCTGGATCGCACCCATACCTGATCAGGACTATACAGGTGCTGCGATCAAGCCGGCTGTGAATGCTTATTACTATGGGTGGAAACTTTCTCCTGCAGATTTCACGGTTACCTATCAGAACAATATCAATGCAGCTGAAAAGGATGCGACCAAGACCGTAAACGGCAAAGTTGTCAGCATTGCGCCGACCGTAACCATAAAAGGAAAAGGAAACTATTCGGGAATAGCGACCACAACATTTACGATCAATGCGCTGGACATCAGCAAGGCTAAAGCAGATGACATCATCCTTAGTCCTACCGGTCAAACGCAGAAGGGTAAGACCAGAATAACTTACATGCTTGGCACCAAACGGGTGACGCTCAAAGAAAACAAAGACTATGTCTACGATTATCTCGGGCAGGAGCTTAAGGCTCCCGGCAGCTACACGATAGCCATTAGAGGAAAAGGAAATTATAAGGAGTCAAAAGAATTACTCGAGAAGATCATTGAACAGGACGAATTTCCTTTATCCGGGGTTAAGATATCCAAGATCCCGAATCAAAAATATACCGGCGATAGTTTCATTCTTGCCGGAGTTCCGGGAGAAGGAGAGACACGGGCTCTTACGAAATCCGGAAAAGGTACATTTAACTTTGTCATTAAAAATGCGAAGAACAAAACGCTTACATACGGCACCGATTATCAGCTGACTTATGAGAACAATAAAGAGATCGGTACGGCTACCGTGACCGTGATCGGAGACGGCAAATATGTCGGAAGGAGAAGCGTAACCTTTAAGATCACAGGCACATCCTTAAAGAAAATGAAGACGGAAGGCTTTATTTCTTCCATGGGATACACAGGAACAGAGAAAAAGCAGCCGATGAAGTTCTACTACAAGACCGGCAAAGGCAAGTCTGCGAAAAAGCATTATCTCATTGACGGTGTGGATTATGATGTGCAGTATTCCAACAATGTTTCCGTAGGAAAAGCGACTGTTACCTACACCGGCAAAGGAGCCTATTTCGGCAAGGTAAAGAAGACCTATAAGATCACAGGGGTCAATATGAAAAAGGTGACGGTACCGAAGGAATTTAAGTCAACGACCGGTTCTTACGGAGAAGGTTATTACGCAGACCGCTATCATGCATCAACAAAGAGCTTTGCGTTTATGGGAAATCCTTTCAAGGTTGCAGGACCTGAAGACGGTACACAGGATTACGGCATCAAACTGAAATATGTGCATAACGGTATTGCCGAAGATCTGGTCAAGGGTACAGACTATACCGTATCCTATGCAAAGAATGTAAATCCCGGAAAGGCAACCGTGATTTTTACCGGTATGGGAAGGTTTACAGGAAAAGTAAAGCGGAACTTTACGATTTCGCCTTTTGATATCAGTAAGGAGCATATGGATAATTATATTTCAGACAACGCGAGATACAGAAAAGGAGGTGCCAGGATCACAACGGTCAACCTTCAGTATAGAAAATATCCTTACGGCTGGGTTCAGCTTCAGGAAGGCGTGGACTACACCGTTAAGTATAAGTATAATGAAGCGGTCACCGGTGCTTCCACAAGAAAGAAGCCTGTGATCATTGTTACCGGAAAGGGCTGCTTTAAGGGGACCATAAAGAAAGAATTCACGATCTTAGGAGGAAACCTTAATGATACGGTATTGACAGCTGCAGATGTTGCATTCAAGAACAAAGCCGGTGCCTATAAGACCGGGATAACCTTAAAAGACAGCAGTACCGGAGCAAAACTGAAAGCAGGTACAGACTATGATGTGAACTATGAATACACTTACCGGGATAACACAGTCGTAAAAGATGCGGACACGGGTGAGGATGTGAACCGTTCATCGGGAGATTCCGTTGGGGATAAGGATATCATCCCTGCAAAGACCAGGATCAAAGTCGAGGTTAACGGAAAAGGGTACTATGAGGGTACAAAGCAGCACGGATACTTCAGCGTTCTTTATCCGTCAAATGCATATTTGAACAAAGCATCGATCAACATTAAGCCGAAGATCTACACCGGAAACAAAGTGACGCTGAGTCCCGAAGACATTACCGTGAAGTTCGGCAGAAACGGTGCACCGCTTGTATACGGAGTGGATTATCAGATCGTTGATGGCAGCTACCGCAACAATATCAACAAAGGAACTGCAAAAGTGACTATTGAAGCGATGAGAGGCAGCGGTTACAGCGGCCGTGTGACTGTTTCCTTCCGGATCGTTGCCAAGGCTTTATCGAATTAAACCCGCAAAAAGTTTCCGTTCAGTCATACGCAGGATCTGATACAAAAATTTTTTTGCGTGACAAACGAAGAGTTTTATGTATAATATTCTGTGGAACTTTTTATGTACTTAATTTTTACAAAGTGAGGTAATGGAAATGGCAAATATCGATTTAAGCAAGTATGGCATCACAGATGTTACCGAGATCATTTACAATCCTTCCTACGAGCTTTTGTTTGAAGAGGAAATGAAGCCCGGTCTGACAGGTTTTGACAAGGGTACGCTTACGGAACTGGATACTGTAAATGTTATGACAGGCATTTATACCGGTCGTTCTCCCAAAGACAAATATATTGTTATGGATGACAAATCCAGAGACACTGTTTGGTGGACATCCGATGAGTATAAGAACGATAATCATCCGATGGATGAGAAAACATGGGAATATGTTCGTGATCTTGCCAAGAAACAGCTTTCCGGCAAGAGACTGTTTGTGGTTGATGCGTTCTGCGGTGCCAACAAGGATACCAGAATGGCAGTCCGCTTCATCATGGAAGTTGCATGGCAGGCACATTTCGTAAGAAACATGTTCATCAAGCCGACCGCAGAGGAAGAGGCGAACTTTGAACC
>JAIKZU010000065.1 GCA_024681985.1 Lachnospiraceae bacterium | reverse complement strand
GGATTTGGAGCCCGTCGCCGTGTAAAGGCGGGAACGCCGGTGATCCTATTTGGAAATATGTGGGACAAAAAAGAAAACCGCATCAATCATGCGGTATTGGCCTACGGCCTCTCCTACGAGAAAAAGATCACTCGCTTCATCGTCCACTACGGCTGGAAGGGATGGGAGCAGCAGATCCTACGGGAGGCGATCATCGGTTCTTATGTCTTTCTCAAGCTGGGCTAGTGCCTCTTTTTCACTTTCGATGGCACCGCCGGAAACTGCCGCAAAGGGTGCAAACTGCGCGGCCCGGCTGATCTCGTCCATCCGCGGATGCACCTTGGAAGTAGGGTGCTCCATGTCTATGATATCATCGTATTTATGAGAATTTCCGTTCATTTTTCCAGAAACCTTTCCCTAAAAATAATGTAGAGAAGAACACAGTATTATAGTACAATCCTGTGTATGGAAAGGCAAGACGAGAAAAAAAGAACCTATATCGCCATTGATCTAAAGTCCTTTTACGCTTCGGTGGAGTGTGTGGACAGGGGCTTGGATCCTTTGTCGGCCAGATTGGTGGTGGCGGACGAGTCCCGTACGTCAAAGACCATCTGTCTGGCGGTTTCTCCTGCCTTGAAAGCTTACGGGATCCCGGGCAGAGCCCGGTTGTTTGAAGTACAAAAGCGGGCAAAGGAATGCCATGTGGATTATATCGTGGCAAAGCCCCGGATGCAGCTGTATATGGATTACAGCACTGCCATTTTTAACATCTATATGAAGTATGTGGCGCCGGAGGACATTCACGTATATTCCGTGGATGAGTGCTTCATGGATGTGACGGCCTATTTAAATACCTATGGCATGAGTGCGCATGAACTGGCTATGACCATGATCCGGGATGTGCTGGGGCAGACGGGCATCACCGCTACGGCAGGCATCGGTACGAACCTCTATCTGTCAAAGATCGCCATGGACATCGTGGCAAAACACATGCCGGCAGATAAGGACGGGGTGCGGATTGCAGAGCTGGATGAGATGAGCTACCGCAGGATCCTGTGGGATCATACCCCCATTACGGATTTTTGGCGCATCGGGAAAGGCTATGCGAAGAAGCTGGCCCGCCACGGAATGTACACCATGGGAGATGTGGCCCGTTGTTCCGTGGGAAAAGAAGGCGATTACTATAACGAGGAACTTTTATACAAGCTCTTTGGCGTCAATGCAGAGCTTCTCATTGATCATGCCTGGGGATATGAGCCCTGCACCATCGCCCAGATCAAAGCCTATCGCCCCACGGCTTCTTCCATCAGCTCCGGTCAGGTTTTAATGGAACCCTATCCTTATGAAAAGGCCCGGATCATCGTCCGGGAGATGACGGATCTTCTGGCTTTGGATCTGGTGGAAAAGCGTCTGCTCTGTGACCAGGTGGTGCTGACCATCGGATATGATATAGAAAATCTGCTTGATGAAAAGCGAAAAAAGAATTATCATGGTGAGGTTGTCAGTGATTACTACGGACGCTTGGTGCCAAAACCGGCCCATTCCTCCGCAAACCTTGAGAAGCACACGTCTTCGTCAAAAATGATCATTGATAAAATGCTGGAATTATTTGATGCGATCGTTGACCCGAGTCTGTTGGTCCGCCGTGTGACGGTGGTGGCAAATCATGTCATTACCGAGGAGGCATACGAAGAGAAGAAAAAGAACACCTATGAGCAGCTGACTCTGTTTACGGATTACGAGGCCATAGATCGGGAGAAAAAGAAAAAGATGGAAGAGGAGCAAAAGGAGCGAGCGCTGCAGGAGGCCATGCTTTCCATCAAAAAACGTTACGGAAAAAACGCGATCCTTAAGGGCACCAACTTAGAGGAAGGTGCCATGACCATCGCGAGAAATGAGCAGATCGGAGGTCATCATTCATGAGAAGTATTATGAAAAAAATTGGTTTGCTGCTCATGTGCCTGGTACTAAGCTTATCATTTTGTGACAGTTTTACGGGAATTGACCGGGTGCAGGCGGCCGCTACTTATCAGATACAGGTCAACCGCAGTACCAACGTGGTGACGGTATTTGATGCAAACGGAGAACCCATTAAGGCTATGACCTGTTCCACCGGGGGCGCCAATACCCCTTTGGGAACCTATTCCACCGGGGGCAAGTACCGCTGGTGGGAGCTGGACGGACCCTGCTGGGGACAGTACTGCACACGGATCACCGGCCATGTGTTGTTTCATTCCGTTTGGTACTATGCCATCAACAATCCCGCGGCACAGTCCACGGCACAGTACAACAAACTGGGAACACCGGCTTCCCACGGTTGTGTACGCCTGACGGTGGCGGATTCCAAGTGGATCTATGACAACTGTCCCACCGGCACCAAAGTAAACATCATCGACGGCACGGAGGAAAACGACCCCCTTGGAAAGCCCAAGACCATCCAGGTCAGCACAGCTTCCCGCACCGGCTGGGATCCTACGGATCCTACCCCCGGGAATCCCTATGCCACGGCACAGCCCTCCATTGATACATCAAAGGTAAAGACCAAGGTGGGATACGGCAGCGACTGGGATCCGTTAAAGAATCTGATTGCCACCGACAGCTGCGGAAACGACGTGACTTTGGATGTAAAGGTGGAAACCCGTTTAAAGACAAAGAAACTGGGCAGATATAAAGTTACCTATAAGCTGACGGACGGTCTGGGACGCACCGCAAAGGAAACCATCAAGGTGAAGGTGGTAGACAACAAAAAGGCTGTCATCAAGGGCGTGAAATCCGACGTAGTCTTGGGACTGGGAACACAGCTGAACCTAAAGAACGGCGTCAAAGCCAAGACCGTGGATAAAAAGGATATCACCAAGAAGCTGAAAGTAGACATTGAGACTCCCGGCGGTGAGCTTCTCGAGAATTACAAGGGAACTTTTGCTTTTAACGAGTACGGAAGCTACATCGTAACTTTTAGAGTGGAAAATCCCCGGAATGAAAAGGTGACCACCAAGGTGGCACATATCACGGTGCAGTAAAGGCGTATAACAGGCATATTTTATGATCGATCGAAAGAGACTTCTGGCTTTGAATTTTTACAAAAAAGAACACTTCTCCGGAAGCGACCGGACCAAGAATCTGCGCTTTCGGGTGGAGAAAGTGGAAGAGGAGTTTGTCTGCACCGTCTGGCCCGAGCCCTACAGCTTCGAGTGTACGGCGGATGAGAAAAAAATCACCTGCAGACAACCCTTTTCGGAAGAGGGCCTGCAGGCGATCACAGACTGGATGAACAGCCTGAAACCTTTTGAAATTGAATAAATTTTATCTTCTTAAACGTGTGCTTTCGTACTTCATCTTGGTACGGAGCACATTTTTAAGTTCCGCAAATCGTTTGTCGATGGGACCGTCGTCGATGACCACATCTAAAGACGCGGCCAGATTGTCTACCAAGTGATCGTTTATCTCCTCCATGGTTTCCATCTGTACGAGGATCTGATACTTTTCCTCCAAGTCATCGCTGTCAAAAAAATCCATCATCAGAGGCATAGGTTTTTGTCCTTCCTTTCAAGTAATGATTTCGTCGGAGCCGGTATTAAAAGTTGGCGCCGTAGATGTGCTTTGCCAGCTTCGCATTACCGAAATCAACGTTTATGATTCCATAACTGGTGCCGGGTGTCAACTCATATTCCAAAAGCTGTCGGTTGATGAGCCGGGCATAACGCTTGGGATGTCCCGCAAAGCTGCTTCCGGAGGTGGAGCAGAAGTTTAAGGAAAAGGTCTCGTCATTTGCCTGGCAGTTTTCCAAGGTTTCCGTGATCGCATCCCATTTCATGGAGACACTGTATTTATAGCGATCCTGGACGTAGAGCTGGTTCGTTCCGGTGATGACGCTGATCTCCTGTACATCGATGACAGGTTCCTTGTTGTTTTGCTCCGACCAGGAAAAATGAAGTCCCGTACGATCCTCGCCCTCGCCGTTCGCATCGGCAAAGCGGGTGGCTAAAACGATCTTTCCTCTCACATCGCCCAAAGTAGGGATCTCATTTTTCGTGTACCAGTACTTGGGATTTTGATCCAGGATCTCAAAGAATATTTTTTCAAAAGTGGCCGCGTCATCCTCGTCCCGTTCTTTTTTTACACAAAAGATCACAGTCTCAGCAGGGTGCGCATCCAAAAAGGCATAGATGTCTGTCAGGGCATCTTCCAGATAAAGGGTTTTTGAAAAAAGCTGTAAAAAGCTGCCCTTTTGTTTGCAGGTGCCGAAGTTGTGGATGAATTTCAGCTTATTGTCGCCGTCTTCCGTTTCCTCCAAGGCAACGCGGATATCCAGATACCGATAGCCGGCCTCCAACTGCTGTGCAAACTCCAGTTTCTGACACTGTAAAAAGAAACTGGGGAAAATATGAGCAGTGGCACTGTCGTGGGTACCGGGGATGGTGATGGAAGAAAGGCTGCTCTCATCGGAAAGCTCCGCCATCCAGTCCGTAGATGCGGGAAGTTCCTTTTCCTCATTACTGTCGGCGTATACCACCGGGGATGCCGTAAGCACACAGGCTGTCATGCAGAGTGCTGCGGTGATCTTTTTCAATATGGGTTTCATTTTGTTTCTCCTCTCAGGCTCATATTGGAATTATGATAACGGCTGTCATAGGTGACTTCTTCGCCGAACCAGGCAGGAGGTAAAAAAGCATTGGCTTTCTCCTCCGTGGGAAACTCTACCTCGGCTAAAAGCAGTCCCTCATATGCGCCATGGAAAACATCCAGTTCACATAAGAGCTCACCCTCCAAAGGGATGCGGTACCGCCTCTTTTGGATCCGGATGCCATCCGCTTTTTTCACCAGATGGTCATAAGCTTCTTTTGTCAGCGGCAGGTTGTACTCCTCCCGGACCATCATGCCGCTTCCTTTGTAGGTAAGATAGTATTCCTCGTCGCTTTTTCTGACCCGTACCACAGGGGTTGTGTTTAAATATCCCTGCTCCATGTCGGAAAAGGGATAGTCTGTGATCTGCCCGGGCACATCCGATAAGTCGGCGATCAGATACTTTCTTTCGATCTCCATAAACAAACCTCACGGTCTTACGGTAGGAATAAAACCATAACCCATACCGTAAAATATGTTATATTTATCTATATCATATGTTTATATCACATTTTTGGATTTTGTTATAGTTTTTCGAAAGGGAGGAAGAGAAATGGCAAAACTGATGATCTGTATGGCGGACGGTTGTGAGGAAGTGGAAGCACTCTCCGTAGTGGATATTGTACGGCGGGCAAGGATCACCATCGATATGGTTTCCGTAAACGGTGCGGATTCCGTGACAGGCTCCCACGGGATCGTCATCGGTATGGATAAAAAGATAGAAGAGGCGGACATCGACGCCTATGGTGGTATCATCCTTCCCGGCGGGATGCCCGGCACCAATCATTTAAAGGCACACCCTGCGGTGACAGATACTGTAAAGAAGTTTTATAAGGAGAATAAACTGGTAGCTGCCATCTGCGCCGCGCCTACGGTTTTGGGCTATGCCGGTATCCTCGAAGGAAAGAACGCCACCTGTTATCCCGGCATGGAAGACGGACTTACGGGGGCATCAAAAAAAGCGGATCCCGTGGTAAGGGATGGAAATATCATCACCAGTCGGGGCGTTGGAACCGCCATCCCCTTCGGCCTGGAGATCGTCTCTTACTTTACGGATGAAAAAACCGCATCACAGTTGGCAGAGCAGATCGTGTTTTTCCCTAAAAAATAAGCGGCCCCGGCAGTTGTATTTACTTGCGTCTTTCGGGTTCTTCTGCTATAATCGATTGACAGTGCGAACGAACAAGGGGATTTTGCGTCCTTTTTTATCGCCATACCATAGTCAGGAAGGAAGTTTTTAAAAAAATGAGTGTTAAAGTTGAAAAATTGGAAAATAATATGGCCAAGCTCACCATCGAGGTAGAGGCAGACCGTTTGAACGGTGCCATGACAAAGGCTTACCAGCGTCAGAAGAATCGCATCAGCATCCCCGGATTCCGTAAGGGCAAGGTGCCCCAGCAGATGATCGAAAAGATGTACGGACCGGAGATCTTTTATGATGATGCCGCAAACTTCCTCATTCAGGAGGAGTACCCGAAGGCCTATGACGAGTGCGATCTGGAGATCGTATCCTCTCCGGAAGTGGAAGTGGTACAGATCGAGAAGGGAAAGCCCTTCATCTTTACAGCAGAAGTGGCATTAAAGCCTGAGATCAAGCTGGGTAAGTACAAGGGTGTGACCGTTACCAAGGAAGACACCACCGTAAGCGATGAGGATATCGAAAAAGAGATCAAAGATGAGCTGGAGAAAAATGCCAGAAGCATCGATGTAACCGACAGAGCTGCGGAAAACGGCGATACCGTTGTTTTGGATTACGAAGGTTCTGTGGACGGCGTGCCTTTCGAAGGTGGTAAGGCCGACGGATACAGCCTGGAGTTGGGCAGCGGATCCTTTATCCCCGGATTCGAGGAGCAGCTGGTTGGAAAGAATATTGATGAAGACGTGGAAGTGAACGTGACCTTCCCCGAGGAATATCATGCAGAGGAGCTGGCAGGAAAGCCGGCGGTATTTAAGTGCAAGATCCACAAGATCACTGCAAAGGAAATGCCCGAGTTGGATGATGAGTATGTAGCGGACATCTCCGAGTTTGATACCGTCGACGCTTACAAGGAAGACATCAAAAAGCGTCTTACCGAGCGTAAGGAGAATCAGGTGAAGCGTGCCCAGGAGGATGAGGCTTTGGCAAAGATCATCGCCGATTCCGAAATCGAGCTTCCGGATGCTATGGTAAATACCCAGGTAGACCAGATGATCAATGACTACGCACGTCAGCTGTCTGCCAGCGGACTTTCCTTTGACCAGTACTTAAAGTTTACCGGCATGACCTTAGAGCAGTTAAAGTCGCAGATGCGTCCGGATGCAGAGGATCGCATCAAGGGATCTTTGGTATTGGAAGAGATCGCAAAGGCCGAGAAGTTAGAAGCTTCCGATGAGGATCTGGAAGAAAAGATCAAGGATACTGCCGCACAGTACGGTATGGATCCCGAAGAATTAAAGAAGAACCTTTCTGATACGGAAAAGGATAATATGAAAAAAGACCTGGCATTGGAGTTGGCAGTGAAGTTCATCACGGATAACATGAAGCCCAGAGCCAAGGCAGCAAAGAAAGAGAAAAAAGAAGAGGAGTAATCTATGGCTACGATACCCTACGTCATTGAGCAAAATTCCAGAGGAGAGCGTTCCTATGACATCTATTCCAGACTGTTAAAGGATCGTATCATTTTCCTCGGTGAGGAAGTAAATGAGACCACCGCATCTCTTACGGTAGCCCAGCTTCTGTTTTTGGAATCCGAGGATCCCGGAAAGGATATCCATCTTTACATCAACAGCCCCGGCGGTATGGTTACCGCGGGATTTGCTATCTATGATACGATGCAATACATCAAGTGTGACGTTTCCACCATTTGTGTGGGGCTGGCGGCATCCATGGGTGCGTTCCTTTTGGCCGGCGGCACAAAGGGAAAGCGTCTGGCGCTGCCCAATTCCGAGATCATGATCCATCAGCCTTCCGGTGGAGCCAAGGGACAGGCCACCGAGATCGAGATCCAGGCGGAGAATATCTTAAAGACCAAGCGTCGCTTAAATGAGATCCTGGCAGCAAACACCGGAAAAGACATCGAGACCGTGGCAGCTGACACAGAGCGTGACCACTATATGTCTGCTCAGGAAGCTTTGGAGTACGGCTTGATCGACAAGATCATCGAAAACAGAACCGACAGCGACAAGGAAAAGAAGTAATTAAAAGTTATATTTTAGAAAGATTAGGTAGTTATTCATGGCAGGTCGAAATGACGACAAGATCAGATGCTCCTTTTGCGGCAAGACCCAGAACCAGGTCCGAAAGCTGATCGCCGGACCCAATGGAGCATATATTTGCGATGAGTGCGTGGATATCTGCGGTGAGATCATCGACGAAGAATTCATGGATATGGATGACGCGCCGGATTTTGCCGAGGAAGCGAAGCGTCCCGACATTAACCTCTTAAAGCCTGTGGAATTAAAGGCATTTTTGGATGAATATGTCATCGGTCAGGAAGAGGCGAAAAAGGTCCTTTCCGTAGCCGTATACAACCACTACAAGCGGATCCTGGCAGACCCGAAGAAAGTAAATGTGGAGATCCAAAAGTCCAACGTGCTTCTTTTGGGGCCTACCGGAAGCGGAAAGACCCTTCTGGCACAGACGTTGGCCCGGGTCTTGGGTGTTCCTTTTGCCATAGCGGATGCCACCACTTTGACGGAAGCTGGATATGTAGGTGAGGACGTGGAGAACATCCTCTTAAAACTGATCCAGGCGGCGGATTTTGATATTCCCCGGGCAGAGTTCGGTATCATCTACATCGACGAGATCGATAAGATCACAAAGAAGTCCGAAAATGTATCCATCACCAGAGACGTCTCCGGTGAAGGTGTACAGCAGGCATTGCTTAAACTCATCGAGGGAACCAATGCTTCCGTGCCTCCCCAGGGCGGCAGAAAGCATCCACAGCAGGAGCTGATCCCCATCGATACCACAAATATCCTGTTTATCTGCGGCGGCGCTTTTGAAGGCTTGGAAAAGATCATCGAAGGCCGGCTGGATACCAAGCGGATTGGATTTAACAGCGAGCCCACGGAATTAAAGGCGGACAAGGATCGGGAGTTCGAACTCCTAAAGCAGGTGCTGCCCCAGGATTTCGTTAAGTTTGGACTGATCCCGGAATTCATCGGACGTGTGCCCATCAATGTGGCCCTTGAGGAGCTGGATGAAGAGGCACTGATCCGTATTCTCACGGAACCGAAGAATTCTTTGGTTAAGCAGTACAAGGCCCTGTTTGATATGGACGGCGTGAAGTTGGACTTTACCCAGGAAGCGCTCAATGAGATCGCGAAGAAGTCTCTGGAGAGAAAGACGGGAGCCCGCGGACTGCGTGCCATCATGGAAAGCGTCATGATGGACGATATGTTCAACATCCCTTCCGACGACAGCGTGCGGGAGATTACCATCACCAAAGAAAAAGTGGACGACAACCTGTTTTTGGTAGATAAGAAGAATAAAGAAGTTATTTCCATCGAGGAAAAAAGTCAGGCCAAAGAAAGCGCTTAATATCCCATGAAGATTAAAAGTGTAAATTTGGAAACGGTATGCGGTGTCACCAGCAAATTGCCGGAGAACACCCTGCCGGAAGTGGCCTTCGCCGGAAAGTCCAACGTGGGCAAATCCTCCTGTATCAATTCCATCATGCAGAGGAAGGCTTATGCCCGTACATCGGCACAGCCCGGCAAGACCCAGACTTTGAATTTTTACAATATCAATAACGAGATCTATCTGGTGGATCTGCCGGGATACGGCTACGCCAGAGCATCAAAAAGCGAAACGGAGAAATGGGGTGTGATGATCGAGAGATATCTCACCGAAAGCGATATGCTCCGTCTCGTTTTTTTGTTAGTGGATATCCGTCATGCCCCGGGAGAGCACGACAAGCAGATGTTTGAATGGATCGACTACATGGGTTACCAGCCCATCGTGATCTGCACCAAAGCAGACAAGCTGAAGCGCTCCCAGGTGGAAAGCCATCTTGCGACCATCCGCCGGGAGTTAGGAGCAGACGAAGATACCATCATCCTTCCCTTTTCCTCCGTGACAAAAGAAGGCCTGGAGGACATCTGGGATTTCATGGATCAAGTGATCGAAAACGAAGAATGAGCCCTACTGTCCGGGGCTCATTTTTCTGCACACATCAACGTACATACCAATACCGTCTCGGTTTTACGTGCTACACCGTTTGGCTACATATCGTAAGAATATGAGATCTATGTGATGCGACATGACGACACCGGAACTCATTCGCCATCCGGGCTCAAGAGTTCCTCTCGTTGCCATCCATGGCAACTCGTGTCTGTGTTCGGATCATATTCCAACGATATGTACGCCTCACTCAAACGCACATAAAACCGAGACGGTATTTTGTATGTACGACTATCAGTGCGGACTATAAAAATGAGCCCCTGCCACCGTCCCGGGGGCTCACCTCGCATTGCGTTTCGCGATGCAAAATGCAATGCAAAATAAATTGCACATCGGTATTGAAGATACTATAATATATAGTATGAAAGAACTATATTTCGAGTGGGATGACCAAAAAGAAAAAACTAATATTAAGAAACACGGTATTGATTTTTCAACCGCAGCAAAAGTTTTCAATGATGAAAATCGTTTAGAATTATACGATGTCGACCATAGTGAAAATGAGGATAGATATAGAGTCATCGGTTCAATTGGCAATCATTTGGCTGTGATCACCGTTTCCTATACTCCGCGTGAAAATGAAAAGATTATTCGTTTGATCTCGGCAAGACTCTCAACAAAAGAAGAAAGGAGTGCATATTATGGCTTTAGTTAGGAAAAAAATAGATGTTACGGAAAAAATAACAAAAGAACAGATAGAGATGCTAGAGGGTGCAGAAAAAAGAGCGATTGCTTTTGACGAAGATAACCCGCCACTTTCCAAAGAAGAACTTGCTCGTTTTAAAAGGGTTTCTGAAACAATCGCAGAAGAAAAAAAGAGCAGCAGAAAGCAAAACGTAACATTGCGGTTATCTCCGCAAACGATCAGTAAAGCAAAAGCTTTTGGAAAAGGGTATACGAGTGTTCTTTCTAAAATTATAGAAAAAGCTCTTGATAATCCGGCAATTGCAGAGCAGTTGATCAAACAGTAATTGTGTAGCTGTGGTGCCCCTCGACCGTGTCTGGGTCTCTTTTTGAGCCCTGGGGACGGTGGCAGGGGCTCATTTTTTATCTTCGGGTTTGTCTTGGGGGTCACCTCACACTTTTAGATGCGTGTATTGTTTTGCCCCTTCAAGGTGGCAACAACCTTATGCACATTGCGGTATACTATGAAAAATACGTGGGATTTAGAATTAAAGCGTCAAAAATACACGCAAGTAATAAAAAAGCAAACCATATCAGCAGACATATTCCTATTATGATCAGTCGTCTTATAGAACCTTTTTTTGTTTGCAGTATGGGTATTCGTTCTTGTATGTCGAGATAATATGCAGCAAATAGAACGGAAAAAATGAAACCTGCTGAAACAAAGATGATATCTCCCCAGGGATTAATGCCTTTATTTATGTCATTTGAATATACACCGGTCATTCCTGAGTAAATAGTTAAATATATAAATATGGCAGCTAACATGTGGCCTACTTTACCTTGCCGGAATCCCGGAGGAAGAAACCTCATCCATTTAGCCGGAATATATTTCTTTTGGATGGCTTTTTTTAGTTCATTTACGGATGAATAACGCATACTACGATCCATTTGCAGACATTTTCGGATGATTTTCTCAAATCTACCGGCTGCAATATCCTCACGGGTTACACGTCCTGTAAGAAGGGTATTCATCAACATACCTATAGCATAGATGTCTGTTGTGATATCAGAGGAGCCAAATCCATATTGCTCAGGTGCTGCAAAACCTTTTGTTCCGAGTAAAACGGTATCTTCGGCCTGGTGTTTATCATCCAGACGAGCTGCATTGTAGTCGATCAGGTATA
>JAIKZU010000057.1 GCA_024681985.1 Lachnospiraceae bacterium | reverse complement strand
GTGTCGAGCGTTTTTTCAAATTCGACAACGATAGAGAAATGGTTAGTAGAAGAAAGAGAGAAAAGTATGCTAGAAACTGTAAAAGTAATCGTATTTTTGTTGCTGGGATTTGTTTTGCTCCTAAAGGGCGCCGACTTCTTTGTGGAGGGTGCATCTTCCGTGGCGACGGCACTGAAAGTGCCCAGCATCATCATCGGCCTTACCATCGTGGCCATGGGAACTTCCCTGCCGGAGCTGGCGGTATCCGTTACGGCATCCATTTCCGGGAACAATTCTCTGGCAGTCAGTAACGTGGTAGGCTCGAATTTGTTTAACCTCATGGTGGTTTTGGGCGCCAGCGCCCTGATGAATCCCATCATCGTAGGAAAAGACACCATCCGAAAGGACTATCCCTTTTCCGTAGCCTGCGCCATTGCTCTTTTGATCATGGGTATCATCGGAATGGAACTGGGACATTTGGATGGCATCATCCTTCTGGTGGCCTTCGTAGCGTTTATCGCTTACCAGGTCAGAAGCGCATTAAAGGCCCGGAAAAATGCGGATTATATGGTGGCCGCCGCGGAAGAGGAAGAGATTAAGACGGTACCTCTGTGGCTTTCCGTCATCTATATCATCGGCGGCGCCGTAGCCATTAAGTTCGGCGGCGACTTCGTAGTAAACTCCGCAGTCAGCATTGCATCGGCATTGGGTCTTTCCCAGACCCTCATCGGTCTGACCATCGTAGCCTGCGGAACATCCCTGCCGGAGCTGGCAACCTCCGTGGTGGCAGCGAAAAAGAACGAACTGGATATGGCGGTGGGAAACGTCGTTGGATCCAACGTGTTCAACATCCTGATGATCCTGGGTGTGGCGGCATCCATTTCCCCCATCACCTTTTTACAGGAGAACATCATCGATATTGCCATTCTTCTGGCATTTTCACTTCTCACCTGGCTTCTATGCAAGACCAAGGGAAAGCTGGACAAATTCGAAGGAATTCTGATGCTTCTCTTATATGCGGCATATCTTGTGTATATCTGTCTGAGAGCGGTGATGTGATCGAAGCAACAACGTAACGAGAAAGCATAGTAGAACCGACAAAAAACGCAAGAAACATTCTCCGGCGCCGGAGAAGCTGCACAAAAGGAAAGCGAGGCCGTGATTTTACATCGGCACTTAACGAACGCAGTGAGTTTGGTGTCCGCTATGTAAAATCAAGAACGAGAGTGTGCCTCGCGGTTTTGGGCGGTTCGAAGGCGCACATGTAAAATTGTGTGATCGCAAAAAAATTCTCCAACATGTGTTAAAATGGTAACCAGTTATTACTAAAAAAGCATCAGAACAAGGGGGTAGGTTTTATGGATTTTTTCAGCAAACTCGGTGATGCAGTAGTATCTGCAGGCAAGGAAGTAACGGATCGTGCAAAGGACATGACCGATGCCACCAGACTGCAGTACGAGATCAACCAAAAGAAAAAAGAGATTAATGAAAAATATCGCGCGCTGGGAAAAAAATACTACAGCGAGCACAAGGATGAAAAGGACGATTCCATCGTTGGTATCACAGCTGCATTAGAGGAGCTGCACGAGATGGAAAACCAGTACGCCGACGCCAAGGGAGGCGTGCGCTGCGATAAATGCGGTGCCATCGTTGCCCGTGGTTCAGCCTACTGCGGCAAGTGCGGAGCCAAGATTGGCGATATATTTGAAGACGAAGCAGATGCGGAAGTCGTAGATGCAGAAGTGGTGAAAGCGGAAGTGGTGGACGAAGAAGCGTTTGCCGAAGATGATACGGAGGATGAAACCGTAGATTAAAACCGGAGCACAAATACCGTGTATCCGAAAAATACGCCCTCATTTGGGCATGAATTGGAGTTGATAACATGAAGAGCAAAGGAAAGTATTATCTGACAACGGCCATTGCCTATACATCCGGCAAGCCCCACATCGGAAATTCTTACGAGATCGTACTGGCAGACTGTATCGCTCGGTACAAGAGAGCGGACGGATATGATGTCCGTTTCCAGACCGGAAGCGACGAGCACGGGCAGAAGATCGAGACACGAGCCATCGAGGAGGGAGAGAGCCCTCGGGAGTTCGTGGATGAGACCGCAGGAACCATCAAGCATCTGTGGGATCTGATGAACACTTCCTATGACCGTTTTATCCGGACCACGGATGTGGATCATGAGAAGCAGATCCAAAAGATCTTTAAGAAGCTCTATGACCAGGGCGATATCTACAAGGGTGCTTACGAGGGACTGTATTGTACGGAGTGTGAGGCCTTTTATACCAAGTCACAGGTGACGGAAGACGGCTGCTGCCCCGTTTGCGGCGGAAAGGTGCACCCGGAAAAAGAAGAAGCATATTTCTTTAAGATGAGCAAATATGCGGATCGTTTGATCGAGCACATCAATACCCATCCGGAGTTTATCCAGCCCGTATCCCGCAAGAACGAGATGATGAACAACTTCCTTTTGCCCGGTTTACAGGATCTGTGCGTATCGCGAACCTCCTTTAAATGGGGGATCCCGGTGGACTTTGACCCCGATCACGTGGTTTATGTATGGCTGGACGCGCTTTCCAACTATATCACCGGTATCGGATACGACGCCGATGGAAATTCCTCGGATATGTATAAAAAGTACTGGCCGGCGGATCTTCATCTGATCGGAAAGGATATCATCCGTTTCCATACCATCTACTGGCCCATTTTCTTAATGGCTCTGGGAGAGCCTTTGCCCAAGCAGGTATTCGGTCATCCTTGGCTGTTGCAGGGCGGAGAAAAGATGTCAAAGAGCAAGGGAAACGTGATCTATGCCGACGATCTGGTGGATCTCTTCGGCGTGGATGCCACCCGTTACTTTGTGGTGCATGAGATGCCTTATGAAAATGACGGCGTCATCACCTGGGAGCTTTTGGTGGAGCGGATCAATTCCGATCTGGCCAATACCCTGGGGAATCTGGTAAACCGTACCATCTCCATGTCCAATAAATATTTTGACGGTGTGGTTTCCGACAAAAAAGTGACGGAACCCGTGGACGATGATTTGAAGTCCGTTGTGACCGGTGCCTATGAGAAGGTGGAGCGTCACATGGACGAACTTCGTGTGGCAGATGCCTTAAGCGAGATCTTTGCCGTGTATAAGCGGTTGAACAAATATATTGACGAGACGGAGCCCTGGGTTCTGGCAAAGGACGAGGCAAAGAGCGACCGTCTGGCCACCGTGCTCTACAACCTGACGGAGGGGATCGTGATGGCCACATCTCTTCTGGCACCTTTCCTGCCGGATACCGGAGAGCGCATCGCGAAGCAGTTAAATACTGAACTTCGGGATTTTGAGACCCTGGATACCTTTGGTATGTATCCCGATGGGAATAAAGTGACGGATACACCGGAGATCCTCTTTGCACGACTGGATATGGAAGAGACCCTAAAGAAAGCTGAGGAAGTCCAGGCCAAGCAGAGAGCCGAATTCTTCGAGCACCAGAAAAAAGCACGTAAGAACTTAGTGGCAGCAGGCCGTATGACGGAAGAGGAGGCGAAAGCCCAGGAAGCGGAAGAAGCCAAGGCTCTCGGCGGAGCGAAAGGGGCATCCGAGGAAGCCGGCATCGATATTGAGCCTAAGGAGGAGATCACCTTTGATGACTTTGGGAAGATGCAGTTCCAGGTGGGTGAGATCATCGCCTGTGAGGAAGTGCCCAAGTCCAAGAAGCTGCTCTGTTCTCAGGTAAAGATCGGAAGCCAGACGAAGCAGATCGTTTCCGGCATCAAGAAATACTACTCCGCTGAGGAAATGGTGGGGAAAAAGGTGATGGTCCTGGTAAACCTAAAGCCTGCCAAGCTGGCCGGCGTTCTGTCCGAAGGCATGCTCCTTTGTGCGGAGGACGCCGAGGGAAATCTCGCCCTCATGACGCCCGAAAAGCCCATGCCCTCCGGAGCGGAGATCTGCTGAGAATTCGTGACAAACATTTGTCTCGCTTAATTATGGATCTAACAGTTAACAGGAATAACCTAATTGATCAATTTTGATATTGAAAGAACAGGGATCGTATCCCTGTTCTTTTATTGTGCATTATCCCCATATCGTATTCGCCTGATGATGTTTAGTATCAAACGAACATCTTCGTCTTTTAGGGATTTTAGTTCCTCAAATGTAGTAGAAAGAAGTCTCGGATCTGAGTGCTCGGTGTCAAAGAATTCTGCTGGGGTTATTTCGAAGTAGTCGCAAATGGCAAAGAACTCATTATGGATGCTAGACGATATTAGCGATATGGGGTTTGACAGGGTTTATTACATGGGCATCATGCCCGTGGAAGAGGAGAAGATGAAGGGTTTTTGTCATGTAACGGCAGCTTATTGACAAAAAGTATAAAAAGTATAAAATGAAATCAAAAGTATAAAGAGTATAAAACGAAACAAAAAGTATAAAACGAGGACAGCAACATGACACAAAACCCTTTTTCCACAACATTTAGCAAAATGCCGGAGTATACCTATATTTCCACGATGGGGCCGAGAGAGGTTATAGACAATTTTTCATATGACAGCCCTTCAGAGTCCGTTTACAAGATCGTGGGTGTCAGAGGTTCAGGAAAAACCGTTGCCATGGCAAAGATACAAGAAGCTATCGCTTTCGATGGAAAGGACAGCGGCTGGTTAGTTTATATGCTAAATCCCTCGAGAGATATGCTCACACAGATGGCAGCGCATCTGTACAATGAGGATTTTATTAAGGAAAAAACAAAAAGCAAGGGTATTACATTTAATGCCTCTGTAATGGGAACCGGCGCCGGGATTGGTTACATCCGGGAAGCGGATGACAGGTATTTTGATATAGGCGTCGAGATCAAAAAGATGCTGGATATCGTCCGAGAGAAGAAAAAGAAGGTTTTGATACTGGTAGACGAAGTATCGAAAACCGAGCAGATGCAGGTTTTTGCGTTGGAATTCGGTGGATGGCTGATTGCAGGATATCCGGTTTATTTTGTTTGCACCGGGTTATTTGAAAACGTACAGGAATTGGGAAATGTGAAGAATCTGACCTTCTTCCGGCGAGGTACCACTATTATGACAAAGCCATTAGGTCTGGCACAGATGTCGGAAATGTATCGTGAGAAACTGGGTGTCAATCTAGATACGGCTAAAACGATGGCAACGATCACTCGTGGTTACGCGTATGCGTTTCAGGAGTTAGGAGCTCTGTTTTTTAAATCCGGTAAGAAGGATTCGCTAGAAACAATTTGTGGCGGGCTAAAGAGAGAACTGTTTTCCTACTCTTATGAAAAAATATGGGAAGAAATGAGTATGGAGGATCGAGCTTTGGCCAGACTTTTGACGGAAAAAGACGAGTACAAGCGCGAAGAGGTTTTAAAAATGATGGGAGAAAAGGAAAAAAATTATTCCGTATATCGTGATCGCCTGTTAAAGAGAGGTATCATCTCAGCCAGACAGGGATATATTGGATTATGCCTTCCTTATTTC
>JAIKZU010000019.1 GCA_024681985.1 Lachnospiraceae bacterium | reverse complement strand
CCGGGGAGTGGCATCCTCTTCTTCGAAGAGAACGTAATCCACGGGTACCCGCACATGATCGAAGCCCAGGGAGGCGATATTATCGATATCCGCTTCCGTGATAAAACTGTCGAAATGCGCCTTATCATACTTATCAAACTGGGAGATCCAGCCTCCCAGGTTCACGCCTTTCATAAACCCCGTCAATTGTCTCATAGGTCCTTTCCTCCTTTATCTTATCTACTGATCAGAAATCATCGCTTACCAATCGGATGGGATCGTGCTCCGGATCCTCTTCAAAAACCAGGGTACAGACCAAAGCCGCACATGCTCCCTGCAGATCCTCGTCGGCACCGATGGTGGTAATAGCGGCATCGATGGACTTGTTCAGTCTCCAGTTCAGCTCACTTTTCTCGATGATGGAGATCTGTTTGTGCCACACATTGGTCTTCCATTTTTTGGCAGACGTGAAGGTTCTTTTGTTTGTGATGATAAAGCCGGTCCTGCCTTTAAAAAAGACATCGTCATCAATGAATAAAAGGATCTTTTCCCCGGGCTCCAGCTGTGGATCCACATTGCCTCTAACTTTATTTAGGATCTCCTCATGTAAGCCGGGCATCGCCAGATCCTCATCCCAGGAATACTCTTTTTGTATCTTTTCCATAATCTCCCCGGATGTCCGAAACTGCTGCATATAATCACAGAATTTCTCCACGCTCTTTTGGGAATCCTCATTTAAGTCATCCCATTTAAACTCGACTTCAAAAAAAGCAGGGTCCAAAAGGGACAGGGGATCCTCACCGGATCTTTTGCCTTCGCCCTCTTCCTCCTTCTGTACCCTTTGCTGTGCTACGGGAAATGCCCTGCGGCAATACAGGCACTGATACTCTCGTTTACTTCTGTCATACTTCATTTCTCCGCCGCACAGGGGACATCCCATGGCCGGATCAAAGTTTAGCTGATTCATGTCATTTCCTCCCGAATACATAATTCTCACACTATGGGTCATTATAGCATATTCCCCATGGTTTTCGACAGGAAAAACCCCTGTCTGTCACCTTGCAATGTGCCTACAGAGGATATACAATCATGGATCTATGCCGCAGATCCTTCCTACATCGCGCCTCTCATAGAGGGCTATAGCAGAGAAGCAAAGGACAAAGGGGTTGTATAGACACTTTTTGAAAGCACTTCCCATACTGTTTTATACTGACAAAAATGCAGCGGGGTTTTCCCGCTGCATTTTTTAATTCTGTATCATTTCATATGATGCTTCTACTTCCAGTCCCTCCTTTTCACAGTGATCCTTTACCAGGCGCCGCCGCCTCCACCGCCTCCGCCGCCGCCGGAGAAGCCGCCACCGGAAGAACCGCCGGAAAAACCGCCGGAAGAACCGCCGGAAGACGGTGCGGGAGGTACTGCTCCTCTGGTACAGGATGAGACCATGCGATCACACCACAGAGGGGTATATACAAAGGCATCATCCGATACAAACCAGTCGGGATTCGGGATCTTTATATTCTCAAATCGCTTGGACCACGCGGTTTCCATCCCCAGCACTGCCGCATAGGGAAGGATATGATAATAGTACTGCGGATCCGCTTCGCTTAAGGTCACCAGTCTGTCGTACTCCGCATCTCTGATAAAGTTCGCAAATCCAAAGGCTTTTCCCATAAGCTTTGCATTCTCCGGCGTTCTCTTTTCCATGATCAAAGAGAAGAAAAAGATCACAAAACCGGATGCCATGAAAGCATAATAGTAGAGTCCCTTGGGATAGGCATCATACAACCACAGGACCAGGATCACCTGGGTAGCGATGGCGAGCGCCGCCGCTACGATCCGAAACAGGATCTTTTTGGTATTGATCTTAAAGCTTAAGGTGCCGACCCAGGCAAATATCATCGCCGCAGAAGAAATGACCACCGGAAAAACTGCCAGGTAGATCCCGTCAAATTCCCAATCCAGGATCATAGGAAAGGCAGCAAAGTTGATGGCATTTAAAATAAGGCACGCCAGTCTGGCCAGAGTGGAACCAAATGTGGTGACATCACCGAATTTTTCGGAATAATCCTCTTCCAGCTCCGCCTTGGCATCATCAAAATCGCTCCGAAAGCCGGAAGGAACCTTTTTTGTCTTAAAATGCTTTCGGCCCGAAAACATGCCGTCCAAAAACGTCTTGATATGCCGGGGTTCATTCTCATCCGCATTCTTTTGCTTTTCAAAAATGAATTCCTTATCGTCGGGTTTGATGGAGATATACCCCTTGTCCGCCAGATACAGTACCGTCGTCATCATTTCCTTGTCATCCAGTACACCGTCGATGGCATAGCCCAGTTCTCCCGGTGTCATGCCCTCGGGAGGATAAAACTCCACGGTCTCTATGATCTTTTCATCCCTGCCATACAGCACCCATAAAAGGGCCGCAAGCAGAGCCAGAACCACAGATATGACAGTGATGGCGGTAAGCCGTCCACGATACCGTTCCACATAGGTGATGGCATCCGACCAGTAGCCCTCGGGAAGAGCTACATCCCGCAGGGTGATGCCGTAGCCTAAAGGAAGGTTGGAGCCTTCCAGTTCCAGGGTATTGGTATCTTCATAGATATAGCCCTCAAAATACTGCCTCCAGGCCTCCGGATCATCGGAGCCGTAAGTGCCACCATAGATGTACACATCATCCCAGTTGATCTCACTTGGCATGACAATGGTCAGGATGGATTCCCGTATGGAGGTCTCCCACTCCGTAGGAAGCATATTCTGGGCCAAAAAATCCGCGGATGTATCCGCATCCTTAAAATACTCGATCTGGTAATGGAGCACATAGGTATGCTCACCGGTCAGGGTCGTATCCGCATCACCGATGCGCACCGTGTCGTTGCTGTCGCTCTTTTCCACGGAAAAATGCTCGTCATCCACGGTGATCCCCTCGATCTCATAGGTATGATCCAGGGCATTGGGAATGACTCTGGTGATCCCGTGATGGGGCTGTACAAAGGTCACGTTGATGGTCTCCGTCACCGTCGCCCTGTGGGCCGTGTCAAATTCCATGTACACATCGAAATAATTGGTGATGTAATCATCCGGATTGGAATCCGCATATTCCTCTGCACTGACCACAGACGTCGGAAATAGCAGAAAGCAAATGAGAATCCCGAAGGCAAGTGCAAGATGTTTTCTTTTTTTCATCAGAATTTCACCTGTACATTCTCACGCTCTGTTTCATCCGCTACTTCAAACATGGGCTGCTTCTCGAAATGGAGTATAGAAGCCACGATATTCGTGGGGATGGTCATCACCAGGTTGTTAAACTGCTTCACCACCGCATTGTAATACTTTCTGGCATTGGCGATATCTTCCTCTACCTTCTGCAGCTGTCCCTGAAGATCCAAAAAGCTCTCATTTGCCTTAAGATCCGGATAGCTCTCTGCTAAAGCAAAGATATTACGGATGGCGCCGCTTAATGCAGCTTCACTCTTCATACGCTCCTCGTTATTCGTGGATGCGCCGGCTGCGTTTCTGGCGGCGATAACCTTCTCTAAGGTCTCTGATTCGTGCTTTGCATAGCCCTTTACGGTCTCCACCAGATTGGGGATCAGATCAAAGCGCTTTTTCAAGTACACATCCATGGTGGAAAAAGCTTCCTCCAATTTGTTTTTGCAGCGGATCAGGCTGTTGTAACTTACGATAAACCACAGTATCAATACAACAACCACCGCTAATAAGATCCATTTTGCCATTTTTTCATCCTCCTTGCATTGTGATCTCTTATATGGTTTAAAGATCTTTCAATCTCTATCCAACCTATTTCTGTCCGGCTACTTTCCTGCACAGAGCATTATACTTTTCCCTTATCTTTCGATAGTCACTGACAGACGCCGAAAGTATTCTTCTTTACAAAACTTAGGGCAGGATCCGCTGTGGCCAAAAGAGACTCCCCCTAGTTTTATCTATCATTTTAACAGTTTTACCCAGCGTAGGAAATAAAAACCACCTTTGCGTACTATCTTCTCTTTTATCAAATGAAGAATCCAAAGTTCTCCCTATTTCATAGCTGTAAGACACACCCGCAATGATTAAAAGGAACACAATAAAAATAAATCGTATTTTTTTCATCGTTTTTCCTATAATAAGCATAATTAAAAATCTAGATCAATGACTCTGCTATGCCTTATTTGCCATTGCAGGAATAAATGTCATGAAAAAAGATTTGGACCTAATAAAAAAATGTTTCCAAAAGGTCTTAAAATTTTGAAATTAGAATCATTTTAGAATCATTGACAAAAAAAGACCTGAAATCATGCGATTTACACATAATTTCAAGCCTTGATTTTACTATGTTTTTGGAGCTAACCTCTATGCCACTGTAGGTCTACTCCATCTCAATCGTCCCCGGAGGTTTGGAAGTCAGGTCATAGAGTACGCGGTTTACACCACGGACCTCGTTGATGATACGGGACATCACCTTTTGCAATACTTCCCAAGGGATGTCCGCCGCCTCGGCGGTCATGAAGTCCACCGTGCGTACCGCTCGCAGGGCAATGGCATAGTCGTAGGTACGCTCATCTCCCATAACGCCTACGGACTGCATATTGGTCAAGGCTGCAAAATACTGGTCAGGCATCCAGGGAGGATTACTGTTATACGCCAGTTCGAACCTCTCATTTGCGGACAGATCCCTGTCGTCGGAGGAGATGATCCCCTTTTCCTTTTTCCAGGCCTCCGCCGCAGCAGCCACCTCCGAGCGATAGATATGATCCGCCTCCTGTACGATCCGTACCTTTTCCGCCGTCACGTCGCCGATGATACGGATCCCCAGGCCGGGACCGGGGAAGGGCTGACGAAATACCAGGTATTCCGGAAGGCCAAGCTCCAATCCGGCCTTTCTCACCTCATCCTTAAACAGATCCCGCAATGGCTCGATGATCTCTTTAAAATCCACGAAATCCGGGAGACCACCCACATTATGATGGGATTTGATCACAGCGCTTTCTCCTCCCAATCCGGATTCCACCACATCGGGATAGATGGTACCCTGCGCCAGATAGTCCACGGCACCGATCTTTTTTGCCTCTTCTTCAAAAACTCGGATGAACTCCTCGCCGATGATCTTTCGTTTTCTTTCCGGTTCTTTTACGCCTTCCAGCTTTTTATAATATCTCTCCTGGGCATTTACACGAATGAAGTTTACATCAAAATCTCCGGATCTTCCAAAGACTGCTTCTACCTCATCTCCCTCGTCCTTGCGAAGGAGGCCGTGATCCACGAATACGCAGGTCAGCTGCTTTCCGATGGCTCTGGCTAAAAGGGCAGCCAGCACCGAAGAATCCACGCCACCGGAGAGGGCCAGAAGCACTTTTCCATCCCCTACTTTTTCACGAATGGCTTTCACCTGGGTTTCCACAAAGGAATCCATCCGCCAGTCACCGACACACCCGCAGATCTCACGGACAAAATGAAACAGGATATCCTTTCCGTATTCGGTATGGAGCACCTCCGGGTGGAACTGGATGGCATACAACCCGGCCTTTTGGTTTTCCGCCGCTGCCACAGGGCAGTTATCCGTATGCGCGACCGATGTAAAGCCCACTGCCATTTTTGAAATATAATCAAAATG
>JAIKZU010000004.1 GCA_024681985.1 Lachnospiraceae bacterium | reverse complement strand
GGGGCCGATACCGTTTTCCAAAAGGTTTAATAAGTAGGGCAGCGTGGGTCCCACGATGTAGTTATTCTTTTCATTGTAGACCAGGTTGTAATAGATCCGAGCCCGCCGGGTGGCATCCACACGGCTCATGAGCCGCATCAGCGTATCTGCTTCGTTCTTGGCATTTTCCCTGGCCGTAGCTCTGGCTGCTCTGGCTGCTTTGGCTTCTTCGCTTTCCTCATCCTCTCCTTCTTCCTCTTCATCTACTGTATTTGCGATATCTCTCTTCTGACGATAGAGCGCATTTAATTCCCGTAAAGTCTGGTCTGTCTTATCCGTTTCCTCGTCTCGGATGTCGTACATATTTCGCATCCAATCCATGAAGTGGTAGATCATGATGGAGAACTCATTCCATTTACTGCCTAGTTCGAATTTTGTTGAAGTATCTCCGCCCCAATAGTTCAGCCCGGTATAGGCGTAAAACATATCGTTGATGTTATCACCGTGATTGGCAGCAAACTGTCCGCTCATTGTATAGGTTATATTGTCCGGAGCCAAATATGTGCTGTCTTTCAGCCATCTGTCAACAAAAGCTTTCTGATCATCGGTTCCGATCTTGCCGTTGATGATGATCATATAACTCTGGGGGTTCTTCCAATCGGCTCTCCGGTTATCCAATTCCCATTCGGAGGCTGCCATATCCTCAATGGGAAAGATGTAGGGATGGGATACGTTCCCACCGTAGGTATTATTGATCTTGAACTTATCGTTCCCGTAGTACTCTGCCCAGGCAAGGATCTGATCATAAAAAGCATCTCCGTGCCCTGCGTATTTATCCTCGCACTGGGGCATGTTACACTCCAGCTTTAACTGCTGTGTGGTCATGGAAACGATGTAATCCATCTCTTCCTGTGTGATGTTTACCGGCACCGCCCGCTTGATGGGATTGGGTCCGGTGGTTTTTTTGATGGTCTCCGCATCCGAATGGTCGTAAAGATAATCCCGATAAGCTTTGTTCCTGATGATCATCATGGAATCGTTATCGCCGCATCCGTCATAATTAAAAAAACGGAACAACGCATCTGCCGCATAGCGGTTGGATATATCGGAAGTATTCTGGCTTACGGCACCGGAATCCAAAAGTGTCTTTAGAGGTAAAAGTTCCGGTACCTGCGCCATGTCGTAGGGATTTGACATGGTAAAGATATCCGCTTCCGTTCCGTCATCCGGGTATCTGGGAATACCGTCACTTCCGATGACGCAGGTGATGTTGCGGCGCATCAGATCAGCAGTTTCCACGTTGGCGGATGCAGGCAGGATATCCGTCAGTCCCACTGCGGAAACGATATCTTTCCAGTGACCTTCATCCAGTTCGGATTTGTAATACATGATGGGCTGGTTCGCCATGCCCATGCTGTCCTTTGCGTAACGGTAATACACGTCATTTACCGTCTGGGCATCGATGAGAAAAGTCCCGATAAAAAGGGTTCCCGCCGGGACCTTGCTTTCGTCGACTCCGCCATCGGTGTATTCAAAATATGTCACGGCATGCTTGCCTAAAAACTCGGTTATGTAGTCCTTGTCCGTGCCGCTGGAATATGTATCTCTGACAAGCTGTGCCTGCTCATGTACGGCAGAAAGGATATCCGACATGGAGGCGTCCGGTGTGTCCGTGGTCACTTTTTCCTTGATGGCCGAAAGGATATCGTCGTTATACATGACTCTGACGGAAGGATCCTTCTCACGGACATACTCAACCATCATCCCCCCGTAGGTATATCCGGTGGTCAGCACCGAACCGGCATAGGATAATCCCTTGGCCGCATCAAAGGTGACATACTTGGCTGTGGTGGAACCCTGGGATACCTTCCCCGTCTCCGGATCAGTGATCTGCAAGGGTTCTTTTGTCGCAATATCCCAACCGTTTGCGGTATTGTACTGATCCACCAGCTTATTGATGATATCGTTAATGGTAACAGAAGTAATCTGATCCACCTTAGCGGGAGGTATCTCTGAATCCTCTTCTGTGTCACTGTCGACAGTGATCCATCCCGTGAGAGATGCCTCAAAAGACTCCCGTTCGTCTTCGCTGATGAGCAAAAGATCATGTTCATAGCCTGCTGCCAAAAGAGCTTTTTTAACATTTTCTTTGGTGGTTTGCATACCATAGACGGCCAGGTTTGCGGAAGCAACTTCCATTAAAAGATCCAGGCTCGTAGACTTTTCACTGTGGGAAATGGTCACCGCTGCGTATGAAGTCGAAGAAAAGCTGCCCGAGAGCAGCGCAACTGCAAGCATAATGCTGATGATCCGCTTATATATTTTTCCAAAACCCATATGTTTCAAAGGAATTCTCCTCTATCTGTATGTCTCGTCTTACTTGATCTCCTGCCACGAGCGGCTGAAGTGGTATACCTCGGTCTCGTCCTTTGTGGTCAGGCAGTTCGGGCAATAGTACACATCGGGAAATCCATCATGTCCCACAGACTTTAAGCTGACCTTGCTGTCACAGATCCTGCATTTATAGTATTCTTCGTATTTCCATGTATAGGAAGTGCCGCAACCACCGTATATGGAATCCAACGCTTCCTCGGGAAGTTCCATGTTTTCCTGTCGGGCTATACGAAAGACATCCTCTACGGTATTTGCCCCCCGCATCTTTGCCTGCAATTCGGGGGTTAAGGTTTTAATATAGCGCTCCATCTGTTTCATGGCACTTCTCCTCCTTAATTCTATGCACATCCTATCACAGCCACTGCAACACAAGTGCAACTTCCGGATAGGGATTTTCTCAAAATTGCCCTTTTACCATTCTAGCAAATTTTCTGTCATTTTGCACTAATTCTTCAAAGGTTCCGCACTCTTTTATGCAACCTTTTTCCATATAACAGATCCGGTCGCAGTTTTTTAAGGCTGACAGGCGGTGCGCCACGATGATCTTTGTTCCCCCATAACCTTTGACGGCATCCATCACCCTTCGCTCCGTCCTGACATCCAAAGGTCCTGTGGCCTCGTCCAAAAGCAGGATCCTCGGCTTGTTCAAAAGTGCCCGGGCGATCATGAGTCTGGCTTTTTCCCCTCCGGAAAAACCGCCGGCGTTTTCGTAGATTTGGGTATCCAGTCCCGGTGGCAGCTCTTCGATATAGTCTTTCATCCCCACGGCATCCAGAGCTTCCCATATCTCCTCATCTGAAGCTTCCGGCCGGGTCAGCGCCACATTGGAGCGGATATCGTCCGCCATCAAAAATCCGTCCTGCATCACCGTCCCCATCTGTCGGCGAAGGGTAGTTTTATCCAGATTTTTCATATCGGCACCGTCATAGGCGATGCTCCCCTCCGAAGGGGTCAAAAGTCCCAAAAGCAGACGGACCAGGGTGGTCTTTCCGCAGCCCGTAGCCCCGGCAATACCGATGCATTCGCCGGCAGATATATCCAGATTCAGTCCCCGGATCACCGGGATCCCCGGCACATAGGAAAAGCTTAAATCCCGTATGCTAATGTCTCCCTTAAGAGGTTCTACCGGTGGCCGTTCTGCTTCCTTCGGTAGTGCCACATCTAAAATGGGAGAGGCCATCTCATATAGCGAGGGGATCTCCGCGATCTTTCCGGACAACTCCGTAAGGGACAAAAGAGCGGCGGTCATGCCGCCGTAAGCAGCCAAAAACGCCAGATAGTCCGCAGTCTTCGTGCCCCATGATGCTGCTGCCGCGTATAAAAGCAACGTACCTAAAAGTTTAACGGCGGTGATGCACACCGGCATGACGCGAAGGAAAACCGGGGGCGCATAGGTATCCTTTACATTTTTTAAAAACTTTTCTTCCCAACGGTGGTATGCTCTCTCTCCGGCTCCGGTCTGCTTGAGTTTTGTCAGGGCGGAAAGCATCTCCAGCTCCACACCGCTTAGATCCGCTTCCGACCGCTGGATCTTTGCTTTCTGTCCGGTGAGGGCACGGGCATTGATTACCGTAAGGACTATGGTCACTCCCAGGATCAAAAAAGCCGGTGCCACCAAATGGACTTCAAAATGCAGCATCTGGATAAAAAAAGCGGCTGCGGTAAAGATCCCGGTGCTTAAAGCAATGGCTGTATCCATCCCCACATCGGAAAGTTCTGCCGCATCCTCCATTCGTTTTTTCAATTCTCCCACCGGATAACGTTTTGCCACATCGATGGGCAGGTTTAGGACCCGACGCATAAGAGTTTCCTCCAAAGCGTTTTTGGTCTTTCTCCGGAGACGAAGTCCCGCCAGAGACTTGGGGATCTTTATGAGTTCTTCAAACAGAGCGGAAGAAAGGAGCACCACTCCCACTCCCATAAGCAAAAGAAGGCTTCCCCTTTCCAGCACCTCCCCCGTCAAGGCCCGGATCATCACCGGCACCAAAAGAGACAGTCCCAGCGCCACCAGAGAACAGAGAACAAACACAAAAGCATCCACAGGCGCAATACTTTCCAGCCGAAACCGCAACAGGTCCCGGACCTTTAGGGGCTCTGTTTCCATATGCTTTTTTATGGTCATTCCTCTATGATTCATCGGCGATCAGTTCTTTGTATGCTTCACAGTTGTCCAAAAGGGCTGCATGCGCTCCCCGGGCAACGATTCTTCCTTTTTCCATCACCAGGATCTCATCACAATCCCTAACGGCGGATATGCGATGGGATACGATGATACAGGCGATTTTTCTCTCTTTTACAGAATCGAATATCTGCTTTTCCGTCCGGGCATCCAAAGCTGAAGTGGCTTCATCCAGAAGCAAGAGAGCCGGATCCTTTGCCAAAGCCCGGGCAATTTCTATCCGCTGCCGCTGTCCTCCGGAAAGGTTATATCCCCGATCTGAGAGACGATGCGCATATCCTCCCTCCATGGTCAGGATCTCTTCATGGATGGCTGCCGCTTTTGCCGCCTCCTCCACCTTTTTTTCGGGAATGCTCTCGTCCCAGAGACGGATATTTTCCAAGATGCTCTCATCAAAAAGACGGGTGTCCTGGGATACGATGGCAACGCTGTCCGTATAAGCTTTATGGGAAATATCCAAAAGGGCATGACCGTCATAGGTGATGTCTCCGGCATCCGGCTGATAGATCCCCGTCATAAGTTTTAGCAGAGTGGTCTTTCCGCAGCCGCTCTTTCCCACCAGGGCGATCCGCTTTCCGGGGGTGATCCGCAATGAAACCTCCGCTACCGCCGGGTCGTCTCCTTTGTCATAGGAAAAACTGACACTTGTAAGGCTCGCCTCTCCCGAAAGCCTTCCGTTATATCGTCCCGTTTTTTCTTCCAGAAACGGATCCTTCGGGTAATCCGTTACATCCCGGATGCGTTCCATGTCCACCCGCATCTCAAAGATGTTCTTTCCGGTGTCGATCAGGGTATTGGCCGGCATGAAAAATGCAGACAGATAACCGCCGAAGGCAGTCATCAGTCCCAAGGTAAAGCTGCCTTGCATGGTTAAGTACACACCGATGATCATCACCAGATAATTGGCAAACACGGAAAGGTAGGCAGGCCATACGGAAAGGAACAGATCCTTTTTTGCGAACTCGCTCTGCCGGTCAAACATATCCTTTTGGTAGCCCTTCCAGCGCTTTAGATATCCTTCTTCCGCCCCGGAAGCCCGCAGGGTCTCCATCATCTCGATCCCCGTAACGGTGGCGCTGTTAAGCTTCGAGGTATCGTTGATCATCACCCTGGCGTATTCCGTTCGCCGTTGTGCCATCCATCGGGTGACTGCTAGATTAATGATCACGGTGCAAAGTCCCACTGCCGACAAAAGCAAAGAGGATCGTACCATTACCGTGAGAAAGAAAACCATCATCACCGACTGTACCAAAAGAGGCGCAAAGGTATTGACAATGGCCAAAGAGACATTGGTACTGCGGGAAAACCGCCCAAGAAGCTCCGTGGATCTCCGTTGGTCGTAAAACCGCTCTGGAAGACTCATCAGCGTTTTCATGAAAGAAGTGCTCTCCCTTTCGAAGAGGGTGCCGGAGATCAGCAGTCGAAAGATCCGCTGGGCAAAAGCCACACAGATCTCCAGAAAAGCTATGAGTGCTGCCAGACGGATAAAAGCATAAAGTCTCTCCGCGCTTCCTGCAGTCAGAACCGTATCCAAAAATCGTTGATTGATCCGGGGATCGATGTAACCGAAAAGGGAATTTAATACCATCACCACCGTCAGTACGGAAACCGCCGGTATCATGGTCTTTAGTCTGTCTTTGATAAAAGAAAAGACACTGTGTCTGCTCCCTGCCTTTTGAAAATCCCTACCGGGATAAATATCCAGGCACAGACCGGAAAAGTTTTTTTCAAAAGTCTCTAAGTCCAGTCGGATCATGCCCTTCCGGGGATTGATGAGCACGGCGTGCTTTCCCTTAAAGCCGCAGAGCACTGCAAAATGCTCGTACTCCCAATGAATGATGCAGGGAAAGTGTATGCACGCACGCAGATTCTTTGTCTCTAAGGTGTAGCCCTTTGCTTCACAGCCGTGATCCCTGGCAACCCGGAGGATGGAGCCGGCACTGACACCGCTTCTTGAAACACCGCACTCCCTGCGCATCTGCTCCAAAGGCACCCACCTGCCGTAATAGGCCAACACCATAGACAGGCACGCCGCTCCGCATTCCCTGCTTTCCATCTGCATGATCACAGGAACCTTCGCCACGCCTTTATTTTTGATCCGGGGGTTTTCTGACATTCGGGGCATTGACCTCCTCTTTTTCAAAAAAGGGTTCTTTCCCTCACATAAAAGCAACACATCCATTTTCTCACAGGAAAATGGATGTGCAGTTAACCTATTCATTCATAACGTATCCGTTATGCAGCGTCATCGCTGGCATTTCTCTGCAGGATGTAATAGAAGGAGAAGTTTTCATCCTCCGGCATGGATACGAAGTTGTAGACCAGACCGTCCCGTTCATAGGAATGCAGATATACCACGTAATCCGTATCATAGGAAGCCACTTCCGTGTACTCCGTGTAGACTTCGTTCTCTACTACTTCCGCCACACCGTTCATGACACTGACGCTGGAAGCTTCGTTTAAGCGGTTGATGATCATAAGCTCCGGCAGGGTGGCATAGGAATCACCCACGTAAGTAGCTTCTCCCAAAGCTTGTTCCAAACCATCGAAACTATTGTAATCCTGATTGCCGATACGGATGGTATTGTCCATGACGTAAACGGCACTGACAGTGGCCATATCATCCACGGAGGATTCATCCTGAATCTCCTCGGTCATGACACCTATCTCATCCATGACACGGACACGTTCCGTCTCCGCCTCGTAAAGCGTCCGCTCACCGCTGTAAATAGCAGCCATCTCCGCTGCGGATTTACCCACCATATAGGAGTAATTGATCTCATCCTGGGTGAACTGTCCGTTGTAGATCTCCTCACCGCTTAGGTTGTAGAGGATGCCGCTTCCTTCCTTGGCATTATGGAAAAAGTCTCCTTCATATTCGAGGCTTCCGGTCTCCCTGAACAGTTTACCTTCGCCGGAGTATTCGTTTTCGTGGAACTTGCCCTCGTAGTGTAAAGCGCCGGAATCATAATACTGGGTGCCGTCCTCTTCGTACATACTGGATTCGAAGTTTCCTTCGTAGATCACCGTACCTTCAGGATTAAAGAGGGTTCCCTTGCCGTTACAGGCGGCATCCGAAACTTCTCCTTCATAAGCCAGCCACCCGGATTTTCCGCGAATGCGAACTTTTCCTTTGGCGTATTTCAGCAAAATGGAATTGTAGTTATAGGTTTTGATATGGTCATCGTTCAAGCTGGGAAACAGCGCGTTCTTCTGGCTGACGATATAGACGATACAGAGAACTGCAGCGACGATCACCACGGCATAGGCCAGTCGCTTGGAAACCAGCCAACGGCCAATGGGATAATAATCGTCCTTGTGCCGTGGACGGATGTCTAAGACCTTCTGGATAAACCCGCGGACAAATTCTGTTATACGTCCGGCCATGAACCGGGGGTTTAACAGAAGCTGCATCCGTGTAAAGATGGGCAGTATTTTGGTCCGAAGGACATTTATAAGTATGTTACGTAGGTTCATAAACTACCCCTTGGTATAAAAGTTCGATTTTTGTCCCTAGTTCTGGTCAAAATGCAGTTCTCCCACAAAATCCGGGGATGCCTGCTCGTTTAACAGTCGCTCACATTCAAACAGATACCACTTTGCCACATCATCTGTGGGCGCTTCCCTAAGGATATCCGTAAAGGCATTTCTGGCAAAATAGAAGTCGCTCTCGTAAAAAAGCTTTAGTGCGCTGTCGAAATCTTCCGCCATGCGACGCTTGTCGATACGGGAACTTTGGTCCTGGGCATCCAATACTTCGTAGAGCTTAATGCGATGTTCCCGATCCTGACTGTTGGGTAAGATGAATCCGATGTAACGAACATCCCATGCACCCTTTTCCCGCTCCATAACATTTTCGGTGATGGCCATGGTCACGCCCAGGCTTCCCAGCCACTTGGCGCATCCTTCGATGGCAAATTCGTCCTCACCGGACAGGAAGGTATAAGCAATGGTATCGGTACCTGCCACGCCGTAAACATAATCACCGTAATGTAAGATGATGGTAGGTCGCTGCTCGGGCGATTCCGCATAGGCTTCCTGGGCCAGATCCGTTCCGAAACGGATGCTGTTGTGGTTCTCATCGGTAAAGAGTAGCCGCACCGCGGAAAGATCTGATTCAGCGGATACGATGATACCATCCGTAGCGGAAGCATATTTGCTCACATTTTCCAAAAACAGATTCTTTTCTTTGAGAGAAGTTCTGTCTAACCCGACGGATGTGGGTGTATGAATAAATGCCACGGTTCCGTAGACCCTGCGGGTATCTCCCACGTCCACTTCCGTAATGGCATTCTTTCCTAAAATGGTTTCGATCCGTTTCGGTGCGAACCGATAGTAGGCCTCATAGGTCAGATAACCGAAGCGGTTCGCTTCTTTTAAGCTCCTGCTGATCTCATTGATACTGGCCCAGATCCGACGGGTATCATACCCGGGAAGTCCTTCGGGGATCACCTCGGTATCTCCGGTCAGTCCCAGCATCTCCAATGCTTCGCTCACCTGCAAAAGCACGCGGCTATCGTATATGATCAGACGGGCTACTAAAATCGCCACCAGAACAAATGTCACAAAGGCCAAAAGCAACAGCAGGCGGTCAAATCTGAAGAGGTACTCCAGCGGTGTCAGCACCTTTGCCACACACAAGACCCGATACTGGGGCGCTGCGGAAACCGGTGCGGAAACGAACATTACCTTTTCTCCGCCCAGCTTGCCGTAGGAACTGTAAACTCCGTCCTGCGCAGTAGCAATACGCTGTGCCGTCTCTCCGTATACATAACCGGCGGTCAGGTTTGAATTACCTTTCAGGTTCAAAACGATATCGCCGGTGGTACCTTCCGTCACACAGATATCCATGATATCCGCCACAGCTCCGGGATCCTCCGCCAAAGTCTGCATAGCGCTGTAATAAGCGTCATATTCGGAAGATGTAAAGAATTCTTCCGTAGCAAAATCCGTAGGAGTGCCATCACCGAAGGCCGTCAGGATGCGTCGTTCACTTCGCACGAATTCCCGTGTGGCCGAATCCTGTCCCTGTAGACAGGTAAAGGCGATAAATATGATAAATACGGCAGCCACCAGGGCTTCTACCACCACCACCCGATATACGATGCGACGGCGGTGTTCCAAGACGATACCGACGATGAGCAGGATCACGCAGCCTACGATGATGAGAGCGATCACTGTCACAAGGGATACGCCCTCTGCTGTCAGCCGATCCAAAATACCTTCCTGACGGGTGTCAAAGATCCGCTGTTTCTCTTCATCCACCGCAAAGTACTCACCGACTTCCTGCTCGTCTGTACGTACATAGAGCATGGAATTGGCATACTCTGCATCGGAGAAGAGCTGTCCGGAAGAATTTCGTTCGGAACTGATGGGGCTTAACTCAGTAGCTCCCGCCGCCAGTTTCTCACTTTTGTTGGTATCTATACCCGCAATGGGGATCATTTCCGTCTCATTGAAACTGTAGAGCAATACTTCCTGTCGGTTATTGGTCACCGCAGTGATATAGAATATTCCCTCTTCGTAGGAAAAGCCCGTCACCTTGGTAAAACTGTGAATATAGAAGGCCGGGGACATGGTATCCGTGCCCAGATTGTCCGTGTAGGCCACGATCCGGTAGGAAGCATACCCCATCTCATTTTCTCCGCCTTTTAAAATAGCGTAGAAATCTCCACCGGAACGGCCTTCATTGCCGTCTGTGGCCAGATGAAGCACGCTCCATCCCGCCACGTAGTTCCGTCCGCCGGTCTGGTAGATCTTTTTCACTTTTCCGGTTTTGTCGATCTGATAGATATTTCCTACGCCGTAGGTATTGTCGCTGACATAGGTGTAATCCATGAAATTTACACTGTCGCTGGACATGGAATACACCGCTCTCTCATTTGGATTCAAATGCAGTGCGCCGGTGATGCCAAAGATGAGCAAAGCCCAGATGCCGCAAGCAAAAAGAATAATCCGATTTCCAAATTTACTCATAAAACTACTCCGTCAATGATTGGGTGCCTATACGCTCAAAGCTACGAATGAACAACCGAAGCCATGGAACATCTCCGAAAATGGCATTGGTCAAAAATGTGACAATGGTAAAGATCACCAAAATGATGCTGATGGTCAAAAAAAACCGGAACAACTGGTCTTTGTTGTCGGAAAACCAAAGAAGAATACGACGGAAAAAGCCTCCCTTACGATTTCTGCCGGAAGCCACCTCTATGTCCCGATAGAGCTCGGTGAATCTCGTAAATACTGCCCGTTTGCTGCGCTTCGTCAGAAGTTCCCTAAGATCCCAGCGGATATTGGCAGGCTTCTGAGACAGCATGTCCATCAGATCCCGGACGCATAGAGCAACACAGTCTCCCTCCTTGATCTCTTCATTCAGTCCGGAGAGATCGAAAGAATAAGACAGATAAACGGAACCGTCCCGGGCCACATTCACCTGTGACTGGGATAATGCCAAATATAAAACCGGCCATGGAAGATTGGATGTCATACAGGTGATGACATAGTTCTTGAACACTTCCTCGCATTCCGGAATCGGCATAGTGGATCCCATATAAAACTTTAATAATTCTCTGGCAGGCACGTACGGAAATACCACCAGAAAATGTCCTTGGTCCGAAAAATAAGAAATTTCAGTATCCGAAGGAATATTCGTGGCATTGTGGTATACGCGATGCAGTTTAGAGATGATCTCGTGATCATCCGTAATATACACCGCATATCTGGTACGTTCCGAAGATGAGAGATCTTCGCAGACCGTAACCCGTCCGTATTCGTTTTCCGAGATCAACTGCACCTCGGAAAGCCTCATACCCTGTGAGTGATATTCCAATGCGAGAATCCCCCTGTTATTTGATTACGTTACCGAGATTTGTGCCCTGGGAAAGTCCCAACTTTTCTGCGATCTTCGGATCTTCGGCAGTGTCTTCCATACCCTTCTTCTCCACCACCGCATAGGCGTAGGTACATACCTTGGGCATATCGGTGCAGTAGATACGGATCTCATATACACCGGCTTTGGCAGGCGCAGTATATACGCCGTCCGCCGTGATATCGCCGGCGTTCTCCTCCGTCAGTTCGTAGGAGACGGATACGGGTGCCGTACCCTCGAAGCGAACGCCGAAGTAATGGCTTTCCTTTGTCAACATGCGAACGGTAGGCATCTCGGGTGAAATACTGATGCCGGTGACGTCCACATCCTGCTCTAAGTCCTCTCCGGACTGGAAGCGGATGGCAACCCAGCGATAGGTCAGGATCAGGTAATCCACGGTGTCTAAGATCTTTGCGCCCACCACAAAGCTTCCCTTGTCGTTTAAGACGCGCACTGCGGTCTGTGCCTTCACTACGGAATTTACCTCATGTCCGAAGATCTCCGGGTTTCCGTAGATGGTGCTCTTTGCGGAGGAGCCCACTAAACCTTCGTCGGACATCATCTCGTAGCCGACTTCCACGTAAACATTGCCGGGGCCCAATCCATGCAGGATCTCGCCGGAATAGAAGATATCGCCTTTTCTGGCGTCGTCACCCAGAGGGATCTCTAAGGTTCCCGTAGCGATCTGGGGACCGCCGGTTTTGGCGGGAGCTGCAAAATCACTGTGTAAAAGGGGAAGGTTCATATCCAGCTTAGGTGCACGGATATCCGCTTCTTTTACGAAATACTCGAGGTAATCACCTCTCTTTAAGTCCTGGGCGGGAGCTGCCACATACTGCTTTACGGTAGTCTCTATCACTTCCTCGATGATGTAGGCACTCTCGGTACGTACCAGGGTGAAATCAGCCAGACGGATGTAATCCCCCTGTCCGCCGATGTTCTTCATTTCCAGGTTCATACGGCCGATCTCACGGTTTACAAGCTGTCTGGGCTTTAAGTCCGTCAGTACGATCTCCATCATGAAGTTGGCAAAGATCTCCGCTGCCACGTCGTTTTCAAAGGCACTGGCAGAACCGCTTTCGATGATGATGTTCGTGGTATTGACGGGAGAATCCAATGTCTCCATCCAGTATTCGATGACTCTGGTCTCTCCCTGATTAAGGGTCAGATCCGTGATCTCCACCGGAAGGATGTTCTTTCCTTCGGAGGATAAAAAGGCCGGTGTCTGCAGTCTGGCAGAATAGGTCAGGCTCACATCCTCATCGGAGAGTTTTTCCACGATGACTTCCCCTTTGATCACATGACCGCGGCAGGCGGATGCGGGCATCCGATAGGTCACCATGTAATTCGCGCTGGAATAGAGAACGGAACTTAACAGGAATTCATTCTCCATGTCGTAGGTTCCCGGGATATCTTCCTGATCGATCAAAAACAGGGTATATCCTTCTCTCACACGGTTATACTGGAACTCCGCCGTGGGATCGTCCTGATCTACGGAGTATACTTTGTGTACATCGTCTTCCTTGTAGCGCAGGCAAAGGCTGACCTGATTGGTGCGCAGGGAATCGAAGCCTTCAATGGCGGAGAGTTTTTTCACCTGTGAAGTCTCCACCACGATCTCACGACCCATGCCATCAATGGCCACACCGCTTTCCACCATGAAGGAAAGATCATCCAGGGAGAAAACTCCAAGTCCGCAGACCACGCCGGAACCAAACATCAGACCGTTTAAGAAACGGCGTTTGTTGTTCATGTAGGTCTGCTCAGCGGTGAAGTCTCCGCTGGACATACGCTTTCTCGGATAGTAGCGGTTTCTCTCAAAAGGATACAGCTGCGTATTGTTCATAATTATCTCCCTTCCTGGTCAATACTCTCCTGAATAGGTAAATGTTATCTTTGAAGCGATTTTCTCTTTGTCATCTTTCCATTTCAGCCCCTCACCGTCACCGGTAAACTTCCCGGTGCCGTCCGTATAGATGACCTCCTGCGTCACGTTTCCGTCTATATCGTAGGTAACCTGCTTTTTGGTGCCCTTGGTATAAGAAAAACCTCCCATGGAATCATTCCATACACCGGACATCTCCCAATAGAGCACGGTCCCTTCTTCGTCTGTTTGGTTGACGATGGCGCGGAACATTCCTTTTTCGTCCCGCCAGATGTCTATGACAAAATCCTCGTCATCCGGGGCAACCCACTCTCCCATGAGGTTTTCCTGGGTCGCTTCTCTTTTTTCCTTCCTCTCTTCGCGTCCGGGGTCTAGATTCAGTTTCGGAACGCCTCTCACCTTAAGGATCACGAGAACCGCGACCACCAACATCAAAACGATGATCAGCCCCGTAAGGAAGTTTGCTGCCTTTTTTTTATTCATATCCAAGATATCTCATATTCGGCCCACGAATACTGTTTCATGAACTGTCCGTTATAGCTTTTGACCGCTTCTACCTTTCCGTCCAGAAAATCGTAATAATCACACTGGATGCTGCCGGTATTCAAGCCGATACTGTTATAGTTTTTAATGATGGTATCGTCAGCGCCGTTCTCGGCGAAGGTCTTTTTCAGATCACTGATCAGCGTACGCAGGTAACTGCGATCGGAATCGGAATCCTCTCCGTCCTCCCAAAGGATGGACATAATGGTTCCCATGGTCAGCATGCTGCCCCGATGACATACCAAAACCGCCAGAAGTTCCTTTGTGCGGGCCCGCTTAAAGGTAACGGGACCTTCCCGTCCAAAGACTTCGAATTCTCCGAAACACTGTACACGGATGGGCTTCTCTTTCTGCTTCGTAACAACCTCACATCTTAAGTCCGGCTGTTCCTTTTTCAACAGAGCCAACAGCGCTTTTGTCTTCTGTTTTTCTTCCTGCGAAGAGGGATCTTCGCTAATTATCTGCACATACACTGTCGAACCCCGCCTCATACATCCACGCAAAGAAATGAAACAACTCTTATTTTACCACTCTTTTTTTCATCCCAAAAGAAAAATTTGTGGAAATTATGTGTCAATTTACATTACTTCGGCGTCATGTTCCCCTCTTTGTCGATGGAAACGCCGGGAGAAATGCTCATCAGATACGAAAAGATGGCTTCGGATTTCTCCGGCGTGGCATAGGAGGTGGTGGCGTTTACCGCAGTGGCCGGATGGAGCCGGATCCTGATCTCATTCTTTGGAGATATGGTAAACTGCACCGCCATGGTGGAGTTGATGTTCTGATTGAAAATGAAATTCCCCAGGCTGTAAAAGATGGGCTTTCCGTTGTAGTATTCGATCCCCTGCAGCACATGCGGGTGGGCACCGATGACGGCATCCGCCCCGGCGTCGATATAAGCACGCCCGTTGGCCTTTTGATAATCCGTCAGCACATCCGTATGCTCCGTGCCCCAGTGCACACAGACGAACAACACGTCTACCTTCGGCCTGGCCTCCTTTATGGCATTTATAAGCGCCGTGGTATCGTAGCAGGTAAAAATGCCCGGTCGGGAATTTTCCACATTCCAGGAACCCACGGGGATCACCCGGCTGGCGGCCAGAAAGCCGATCTTTTTACCGTTTGCTTCCTTGATGACAAGCTTTGACGCATCGGCAAGATCATTTCCCGCTCCCGTGTATGCGATGCCCGCATCCGACAGGGTGGTAAAGGTATCCGTCAAGGCTTCCTTTCCGTAGTCTAAGCTGTGGTTGTTTGCCAGACCGGCCACATCCACTCCCAGATCCGTCAGCACGGAAACATAAGAGGGGTTTACCCGAAAGGTATATTGTTTATCCGGCGCCGGGGTGCCACGGGTGGAAAATGCAAATTCGTTATTTACTTCCAGGATGTCCGCATCCGTTAAATACTGACGAAGACCGGCGGAAACCACCTGTTCGATCCCTCCCGCATCGTAGTTCTTCTGCACATAAGAGGACAGTTCGATGTCCCCAGTGAGGACAACAACGGTGTCTTTTTCCTCGGTCTTTGTTTTGTCTTTTTTCGTTTTTGCTTTATCGTCTTTTGCTTCGGTCTTCTTTTTTCCGTCTTTGGTCTTGGTCTTTTTATCCCCATCGGATCCGGACTTATCCTGTGTCTGCTTTTTTGCCAGGACTTCCGTGCTGCCCTTCTCATCCGTCATCAGCGCAATAAGCGCTTCATCCACACGGAAATAGATACCGGTGGCAAGGGCGCCGGCCAAAAGCAGGATCAATATGCTCCAGATCAGGGTTCTGTTTTTTTTCGTCTTTTTTCGTTTTGCCATATACGTTCTGTTTTGGTCAGTTTCTTTAGCGGATGACGGAACCCAAAAGCCCGTAGGATACGATACTCATGATCACCGTTGCGATGGCGATGCCGCAAAGTTCGGCAATGACTGCCTTTTTAAAATCCACGTCCAAAAGGGATGCGATGAGGGATCCGGTCCATGCGCCGGTACCCGGCAGCGGGATCCCCACAAAGAGCATCAGTCCGATAAACTCCGCATTGGATACCTGTCCGCTCCGTTTCATGGCATGTTCTTCGATGCGCTCCACCACGCCTTTTAGAATGTTGTGGTTCTTCATCCATTTGAAGATGGCTTTGATAAACAAAAGTATGAAGGGAATGGGTATGATGTTTCCGATGATACAGATGGGAATGGCCTTGGTAATGGGGATCTGCAAAAGAGATGCCGCCAAAAGCCCGCCTCTCAATTCTAAGATAGGAACCATGGAAATGAGAAACACCACCACCTCGGCGGAAACATACTGTCCCAGGGTGGCTGTAAAAAATTCAACAAGTGCGTCCATAAATAAACCTTTCTACAATATCTCTTTCAGTACCGTGATCAAGTGCTCCATCTCCTCTTTGGTGCCGATGGAGATCCGAAGATAGTTATCGATCCTCGGTTTGTTAAAGTACCGCACATAGATATTTTTTTCTTTTAGTTTTTCAAAGATCACCTCTGCCCGCACCTTCTCATGGGTGGCAAAAATGAAATTCGTTTTAGAATCCGGAAACGAGAACCCAAGCTTTTGCAGTTCCTCTTTCGTCCACTCCCGGGTGGCAATGATCTCTTCCACACGGCTGCGGAAATAGTCCCTGTCCGAAAGGGCTGCCACACCCACCTTGATGGAGAGCATATCCATGGTATAGGAATTAAAGGAAAACTTGATGTCCTGCAGTCGGGCGATGAGTTTTTTGCTTCCAAAGGCAAATCCGATGCGGCTGCCTGCCAAGGAGCGGGATTTGGAAAAAGTCATCACCACCAGAAGGTTATCGTATTTTTCCGTCAGAGGCAGCATGGACTCTCCGGAAAAATCTCCGTAAGCCTCATCGATGATCACCACGGAAGCGGGATTCATTTTGACGATCTCCTCCAGATCCGAAAGGGGACATAAAAGTCCCGTAGGCGCATTGGGATTGGGGATAACGATACCGCCGTTTTCTTTTAGATAATCTTCTTTGCATATGGAAAGATCATCCTTTAGGGCCGGGCATTCATAAGGGATCTCAAAAAGATCTGCCCATACATCATAAAAGGAGTAGGTGATATCCGGAAACAAAACAGGCTTTTTCCCGTGGAAAAAGGTCAGAAAGCTCATGGCCAAAACGTCATCGCTGCCCACCCCCACAAAGATCCGATCCGCCGGCAGATGGTATTCCGCCGCCAAGGCATTGGTAAGCTCCGAGATCAGGGGGTCCGGATATTTCCGAAGCAGGGAGCAATCAAAGGAACGCAATACCTCTTCCACCTTCGGCGAAGGGGGATAGGGATTCTCGTTGGTATTTAATTTGATAATATCCTTTGCCTTGGGCTGTTCGCCAAAGACATAGGGGGTGGTGCGCCGCACATTATCTTCCCAGCTACTCATCCGCTTCTTCCTCGTCTTCCCCGTCTTCTTCCTCTTCGACTTCTTTTTCTTTTTTCGTTTTATCTTTATCTTTCTTTTCCTTTTCATCCAACAGCGCCTGGTAGGTCTGCTCCGCCTGCACCAGCACATCATAATTGGTGACAAAGGATTTCTGTTCGTCGTTTAATCCGTCATACACGGCTCTGGCATTATCGATGGAAGGTTTTTTGTCAAGTGATACCTCCCCGATCTGATCGATGGCGGTCATGGCGGTCTCTGCCACTTCCCGCTCGTACCGCAGATTCTGGGTTCCCGGAAGCTCGTAAACCAAAACCGGGAAGCCATCGGAAACATATCCGAAGATGGTCTGTGCCGCGGAATAAGGCAGGTTCACACAGCCATGGGAACCGCCTGTCTTGTACAACTGGCCGCCGAAGGCCGAACGCCAGGTGGCATCATGCATCCCCTCATTGCCGTGGAAGGGCATCCAGAAGCTGACGGGGGTGGTATAGTTATCTCCCCGGAGGGTGGCATTTTTTTCACAATACATCACATAGTATGCTCCCACGTGGGTGCCGTTTCCCTTGGAGGTATTACCGGAGACAAAATCCGTATCCAAGACGCAGCTGCCGTCTACATAGAGGTAGAGGTGCTGGGCGGTGAGGTTGATCTCCACATAGCTGTTGCCGTAATCATTTCCATCGTGGGAATTGGCTGTGTATTTATACACGAAGTCGCGGGATACATCCTCTCCTTTTTCCAGATCCGCTATGAGCTGCTCCGTCTCTCCCTCTTCATCGATCTTCCATCCGTAGGTACCCCCCGGTACCGTCACCGTGGTCCCCCAGGATGTATTTAAGGTCTTTGCCTGACCGAAGGTATTGTATTTTTTGCCCATTTCTGCCACGAAGGCGGCAATGGCATCCCCGTCATAGGCGATATTTCCCTTTTCGTCCGGATAGATCCAGGTGGCGATGGTCTCCCGAGGGACCACTTCCACTTTTCCACCCAAAGTATAATTGATATTCATGTCCAGACGCTTGTTCAGCTCGGACACCCGCTGTTTTAACTCTTTCGAATCGGAGAGTATCTTAGGCTGCACGTAACATTTGTCTGCCTCTAAGCCCACCACCGTCTGCATGGATTCGATCTTTGTGGCAAGGGCTGCCAGAAAGGCTTCTTTGTCAATGTTGGTACCGTACACTTCCTCCACGATGACATAGGAATTCCCGTCGAATTCACAGGTGGCATCCTTGGTCTCGATGTAATCCGTAGTGGTGACGGGTTCCATTTCGTTCACCATCTTTTTCAGTGCCGTCGCATCAAAGGTGACCACCGTATCGGAAAAATATTTCTTTCCTTTGAACAGGTAGTAGATCCACTTGAAGCCGTTTTGGTCCTCGATCAAAGACTCCAGCTTTCCGTCCGCAAAGGAGGTCTCCAGTCCCAGATCCTCCCCATCGATGGAATACTCTTTGTCGTTGGCCTCATCCACCACCGTAAGGGAATAATCCTTCGCTGCATCTCCGATGGATTCTTTGACCTTTTCCACAGAGGCACCGTTCGAAGGCACACCGTTAACGGTGCTGTGCAGATAGAAGTGCTTCATAAAATACACGGACAGCACGATGTAGAGTGCCAAAAGGATCAACAGTATGATCCCTACGATCTTAAGTTTTTCTTTTATCCAATCCAACATCTGTTAATCATCGTCCTCCGTATCGTAAAGCACGGTGTCATCTATATGAAAATCCTCTCGGTCTTCCGTAACCGGAACTTCCCGGCATACAGATTCCCTCCTGCTCTTTTTTGCAATGTAAAGCTGACGGTCCGCATCTTTGATGAGATTGGAGACCACCACATCCGGTGAGCACACAAAGGCATGCGCACCAATGGACACTCCCAGATAATAAGGCTTACCGGAGACCGTATTAAACAGTTCCGCCGACAGCTTTGCATCGGAGATCTTTTTCTTGATGACCTCCTGGGGATCCTCTCCGTCCTCGATCAAGAACATACCCAAAAACTCATCGCCGCCGATACGTCCCAAAGGTTCGCTTCCGCCGATCACGCGACGAAGAAGCTCCGATGCCGCCTTGATGGCAAAATCTCCCTCCGCATGTCCGAAGGTGTCGTTGATCTGCTTCAAATGGTCCAGATCCCCGATGAAGATGCAGGCCTGTTTGCCTTCGTTGGTCAGGTTCAACCGCTGCATCTGCTCCAGTACACCCCGGCGGTTTAAAAGTCCCGTCAGCGCATCCGAAGAAGCGGAATAGTTTAACAGGGCATTCTGCTCCTGCAGTTTTTCTTTGTCTTCCTCTGCTTGGAAGGACAGCTCTCTAAAGTGGAATGCGATACCGATCTGGGATGCATAGAGGTAGAACACGGAGACATTCTCCGGCTCGATCTCCACCGTCAGTATGCCATACTGTCGGTTCCCGTCAAACAGAAGGAAGGAAAAATAACTGTGCGGTCCGTCATCCCTGAACTGCCGCTTGGGGATCAGTCCCTCTCCCACCTTTACTGTTTTCGCTTCCTCCACCCCGTGGATATGGAAGGTCTCGCCGTATTGGCGGAATACCACATAAAGTTCCTCATCCAGTTTCCAGGGCTTACCTTTTTCATTTAGCATAGGCTCCTTCAAAAGGAACATAAAGGAGGATTTGATACCCATGCGGATCAGTTGCCGTGCAATGGTAGAGAAAAATGCATGCTCATTGTCCGTGGTCTGGATCATCTCTCTAAGATGCAAAGGTCCCGCCACGGCATGGTTCCAGATCCGTCTGGACTCACTTAATGCCGAGTATACGTTGGTTTCTTCTTTTTCCGTGGCCCGGTTTCTGGCAGAAGTACAACCGCAGGAATGTCGGGTGATGATGGAGGTGCCGATAGCCTCCGGTTGCACCTCTTCACCGTTTAAGTAGCGCAGCGCCAGTTCTGCGGCGATACGTCCCATAGTGGTACTCTTCTGCTTTACGGTAGTCAGTCCCGGCTGCGCCGCCCAGGCCCAGCTGACATTGTCGAATCCGGTGACTAAAACGTCCTTGCCCACCACCAGATCGTGATTTTCACAATAGCGGTATACGGAACGGGTCATATCGTCATTGGCACATACCACTGCTTCCACGCGTTCATTATTGGCAAACAGGTTATTCACCTGTTCGTCCACCTGCTCCGAATAATCCCCATATTCGATCATCTCATCCGTCACCAAAAGGCCGTTCTCGATCATGGTGTCCAGATAAGCCTTTAGACGCTGCTGGGAGTCATAGTTTTCCTCCGGGCCGCTGAGATAACAGATGTCTTTTCTGCCGTGTTCAAGGATCAGATGCTCCACGATCTGCTTCATGCCGCCGTAGTTGTCGATGATCAGATTAAAGCCCGTCTTCGGCTTTGTCACATCTTCCAAAACCAAGATCGGCGTAGGATCGAACTGTTCCAAAAACAGCTGCTTGTCCAACATCCGCTGGAAGGTGGATATGGTACCCAACCCGATGAGGATCATGTCAAATTTTTCGAATTTGGCATAATCGTATAAGGAGAGATACTGATAATCGAAATTTAAACTGTCCGACTGATCGTCTCCCTTGTCATGAAACCCCGCTACTTCCGTTCCCAAAAAAAAGTGAACATCCACGTCCTGCTTACTGAAATACTGATAGATCCCCTTGATGATCTTTCCGGGATGATCCGTATGACTGTTTGCAACAAAGACGCCGATACTCTTTCTGTCCTTCATTTTCCAACTCCTAAGTATTTAAGTCTATTTCCCCAAAGATTTAAGTTCCTCAATTTCCTTTATCCATTGATCTGCCACGGCATCCGACGGCATCCTGAGATCTCCTCTGGGAGAAAGGGAAACCGTTCCCACCTTCGGTCCGTCCGGCAGACATGACCGTTTGTACTGCTGTGCGAAAAAACGTCTGTAAAATGTCTCCAGCCACTTTAGGATCTCCGATGCATCATAGGTGCCTGCAAAGGCGATCCTTGCCAGACGAAAGATCTTTTTCGGCGTACGCCCCAAACGCAGCATGTGATACAAGAAGAAATCATGCAGTTCATAAGGTCCCACCAGCTCCTCCGTCTTTTGGGCGATCTGTCCGTTCTCTGGAGGAAGAAGCTCCGGGGAGACCGGAGTGTCTAAAACATCGTAAAGCACATTTTTTAAAGTATCATCCGAAGCTGCGCAGACATCGGCGTAATACTTTACCAAATGCCGTACCAGCGTCTTCGGAACGGAGGCGTTCACGCCGTACATGGACATATGGTCGCCATTGTAGGTGGCCCAGCCCAAAGCCAGTTCCGAAAGGTCCCCGGTGCCCACCACCAGGCCGCCCTCTTTATTGGCCAGATCCATGAGGATCTGGGTCCGTTCCCTGGCTTGGGCGTTTTCGTAAGTGGTATCATGGACATCTTCATCCTGTCCGATATCCGAAAAATGCTGCCGCACGGAAGCTTTGATATCCACTTCCATCAGGGTAGCTCCCAAAGCATGCACCATGGAAAGGGCATTTTGATAGGTCCGATCCGTGGTGCCGAAGCCCGGCATGGTGACAGCGATGATCCCCTTTCGGGAAAGTTCCAAAATGTCAAAGGCACGGGCCGTCACCAACAGTGCCAAAGTGGAATCCAGACCACCGGATATACCCACCACTGCCTTTTTTGACTTTGTATGATCCAAGCGCTTTACGAGGCCGAAGGACTGAATGTCCAGGATCTCCTCGCAACGGGCTCTCCGGTCTGTATCATCATCGGGCACAAAGGGCATGGGGTCTATGGACCTACTCAATTGCGTCTCTTCTTCCGAAAGATGAAAGGTGGATATATGATAGTCTCCCGGAGGCACCGTCCCATAAGTGGTGGTGTTCCTCCGACGGAAAGAGATGATGTCCAGATCGATCTCCGACAGGATCATGCCATCGGAAAAAGGTTCGCTTTCCATCAGGGTCCTGCCGTTTTCACAGATCATGCTGTGGCCGCTGTAGACCACATCCTGGGTAGACTCTCCCGCTCCCGCTCCCGCATATACATATCCACAATAAAGTCTGGCAGACTGGGTCTCTACCAATGTCTTTCGGTAGGCCCGCTTGCCTGTAAGCTCATCACTGGCGGAAAGGTTTACCACTAAAGTCGCCCCTGCTGCGGTATGGGCGATACTGGGAGGGTTTGCAACCCACAGATCCTCGCAGATCTCCGCCGCCACCGTAAGCTGCTTCATATTCTCACACCGAAATAAAAGCTTCGTCCCAATATAAGTTCTGCTTCCATCGGGAAGTATGGCTTCTTCGGTGTCCGCGAAACCGGCGGTGAACTGCCGGCTTTCGTAAAATTCGTTATAAGCAGGCACATGGGTCTTTTGTACGAGACCCAGCACCTCTCCGCCGGAAAGGGCTGCCGCTACGTTGTAGATCTTGTCCCGATGCAAAAAGGGAAGTCCCACAAAAAAGAGACCTTCCAGGTCCCGGGTGGCATCCCGAAGGGTCATAAGCCCCTTTGCTGCATCTAACAGAAGCCTGTCCTGATAGAACAGATCTCCACAGGAATATCCGGTGATGCAAAGCTCAGGAAACACACAGACCTTCACATGCTCGTCGGTGGCAAGCTCCATATAGCTTTTGATCACCTGCACATTTTCATCCACACCGGCCACACTCACCCGGGGTGTGACAGCGGCTGTCTTTATAAATCCATCCTTCATTGTTCCTCTCCCCCGGAAGACGATATTTTTTCCTTTCGCGCGGAAAGGATCTTGCGTATCTCATCCAATGAAAACTGGTAATCCTTGTTGCAAAACTGGCATCGCACCTCCACCGGCTTATCGTCCTCGAGGATGCTGTTTAAGTCCTCAACGCCCAACGCGGACAAGCTCCTGTGCACCCGCTCCCTGGAACAGTCGCAGACAAATCCCACATTGCTCTTATCCGTGATGCAAAGCTCCAGTCCTTCCAACACGGTGGAGAGCATATCCTCCGGAGTCATGCCGTTTTTTAGCATGGTGGTCACCGGTTCCAGTTTCTTGATATTCTCCTCCAGCCGGTCGATGACTTCGTCGGTCGTATCCGGCATCAGCTGCACGATGAATCCTCCTGCCACATCCACGGTATTGTCAGGGGTCATCAGAACCCCCAGTCCCACGGAGGAAGGGGTCTGCTCGGAGGTAGCAAAATAGTAAGTCAGATCCTCCGCCACTTCACCGGTCTTAAGCTCCACAGTGCCCACATAGGGTTCTTTTAATCCCAGATCCCGAATGACACGGAGCACCCCCATGCCGATGGCACCACCTACATCCAGCTTGCCATTCTTTGCCGGAAGGATCACCTGGGGATTGGCTGCAAAGCCCTTAACATTCCCAGCTACATCCGATGTCACCGTAAGGGATTTCATGGGACCTGCTCCCATGAGCTGTATGGTCATCACGTCCGTAGGGCTTTTCATCATGGTACCCATCATGGAAGCCGCCGCCATGGTCCTGCCCAAAGCCGCCGTCACCACCGGGCTCGTGTCATGCGCTTTTCTCGCATACTCCGTCATCTCTTTACTTGTGATGGAAAATGCGCGAATCTGCTCCTTCGCAGCTGTCGCGCGTACCACATAATCTGCCATGATTAGCTCCCGTTTGTCCTATTAATTTACTCTGTTTATTTTTTAACATAAGCAGTCATATAATTTTAGCACATTTCTCTTTTTCTTCAAATACTCTATTTCATTATAAAATCCGAAATGATATAGTGAACGTATTGATTGCGTTCACTATTCATCGAGGTGGCTTCATGAACAACGATTACCGGAATTACATATCCAAAAGCATCCGTTCTTTTTACAGCAGGAGACTTGTTTCTCCGCTTTTATTTTTGCTGCTTTTAGCCGCCATCTCCTTCTTTTTTCCCATCGTAAACATGATGTTTCCCACCGCCGTGACGGAGGGAGATTCCTTTGCAAAGCTGTATGATGTCCGCAGCCAGTACATCCGGTTGGATCTGCACCAACTGTATTTCACCGGCTATAAAAAGAGTATCTTGGGCTTTGATATCGGGTACTTCTACTACACCATGTACGGAGATGACTGTGTGGTGGTGCTCCTTCGACCGAAGACCTGCCAGCAGGGATTGCCTGAGATTGAGGAATTAAATGTCATCGGACAGATCATCCATAATGCCACTTCCGAGCAAAAGCTTCTCTCCCATCTGGCAGATGATCTTTCCTGGACGTCGGAGGGGATCCACAATATCATGTCCTCTTATATGCTCTCGGAACCCGCAGGAAACGGCATCCGTATCAATCTGCTGCGGCTGTTTATTGAACTGGCGGTGTTGTATTCCGTGGTCTGCATTCTTTTGGACCTTTTATACATCATCCGTCCGGACTTTAGTCCCGCCATCCGCAAGCTGGCCCCCTACGGTAACCCGAAAAAAATCCTCGCTGTCGCGGAGGAAGAACTGTTGACTCTCCCTCAGCTGGCCACCGAGGATATGTTTATTACGGAACACTTTTTTATTGAGACCTCCGGTTACGGAGTGGCTGTGGTGCCCATCCAAAAAATCATCTGGATCTACAAATACTCCACCCTGCACAAATTCCTATGGCATCATTTTTCCATTTCCTACACCCTTTACATCACCGGAGAGAAACGACAGTACATCAAATGCCCGAAGAACACAAAGACCAACATCGACGGTATCATGGACTATCTGGCAGAGGCCAACCACAATATCCTGGTGGGCTTCTCCGAGGAGAACCGCAAGGCCGTGGAAGAGATCCAGGGGGACTTTGTGCTGATCCGAAAACTCATGGCTTTCTTAAGCAAGCGGATCTGAAGGGGGGGACAGGGTACGTCCCCTTTTTTACTCTTTCGGCACGATCTCAAATTCACTCTTATTCTTGTAAATGCAGTCCGCCGGAATGACACCCCGTACCATGGACACAGGATATACGGTGGAGCGGGGACCAATGACGGTTCCCGGATTTAAGACACTGTTGCATCCCACTTCCACATAGTCTCCCAGCATGGCACCGAACTTCTTTAGTCCAGTCTCAATGGATTCCTTGGCAAATGCATCTTTTACCACCACCAAAGTCTTATCACTCTTTACGTTGGAAGTGATGGAGCCTGCACCCATATGGGAATGAAAGCCTAAGACCGAATCTCCCACATAGTTGTAATGGGGCACCTGCACATTGTTAAAGATCACGTCGTTTTTGATCTCCGTAGAATTGCCGATAACACAGTTTTTTCCGATGATGGCATTCCCCCGGATAAAAGCCCCGGGGCGGACCTCCGTGTCCTCATCGATGATGAGGGGGCCGTTTAAAGTCGCTGTAGGCGCCACGGTAACGGATCTTGCGATCCAGATATTTTCTCCTTTTTTTTCGAAGACGGCCGGATCCAAGGTGGGACCCAGCTTTAAGATGAACTCCCCGATCTCCTTTAACACTTCCCAGGGATAGGTCTTTCCTTCAAAAAGTTCCTTTGCAATGGTTTCCTTCAGGTCATACATTGCACTGATCTTTGCGTTTTCCATATGTTTATCCTTTACTCTTTCTTTTCTTTGGTCTTTGTCTTTTTCGTATTCTTTGTATAATACTGGGAAGCATTATGAAAATACCGGTTTAAACTGTAGGCGTTGTTTAATCCCTTAACGGAATTTACGTACTTGGTAACAAAGGCCTCCAATTTTTCCATGTATTCCTCGGAGGTGACACTTCCCTCCTCCACGTAACTCAAACCCTTTTCCCAGCTGGCGGTAAGCTCCGGATTTAAGAGCTGCCGCACGGAAAAGAATACCACGTCATACACCATCTCTCCCAACAGGGTGGGGGTGATGACCTGGGTCTTTTTGTTTAAAGCGATGTACCGGTCCCGCTCCAGCTTGGCGATGATCTCCGCCCGGGTGGCGGAGGTGCCGATGCCGTTGCCTTTGATCTGCTCTCTTAACTCCTCGTCCTCGATGAGATTCCCTGCATTTTCCATAGCCAGGATCATGGAGCCGGAAGTAAAACGCTTCGGCGGGGAGGTCTCCCCTTCCTTGACGTACATCTTTTCAAATTGCATGGCCACCCCTTTTTTCAGATTAGGAGCGATCTGACGAAGAGCGGTGTTTTTCAGTTCCTCTTCTTCCTCTTCCGTTTCTTCCGAGCTGTCTGTTCCTTTAGAATCTTCCTTTTTTTCCTCGGCCTTTTCCTCCCCCTTTTTCTTGGAGAAGGTATAGTGCATCACCGAGAGATATCCCTCTTCCTTTACATACTTTTCGGAGGCGAAAAACTTCTCTCCTCTGCAATCAACGGTCAGAGAGATCTTTTCAAATACCGCCGGCGGCAAAAAAATGGCCAAAAACCTGCGGACGATGATCTCATACACCTTCAGTTCCAAAGCTGTTAAGGAGCGAAGCGCGTTTAAGCCCTGGCCCGTAGGGATGATGGCATAGTGATCCGTGATCTGTTTGTCGTTGACATACTTGGTCTTTTCCAGGCCCTTGAAGCTGCCCTTTTCCAGGATCTCATCCACAAAGGGCTTCATCATGGAAAGTCCCCCCAGGCCCCGGATGTTTTTGTCGATCTCCTTTGCAATAGCGGAGGACAACACTCTGGCATCCGTTCGGGGATAGGTGACCATTTTCTTTTCGTATAAGGACTGGACCTGTTCCAGGGTCTGCTCCGGAGAGATCTTAAACAGCTTGGAGCAGTCGTTCTGGATCTCCGCCAGGTTGTACAAAAGCGGCGGATTCTTTTTTTCCGTCTTTTTTTCCACCTTTTCAATGACGGCTTCGCAGGATACCTTTGCCTTTTCTTCCTCGTCAAAGTCCAGCTCTTCTGCCGGTATGCCGGAGACCTCGGAGATCAGCTTTAGGGCACTGCCCTTTTCGTTGAAACCGTTTTCTTTGTACAAAAGCGGACTGTTGTAATACTTCGTCCCCTCCACAGCCTTCCATTCCAGCTGCAGCCTTGCATCCATCACGGATCCGTCGGAGATCACCCGGTAAAAAGGGGTTTTTTCGAACTCACGGATGTCCCGTTCCCGCTTTACCACCATGCCCAGTACACAGGTCATCACCCGCCCCACTGCCACGGAGCAGAATTTCTCATTCAAAAAAGAGGCCATGGTCCGGCCGTATTTTAAAGACAACACCCTGGAAAAATTGATACCCATGGAGTAATCGATCTTTGCCCGGATATAAGCAGCGGCAGAAAGGTTGTCATAGGCACTTAAGGGCTTGGCCTCCCGGATCCCCCGCTTCATCTCCTCTTCCGTCTGGGAGTCGATCCAGACTCTCCGCTCATCTTTGTCATGGACCTTTGCCTCCTGCCGCACCAGACGATAGATGTATTCTCCCTCCCGTCCGGCATCGGTGCAGACGTAGATGGTATCCACATCATCCCTGTTTAACAAAGAGCTTACAATGGAAAACTGCTTTTTTACATTGGGCTGCACTTCGTATTTGTATTCCTTCGGCAGAAAGGGCAGGGTGTCCATGGTCCACCGTTTTAATTTTTCATCATATACTTCCGGATAACTCATCCCCACCAGATGTCCCACACACCAGGTGACGATGACATTTTCCCCTTCCTGGTAGCCGTCCCGCCGGGTCAGTTTTTCTCCCATGACATCGGCAAAGGACTGAGCCACGGAGGGTTTCTCCGCGATAAACAAGGATTTTCCCATATCCAGTCTTTCCTACAATTCCTTCATATCCACCAGTTCTAAGGTGGGTTCTCTTTTTGCCAGTTCCTTTAAGCGCACATCAAATTCCGTTGCGGAAAACAGATAGGTCACCTTTGCATGGATCCGGGCCTGCTTCATGGCATAGAGCAGATCCTGATAATCATCGTACATCATGCGGATCTTTTCCCAGTTGCAGATACCGGTGACGCACTCTCCCTCTTCGCTCATGCCCACGATATCGATGGTGCCCTCTTTCCCGATCCAAGTTCCCATCTTCGTGATGGGAATGGGGGTCTTGCCCACCCGGTTCAAAAGTTCCAGGTACTCTGTGCAGACCTTGGAAAAATAAGGGGTCAGATAACTGCGCAGCTCCCCTTCGATATAGTTCTCATAAAAGTCATCCGTTCCCAAAGTCCAGAGTTCGGACTGGTGAGGATAGATGAAATGGAACCAAAAACGGATAAAAGGATTCTTGATGCGGTAGATGCCTTTTTTTGCATTTTCCCAACCTCCGGTCTCAAAGGAGACCACCTTTTCGATCACATCAAAGGCCGCCAAGTTCTTTAAATATACGGAGATCTTTGCCCGGGAGTAACCCGTGGCTTTATACAGGTCGTTTAGCTTTTCGTTGCCGGATGCCATGGCATAAAGAATCGTATCATACACCGACAGTTCCCGAAGTTCCGTCCCGATAAAATCCTCCGCTTCCGTAAACAGAGCACCGTAAGGGTTTAAGATCAGATGACACACGTTATCCTTAACGCTCTTTGTGCTGTCCCATCGGGACAGGTAGGCGCTGATGCCTCCCACGATGCCATACACACATACCGTGTCATACAGACTGTATCCCGGACAGGCGCGGACGATATCCAAAAAAGAAAAATCCTTCAGCTCCACCACACTGTCGATGGCGTCATAGCCGTCCCCCAGCATATCCGCCATGGTGCGTCTCGTAAAGCTCAGCGAGGAATTCGCCAACAGGATCATCACCGGTCCCGGGTAGAGCTGTCGGTTTTTCAAACGCAGCACACTTTCAAAAAATGCCCCGTCGTTTTTGAGCAAGGTCTGAAATTCGTCGATGACCACCACCAGTTTGGAGGCGTTGCCGGACTTCATGCGGGTAAAGCATTCGTCGTAGCTGTCCTTTTGGAGTTTGATGTCGTAGGTGTGTTGGACCTGGGTTTTAAACTGCTGCAGCTGTTCTGTGCCGGAGATGTTTCGGGCACGGAAATAGAAGTGCTTTTTGTCTTTGCAGAAATCGGTGATGAGGCGCTCTTTTTCGCTGCGGGCAGTGCCGCTTAGCAGGACGAGCTGATTACCGGCGCTCTCGTATAGTTTCTGTAATTGTTTTAATTCGGATGTTCTGGTTACCATAATTTTCCTCGTTATATTTATTGTTTACTTGTTTTCGTCGTCGAAGTGGGCAAAACCGCTCGGCACACTCTCGTTCTTGATTTTCCGTAGCGGTGCTAAATTCACTTCGTTCATTAAGTACCGACGAAAAATCAGGTCCTCGCTGCCTTTTGCCACTTCTCCTCCGAAATTTAGTGTAAATCGGATAGGTTCAATTATACCTTATTCGTTTTCTTTATTAAATATAAATTATAAAAATTCGATCGTCACCAATGCTACCGTGTTCCCTAAACCCAATTGACCGCAATGCTTTATGGGCTGCGGTGTTGGCGGGATGGGATTTGGCAAAGACCACACGTTTGTGAAGAACATTTTTGGTGTAGGAAAGGATGGCGCGGCCCACCTCAGTACCATACCCTAAGTGCTGATGATCTTCCCGGATGACAAATCCGAACTCCACCGTGTCCGGCGCATACATCCACCGATCTTTTTCGGCGCAGGAAGCGCTTTCGTAAGCCCCGCGGCTTTCCACCCCGGCCCGACCGATGAGCTCTCCGGTGGCCTTGTCGAAGACCACCCACATGCCATAGTCGTAAAAGCCGTAGATCTTTTCGATGTAGTTTCTTTCGTAGGCCTCTTCTACCGGTCTGTCATACAGAGGTTCCAGATAGTCTGTGATATGCTCTCCCTCATAGACCCGAAAGAGAGCATCCATATCCTCCATGCAGATCTCCCGGATGAGGGTACGCTCTGTTTCTAAGATCGTAAGGGGCAGGCCTTTGGTGCGGCAGTATACCTTCTTTACATAATCCGCATCTGCCCCCTCCAAAGACAAAAGGATCCACTTGGCATCCAGATGCTTCCCGGTGCCTGCTTCGTAGCCGATGACAGGGATCCCACGCTCTTTAAAGGCCTGCAGCCGCTTTGGATCGTCACAGATCGCCACCGTCACATCCTCCGTCCCATGCAAAGAGACGGTACCCATGGCCTGTATTTCAGGCATGGGAACCGCCCCTGTATGCTGCATTTCGAAACCTTCGCTTTGCATATCACGGATGAATGCAGACAGAAATTCCTGCTCTTCTTGATCCAAAGATGTTTTTTCAAAATCCAGATAGATCCGCTTCATGACATCCCGACATCCTACAGTGCCTTGATGCGCTCTAAGGCGATCTTGGAATTCTCCACAGTGCCGAAGGCGGTAAGTCTAAAATAATGCTCTCCGCTGGGACCGAATCCGGATCCCGGTGTCCCCACCACATTGGCTTTTTCCAACAGATAGTCAAAGAACTCCCAGGAGGTCATCTGGTTCGGAGTCTTCAGCCAGATATAGGGAGCGTTCACGCCACCATATACTTCATAGCCCGCATCCGCTAAGCCACTGCGGATCAGAGCAGCGTTTTGCATATAGTAGCCCACCAATTCCCGGATCTCTTTTTGTCCGGCTTCGGAATATACCGCTTCTCCCGCGCGCTGTACGATGTAAGGTGCACCGTTGAACTTGGTGCCGTGGCGGCGTGCCCACATGCCGTTTACGGATACACCGTCAAAAACAAGTTCCTTCGGAACCACGGTAAAGCCCAGACGAAGTCCCGTAAAGCCCGCGTTCTTTGAGAAGCTTCGGATCTCGATGGCGCAGGTCTTTGCGCCCTCACATTCATAGATGGAATGAGCTACATCAGACTCTGATATATAAGCCTCATAAGCCGCATCATAGATGATGAGGGCTTTGTTTTTGTTTGCATAGTCCACCCATTTTTGCAGCTCGCTTTTTGGGATCGTCGTTCCTGTCGGGTTATTGGGCAGGCACAGATAGATCACGTCCGGCGTCTCCTTCGGGAACTCCGGCACGAAGCCGTTTTCCGCCGTGGTGGGCATGTAGATGATGTCGCTCCACTGCTCTTTGTCGGCATCATAGGTGCCGCAGCGGCCTCCCATCACATTGGAATCCACATATACGGGATACACGGGATCACACACGGCGATCCGACAGTCCTTTGAAAAAAGCTCCTGGATATTTCCGGAATCGGATTTTGCGCCATCCGACACAAAGATCTCATCCGCTGCAATATCACAGCCCCGCTTTGCATAGTCGATTTTTACGATGGCCTCCCGCAAAAAATCATATCCCAGATCTGGCGCATATCCCCGGAAGGTGCTCTCGTCCCCCATCTCATCCACTGCCACATGCAGTGCGTCAATGACGCTCTTGGAAAGGGGTCTGGTCACATCGCCGATACCCAGGCGGATAATGGCCGCATCGGGGTTTGCATCTTGATAGGCTTTCACCTTTTTTGCAATGGTTGAAAACAGATAGCTTCCGGGTAACTTTTGATAATCCTGATTTACTCTAAACATTTCCTCTTCACTTTCTTTCATTTATTTTCCAATGGCTATTTCGAAGGGCTCCACTTCCAGCCATTAGTTTCTTTGGTTGCCGTTCCCCTACGTCTGCAAAAGTTGCGTGATCTTCTCATAGTCAAAGGCGGCCGATGCTGCTTTTAATTCCTTACAAAGATCTGCATCCGTCGCAGGAATCGCATACTCCTCCAGTCGGGCAAAGGCCGCTTCCAATTCGTCGGAATCCATCTCTTCCGCGGCATTTCTTAACGCCTCATAAACCTCCGCCAGAAGTTCCGGATCTGCCTGAGGTTTCTCCTCTTTTTCTTCTTCTTTTTCAAAAACAGGCGTCAGGGCATCTCTTAAACTCTTGCACCTTTGGATAAAGTCCTCTCCATGGGCGCGGATGAGCGCAACATCTTCTTTCTTTCCTGCCTCTTCCAGCGTTTGGGCCTCTTCTCCCAGAGCTTCGGCACCGATGGTGCGAAGGGAACTCTTTAAGGCATGGACTTTGATGGTGTAGTTTTTAAAGTCCTCCCCCTCCAAAGCCTGCTTTAGTATCTCGGCATTTGTATCCAAAGAATCATGGTAGATCTTTAAGGTTGCCAGATAGGCGTCCGCAGAGCCGGCATGCTTCATGCCGCTTTCGATATCGATCAATTCCGATCCCTGCAGAGCCAAAAGCTCCGCGGGAACCTCCGTATCGGCAGATGCAGTTACAGGCTCCTCTTTTTCATCCGCCGTACTTTTCACCAGATTCTCCGGCAGATACGCCATCAGCAGGTTTTCCAAGGCATCCGGATCGATGGGCTTGGAAATATAGTCATGAAAACCTGCGGCTATATATTTTTCTCTGGAACCGGAGATGGCGTTTGCGGTCAGGCAGATCATGGGGGTCTTCAGATTCGGATTACCGGGGTCATCCTTCAACTCTCGAAGAGTCTCAATACCGTCCTTTCCGGGCATCAGATGATCAAGGAATACGATGTCGTATTTCTTCTTTCGGAGCTTGGAAAGTCCTTCATTTCCGTCAGCCGCCAGGTCGATCTGTATCAACGTCTTTTTGATCAGGCTTTGGAATACTACCCGGTTCATCTCACTGTCATCCACCATGAGAACCTTTGCGTCGGGAGCCACAAACTTTTCTTTATACTTGCTGCGCTGTGCCAAAGCACTGCGGTAGGATTTCTCATAATCACCCAGAGGATCCCATCTGACCACACGCTGTCCCAGACGGAAGGAAAACTTGGAACCTTTTTCGTATTCGCTTTCCACATTCATAGAACTTCCCATCATTTGGAGAAGCCGGCGGGTGATGGTCATACCAAGGCCTGTGCCTTCCACGTTTCTGTTCCGTTCCTCCTCGATCCGCTCAAACTCGGAGAAGAGCTTATCTAAATCCTCCCGCTTGATACCGATTCCCGTATCCTCCACGTAAACATCCAGGATAACGGAGTCCGCGTCATAGGGATTCTTTTCGGAGGAAATACCGAAGGTCACGCTGCCTTTTTCCGTATATTTCACCGCATTGGAGAGAATATTTGTGATCACCTGCTTGATCCGCACCTCGTCGCCATTTAACAGCTTCGGTATGTTCGGATCGATCTTTAAGATCAGTTCAAGGCCCTTTGCATCCGCCTTGGTCTGGATCATATTCACCAGATCGTTGATCACGGAGGACATATCGTAATCCACGGGAACGATCTCCATCTTCCCCGCTTCGATCTTCGAAAAGTCCAAAATATCATTGATGATCCCCAGAAGGTTATTTCCCGCGGCCTTTACATTGGCGGCGTAGGTGATGATCTCCTCCTCGTGGCTTTCCCGAAGTATCATTTCGTTCATACCCAACACTGCATTGATGGGCGTTCGGATCTCGTGGGACATATTGGCCAGGAAACTGCTCTTTGCCCGGGATTCACTCCGGTATTTATTGACCAATCCAACCTCCCGATTTCGAATGATGGAAAAACGAAGAAGCGCGATGATCATGATAAAGATAAACGCAATATAGACGATACGGGTCAGTCTTCCCCAATCCGTCATATGTCTGGAAGCTGCGGCATATATGGCCAGATCCGCAGTCAGCGCCGTCATTTCCGCCAGGATCATCACCAAAAGGAAAACGGAAATCCCCTCTTTTTTATGCCACTTGTTATACTTGATCTCCATGATCAGATAGCGGATGGCAGCCAAACCGTTAAAGGCATTAATGATAGCCGACAGATACCACAGCCGGTAAAAGGACAATACGTTAAACAGGGATCCCAGAGTCTCGACGATCAAAAGGGTCACCACGATATATCCGATCACATGGGAGTACCGCTTATGAGGCGCCCGCGTGATATAATCACAGAGCAATGCGATGAAATAACAGCTGATCAATACCAGTGCATACTTCAGCGTCGTCCAAAACTCCGGTCGACCGGTTAAGATCTGTATCATTTGGGACTGGATCAAAAGAAGAATTCCCAGGGCCACAGAAAACATACCCCAGGCATAAAGCCCCACCTTGGTATCCCGTTTGTCATCCACAGCGAAAAAGGTGTAGACCATGATGGAAATGCCGAAAAACAGGATAAACACACTGCCTATAAAACGTGGCATTACGGACATGATGGAACCGGTGATGAAATCAGATGCCTTTTGAATACGGATCTGCAGGATGAATGCGGAATACTCTGTGGGAGTGATGGCGATGGAGATCTCGCTTTGCTTGTCCGTCATCCGAAGGGGTGCCACATGCACCGTAAGACCGATATCGGTGCCGGAAAGTCTTGCTGCTTTCTGATCGTAGGCAAAGATCTCCTGGGATCCGGAACCTTCCAGACCGTAATAGGGGCTGTCTTTTTGCGCCGTGGAATAGATGCGGAAGTTCATCCCTCTGCTAAAAAAGCAAAGTGCCGTATCTCCTTCAAAACTGACCCCCTCCGGCACTTTGTAATGAAAAACTTTTTCCTTACCTACATCGGCCCTTGTAAAGACGTACTTTTCGATATTGCACTTATTTCCCTCGTCGTCATACCAGCCGTCGGCGCACAAAAATACATCTCCCGAACGATAAGCGATCTGATCACCCTCGGTCAGGGCCGCTCTTAACAAGACTACGATCAGCCACAGGGCGATGGCAGCCAGAAAAAGCAGATGCAACACTATGATACTTTTTTTCTTTTGTTCCATATTTCATCTCTCCGGGCCGAAAAAAATGCTCGATCCGCCCTTATATCTTCTGCTGGGCATCCCTGACCATATCCATCAAGGGTGCCTCTTCGCTGTATACAAATCCAAAGGATGCCATGTCGTCGTTCTGCTCCAGGATCTCTTTAAAAACACGAACCTTCTTTTCCATGGCTTCTTCACTCATCTTATACAAAAAAGCCGCAAAGCCTTTCTCGGAAATCCTGCATATCTCCGCTTTCGGGAAGTTCTCTCCCATGAGATCAGCGAACCTGACCACGTGCCGATCCACCGCTTCCGGCCCGTCTTTTTCTCTGATCTCATCTATGTGATTGACGGTGCAATACAGTACGCCCTTTGCTCTGCCCCGCCTCTCCGCCTCCAGTGCCTCCTCGTAGGCACGGCGGTTTTTGAAACGTGTCAGAGGATCCACATGGGCATCCTCTTCGGAAACCTTTTGGCGCAGGATCTCCTCTGCCACCGCATGCTCCTGGACGATCACGTAGATCACCAGAAAAGCCAGCGCGATGATAGGATAGGTAAAGTCCATATCCGGACTAAAGAGAGTGATCCAGGAATCCAAAATGGGGAAGAACAGGAATCCTCCGAAAGCCAATACCTGATTGGGGCTTAATGCCTTCCGATAAGAGGACAACACATAATATAGATACAGTATGCCCAAAAACAGCAGAATACTGGGATAAACCGCCCAATCACCGTCTATGACGATGCCTTCTTCCACGTAGAGCATTTTTCCGTTTACAGTGCCCAGTATGCAGAGAATGCTATCCGCCACACTGATCAAAAGCACCGGAAGGATGGCCCACTTGGGAAGGGTCGCTCTGGTCTTAAGTACGGAAAAGAAATAAAAAGTAAATACCGCAAACTCCCCCGCACACAGAATATAGGACATCATACAGGCAAAGAGGATCCCGCTGCCGCTTTCGGAAGGATCTACGGTCAGATACCCCACAGCATCCGCCACAGTGCCCAAGAGCCCCACCAAAAGGCAGCAACTGAACCATATCGTACTTTGTCCACCATCCTTTGATCCAAACAGTGAACCGCATAAAAGGACAAAGAGAAAAACAAAACTTACGATGTCCGCAGAAATGATGATCAGATCCATTTTACCTCCTATACCTCTGCCCGGGCTCTTTCTGTCATATCCGAAAGAGCGGCCTCTTCGTCGTATGCATAACCGAAGGAGGATTCAATCCCCTCTTCCTTTAAGATCTCTCTCATACGATGCATCTTCTTTTCCAAATATTCCCGACCGGTCTTATACGTAAACACCTGAAATTCATCCTCGGAGATCCGGAATATATCCCCGCCTTCAAAGACCTCTCTCATCAGCTTCGCGAACCTGCCTGCATTCTCATCTGAAAGATCCTGGAGTTTAAAACAGGCCACGCCCTTTGCCCTGCCCCGAACATCCGCTTTTATGATGTCATCAAATGCTCTGCGGTTTTTCACCCGGGTCACCGGATCAGAATAGGAATCTTCTTCATATATTTTTTTTCGGATGTTGTCTTCTGAAACGGTCTTTTCCTGAACGACCACATATACCACCATGAGTGCCACCGACAGGATGGGATAAGAGTAGTCGATCTCCAGACACAAAGAGACCAGCGTATCCAAAAAAGGGAAGAACAAAAATGCGGCGATGGCAACCAGAGCGCTTCGCTCCAGAGCCTTTCTGTAATAGAACAAAACCCCGTACACATAGACCGTGCAGACGCAAAGCCAAATGCTGATGGCATTGCCCCAGGGGCCTTCCTCAAAGTATCCGTCCTCCAGATACAAAAGCGCTCCGTTAAAAGAACCGACGACACATGCCAGGATCAAAAGCCCCGTAATAACCGCAACCGGCACCACGGTCCACTTCCGAACCACCACTCGTTTTTCGATCATGGCGATGGTATAAAGGGCAAAGAACAAGACGATCAAAACCCAGGTAATATAGGTGACCATATTGATCAGGATCAAAAGGGTCTCGTTCACCCGACCATCGATCACATAACTGAACGCATCGGTCAAAAGTCCTATGATGGTGGTGATGAGACAGCACCGGTAAAAAAACGCCGCCTTGTCTCTTCCGTAGTATCCGAACAGGGATCCGCACAATATGACGGCCAAAAAAATGACGCTTACAACTTCCGTAGTGATGATCATGGTTTCACTGTTAATCACTTTATTTCCCTCTCCTTTTTTAAACCCATTCCTCCGGGACGCATTATGATCTCCTGTATCTTTCGTATTCTCTCCCGGCAGCGATCATTTATTTTCCATTCTTTCGCCAAAGAATGCCTCCATCCCCTTGATCCGGGGCATGAGCTTTTTGGTCAGCTCCGCCGAGGCTTTTCTGGCACGATGAATGACGATCTCGGTATCCGGCGGATATCGCTTCTCCGCCTCCTTTACACTATGGGCGATCATAAGCGCCAGGTTCTTAATGTAATCGGGTCCGTATGCATACAAAAGTACCGGGACGATCACTCCCGAAGGTGTGGTACGGATGAAAAAGAATCCGTTTACCTCCTCGTCCGTAATGGTACAGGAGGAGATCCCCGTATCGAACCATCCCATGGAAAGATAACTTAAGTCTTCCAGGATACCGGTCTGTCCGTTGAAGATACAGTTCTTTACACCTGCTCGGTATTGGGTCACCGACAGTTTTTCCAGCCCCACGATGTAGTCCGGTACCTTTTTGATCTTATTGACAAAATCGAGAGCAGAAGCGTCCTTCAGTTTGAGCCGGATGATCTGGCTTTCCTTTTTGCCCTTGGAAAAACCTGCCTTCTCACAGGAGTCGGCCATGGCAGCGTCCTCAAACTCATAAAAGGTCTCCACGATCTCCTCATCTTCCACGCCTTCCTCCCGGTAGATCTCATGGAGCTTTTCGTAGGATTCCTCATTATCCGCTTTCACCAAAAGCATCTGGCTTAAAGTATCCCGGTCGTCGTCTTCCAGGCCCTTTACCTCGTAGACCAGGACACCGTTGATGTTTCCGTCCTCACCACTGGTGCCGTATCCACGATAGAAAGACCTCTGCATGTCGTCCATCATGTCCATGCCCAGGATCTCGGCGAACTCTTCTAAATTCTCGTCAGATATCTCAAACACATTCATAATTATTTTCCTTCACAAAGCCGTCTTTAGGGTCACCCTATCCTTCTGATCAACATCTCATAAAAGCCCTTGGAGGTTTCTTTTTTCTTCTTGCTGATCGTATCCATAGATACCGACAGAGTTCTGTCCTTATGGTCTGTGTTAAACTTCTCCACTGCCAGGTTCACGTCCTCCGACATCATATGGAGGCCGCCCTTGTTCGCGGTCTCTGCCAGCATTACCACTGTATCCTCGTTGTAACGGATCACCTCGCATTTCTTGGGAAGGAGGGAAGACAGGATCTCAGCAAAATCCCCCATGTCCTCCGGATCCGTCAGTCGAAAAATGATGCCGCTCCTGGGGGAGAAAACTTCCCGGTCGATATCATTTTTTAAATATCTCAGATAGAATCTGTTAAAGTATCCCGTCTGTCGGTCCATAAAGCTCCGTTCGTTAATGATGCCCGCATATTCATTGCAAAGACCGATGGCAAAGCCTAACGCCATAACGGAATAGGGACTTAAATTCGTTACGAGTCCGCCCACCAGCACCGGTATGATAAAACCACCCAGGTCAAAAAATTTAAGATTCCTGTTATGCCTCTTGTGAAGGGCGATCTGAATGACAATGGAAAAGAAATAAAAGTACCGGATCAAATAGTATGGGATCACAAGCCAGGTGGTATGATACATCACGTGCTCGTCGTAGTAGAAAAGGATTCCGGTAAAAACGTTGATGATATCCACTCCCATGAGTACGAAGAGAGGGATCATAAACTGATAAAACTTTCGCTTGATGCTGTCGCGACTGCGATAGATCTTATAGTTGGCGTAGAGAAGCCATAAGAATATGATAAAGTTTAAGACCAATTCCAGAAGTGTCTGTAATCCCATGGCCAGAGGGTAAGCGCCGGGAAACTCATGATATTTCCTGGCATAGGTGGCCGCATCGATGGCCGACAGGCAAATGGACACCACCAACAGCAGACGGAAAAGACCACCTAAAAAGTCATCTTTGATGATGCCTCTGCTGCAAAGCACCAGCACACCCAGGGAAAGCATGGCGGCAGCGACATCCGCATAAAATGTTACATGAATCTCATCCAAAAACATCACTGCACACTCTCCTTCATACTGATCTCCGCCACTTCGTTCATGGTACCAAGGTGGGTAAAGGCGATGGTAATGGCCGTTCCCAAAGCAGCCATGGAAACCTCTCCCACCACAAAGGTGATAAATGAACTGACCACAATGGGCATGACATAGAGCCACATGGGGATCAGCACCTTTTTATCACTGGTACGGTATCTGGCAATGTAGTAAAAACCTGTGGCCAGGTAAGCTACGATCACGATGTACATGGGAATGAACAGAGCCTCCCGGTGGTATCCTCCCACTTCATCCACGGAAAAGATGATCCCGGTGGATTGGTTGAGAAAGATGAGGCCAAAGGTCAGTACTCCGGGGATCAGCGCAGGCTGCATCCCGATCTTTTTCACCCGTCCCTTGTCCCGGAACCGGAAAGTGCAGTAATCAAACCACCGCATGGCTAAAAATATAAAAGCGATATAAAAGATGGTCATGGATATGATCTGGATATTGATCAGGATCCAACCCGGTTTATCCTCGGTGATGTATCCCACGATGTCGGATAAAGCCATGACCACCGTTAGTATCAACATGCCAAAGAACAGGCTGTCCGATTCCAGCCTGCTCTTTCTCATGATCCTGGTCTGCCGCAAGATTCCGTATACCAGGATAACGGCACTGATATCCAGAATAATGGTGGCATAATTCAAATGTGATAATTCAATCATAATCCCTACTTTTTAAATCTTACTTTTTTGATCTTCTGATCAAGTTCATCAGAAATGTTCGTCGTCAGGATAAAACGCTCATCCTCCACGTTCTTGTTATAGGCATCGATTTCATCCTGCTGTTTTTCGATCATCTGCTGAAGCGCCTCTATCTTTGCGCTGTCTTTATTTCTCTTTTGGTATTCAGCCAAAAGAACTTCCTTGTTCTTTACAAGACTCTCATAGGTATCATAGATCTGTTCGTAGTCCATGAATTCCTGGTCACTGCCGTAGTCATTTAATTCATTTCTATCGTCTTCGTTCTCGATCCTTTTATTCTTGGCGGCTACGCTGTCCTTCTTGAATCTTAACAGGAGGAAATCCCTTGTCTTTTCCGCAAAATCGTTCTTTTTAACAATAAAACTGTTTTCTCTATAATTGGAATCGGCTTGAAGTGCAAATATTTTCCTGCCGAGTTTCTGCAATCCGGCGATAATGCCACCGGTTAGCTGAAACAGCATTTTGGCCGGTAAAGGACGACTGTTTATCAGTTCCCCCGTACGATCAACGAATTCATAATCTATTTTTCCCTTATGGGATATATTCTCTTTTTCTTTTTCCTGCTCTATCTTATATTCTGCTCTGAGCTGCTTGAGTTTGGCTCTCGCAAAATTCTTCATGTCACTGATCTGCTGGAAGCGTGCAAATTTCTCACTCTTCTTGTTCATGAAGAAGCCAATCTTCCAACGAGTATACCGACTGGCGTTGGTATCCACAATCTCCAATTGCTTAATGCGAAACTTCAAAGGTTCACGGGTTTCTTCCATCCTCTGATAATAACCCCAAGTCTCCATAACATTGTTGTAGTCTTTATCCAGTTTACCGAGTATAGCTTCATACTTTCTTTCGAGAACAACAGGCTGAGGTTCCACCGGAACGGGACCTTCGGGCGTATTGACATTTTCCTTGGTGATCGGGAAGGAATCACTGATCTTCTGCTCTACCATCTCCTGAGGAGTTGCCTGCAGTGTCCCTGACTTCTGGGCGTTCTGCTGCAGATTGTCCTGCTGTTTTTGCAGATTCATCTGGAGATTGTCCGCATACTCGTTCTCCTGCTTTTGCTCAAATTCCTCTTCCTGGATAAAACTCTCATCCAGCATAAAGCTCTCATTCAGCTTTTCCTTCATGATCGGTTACCTCCCTCTCATTTCATTCCTTTGCGGCCTTGATCATACCATCCAGTTCCTCTATTTCATCTTCATCAAATTCTAACAGTGCTGCCACCATCTTTGCATCGATATCCTCATCGGAACCGATGCGGGGAGCTAAAAGCCCCTCCAACATGTACTGTCCCAACTGGATCGGACAGATCTCTTCAATAAAGATCGCATTTTCTGCCGAATCAACGGGTATGTAAAGCAGGGTTTCTTCGCTGCATTGAATAGACGTTTTTTTGAAAAAGGCTGAGATCAGTTTCTGCTGTGGTTCAAAGGAACCGTCTTCGGAGTTCAGATACTCCACACGTATTTTGCCCGAAGGGAGCCTGTGGGCTAAAAGGAGCGCCGTAACGGTAGTCTCCGTGCCCAGGTAAAAGCTCAGCTCAGGGTCGATATAATCCGTTTTTAAAAGCTTATCGGAAAGGTAGCCGGGGCGTCCCATACGCTTAAGTGCGTTTTTCACTCCGTTGGAATTCTCTCCGTCCTTAAGTTCGGAAAGGGATTTGACACCTTTGACCAGATCCTTGAACTTGCTGAGGTTCTTAATATTCCCTACCCGAATCAACGCATCCGTATTCAGCGTGGTCTCCAGATCGAACATCCAGGAGGACATGAGATATGCCTTCAGGCGATCCAATTCGATCTCATCCCCGGTGAGCCCGTCAATGGTGACATGTTCGATCCCGTTTTCCAACATGCTGCCCAGGAGTTCGGCCATCAGGTGATCTCCGACTCCCTGTTCTCTAAAATCCTCGTGCACATACAGCCAAAGGATCCTGCCCACATTTCCGCCGATGATGGGCGAGTATTCTACTTTATATACGATGGCCCCTGCTCCGTACAGTTTCCCGTCTCTGTAACGAACCGCACCGAGAGCTTTCACTTTGCCGACTTCCACGTCCTCTCTCATATCCTCGGTCAGGACTTTTGAAAAGGACTCCGCTTTATCCGGCGTGATATTTGTGATCAAGGGTGCCACAAATGACGCATACTCCCGACTGCATTTTTTGACCTCTCCCAGACGGTCTCTTCCGTATGCGGAAAGGGGACGGAAGGTCTTGGCCATGCCGGCCAGGACATCTATCTTAAAAGTATACGCTGCCTGGATTGTAGTCCGATCGGAGGGATCTTTTTCATAAGCCCTCACATAATCATCCAGTCCACTGTTGACTGTGTTCAACATAAAGTCATACACTTTAATGCCTTCAACCAAATCCTTCGCATCGTAGGGTCTAAATCCTTCCGGATCTGTTTCCTCGTCCACCTGTAGAACTTCATAAACCGACTTGAATTCAACGGCCTCAGATGTTTTTTTTCGCTTCATGATCTGCCTCCACAAAAGCAAATTACAGTGTGATTGTAGTTCACTTCCTGCAACAATAGTGCAACAATGTTATTATTTTATCATAGTGTTTTGACAATTACCATAAAAAATCCTTGAAAACCGCGTTATCTCGCGGTTACAAGGATTTTTCTCTTAGATCGATATCATTTTAAAAACTATTTCTTGAATAGATCTTTACATCGTCTTTTTCGAAAGACTCCGGCAGATCGATCTCACCGGTGAACACCACCTTGGCAGGTCCGGTCATATAAACGGTGTTTGCCACCCGGTCATAGGTGATCTCCAAATGACCTCCCAATAATTCCACATCCACCGTATCTTCTGTCAGGCCGTTTAAGACGGCAGCCACCGCCGTGGCGCATGCGCCGGTACCGCAGGCTAAAGTCTCTCCGGCTCCCCTCTCCCATACCCGCATGCGGATATGCTTTCGGTCGATGATATTTGCAAACTCCGTATTTACCCGCTTGGGAAAGATCTTGTGCGCTTCAAATTTGGGTCCGATCCGATCCAGAGGAAGCTGCCGCACATCCTCCTCCAAAAAGGTGACACAGTGGGGATTGCCCATGGACACACAGGAGACATGATAGATGGTACCGTCCACCTCCAGTGGTTTATTGATCAACTCCTTTTCCGGATAGGTAACGGGGATCTGCGCCGCTTCCAAGATGGGAGCTCCCATATCCACCCGAACCGTATCCACCTTTCCCTCGGATACGTTGAGCGCCAGGGTCTTGATCCCGGCCAGGGTCTCAATGGTGATCTGTTTTTTGTCCGTCAGCCCAAAGTCATATACGTACTTGGCCACGGAACGGATCCCGTTTCCGCACATCTCCCCCCGGGAGCCGTCGGAATTGTACATTTCCATCTCAAAATCTGCCACATCCGATGGTTTGATGAGGATCAAGCCGTCGGATCCAACGCCAAAATGGCGGTCGCTCAAAAAGACCGCTGCCTCCTTTGGATCATTCACTGTTTCTTTGGTGCAGTCGATATACACATAATCGTTACCGCACCCCTGCATCTTTATAAATCTCAAAAAGTTCACCATCCCTTCACTTTTTATAATTCCGTCACCATGGCAAGAAGCCTTCCTTTTTCCACTCCAGCATAGGTCTTCTGCTGCCGTACCGGGATATCCTAATCCGCCCGGGGCACATATCCCTTGCACATCAGAAGTACCGTCTCGTAGTTTAGATCTCCGCCGAAGAGATCCAGAGCAGACCCGACGGTAACGTTGATGCGACCGGAGCCCTGCTCCCTGATCAGCTCGATATCCTCGTAGGAAGCTACGCCTCCGGCGTAGGTGATGGGAATGCCGTCCCAGTCAGATAACAGCCGGATCAGATCCTTTTCCACACCCTGGTCCTTGCCTTCCACGTCCACCGCATGGATCAAAAACTCATCGCAGTAAGCGGACATCTCCCGGAGGAAATCCAACGTGACCTTCTCCTCCGTAAACTTCTGCCACCGATCCGTCACCACATAATAGTTCACATGCTTCTTCCGACAGCTTAAATCCAATACCAGGTGCTCCCTGCCCACGCAGTCCACCATTTCTCTTAAGTGGTCGTAATCGATCCTGCCGTCGGAAAAAACGTAGGAAGTAACGATGACGTGCGATGCCCCCGCATCCAAAAACTCCCGGGCATTGGCGGGGGTGATGCCCCCTCCCACCTGGAGTCCTTTGGGATAAGCGCGAAGGGCTTTTAGGGCCTGCGCCTTTGTCTCCTCGTAATAAGGGGAATCCGATTTATTCAAGAGGATGACATGACCTCCCAAAAGGCCCTCCTCTTTGTAGAAATTTGCAAAAAAATCCGCATCCCTTTCCGAGACGAAGTTCTCCTGTGCTTTATTTTCGGCGTCATTTAAACTCTCGCCGACGATCTGCTTGACCTTGCCGTTATGTATGTCGATACATGGTCGAAATTCCATTTGTAAAACCTCTCAAAGCGGCTACTTCGCCGCGATACTTCTCTTTGCGCCCCATTTGCCATATACCACCCGTCCGGCTTCATTCTCCTTGTAGGCACGGACCTGAAAATAATAGGTCTTTCCCTTTTTCAGGTTTGCCTCTGTATGTCCCCCGATCTGGGAACGATAGGTCTTTGCCAAAAAGAAGGCGGAATTCCCGGAAACCCGGAACTGATAGCCGTCCACGGAGGGGAGTTTTTGGGTCTGGGCAGTGATCTTGCCGGGGTCCGTATTGTTTAAGCTTAGGACCATGGGGGTGGCGATGCCGATCTCCGACACGAACTGCAGCTTCCCGTCCTCCACCTTTAAGTCATAATCTCTTGCATAGAGCCCTATGATCATCAACACGCAAAATACCGCGATGAGTCCCAGCACCGTCACTACCTGGGTTGTATTTTTAAAAAATCTGCTCATATCTCTTCTCCAAAAATAGTCATCCTTTTATCCACTTTATTTTATCCCTTTTGACTATTATTTGCATCCATTGGAGACAGATAATCCAAAAAAAGTCTCCGGTTCTTACCGAAGACTTTTTATCCCGTTTTGTTTTACTCTTCCACGCTGTAGTTGGGCGCTTCCTTCGTGATATGAATGTCATGGGGATGACTTTCCTTCAAGGATGCAGCGGAGATCTTAACGAACTTGCTGTTTTTGTGCAGATCCTCGATGGTAGGACATCCGCAGTAACCCATACCGCTTCGGATACCGCCCACCAACTGGAATACCACATCCTCTAAAGAGCCCTTGTAAGCTACACGTCCTTCCACACCTTCGGGAACCAGCTTCTTTGCATCGCTCTGGAAGTAGCGGTCTTTGGAGCCGTTCTCCATGGCGGCAATGGAACCCATGCCACGATAAACTTTGTATTTTCTGCCCTGGAAGAGTTCGTAATCGCCGGGAGCCTCATCGCATCCCGCGAACATGGAGCCCATCATACAAACGTTTCCGCCGGCTGCCAGAGCCTTTGTCATATCTCCGGAATACTTGATGCCTCCGTCGGCGATGATGGGGATGTTCTTTTTGCTGGCCACTTCATAGGCATCCATAATGGCAGAGATCTGCGGAACACCGATACCTGCCACCACGCGGGTGGTACAGATGGATCCGGGACCGATACCAATCTTTACCGCATCCGCACCGGCATCGATCAAAGCCTTTGTGGCCTCGCCGGTGGCTACGTTTCCTGCCACTACCTGAAGCTCCGGATAAGCGGATTTGATGTTTCTGACTGCATCTAAAATATTCTTGGAATGTCCGTGGGCGGAGTCCACAACGATCACATCCACCTGTGCATTGATCAGAGCTTCCACACGCTCCATCATATTTGCGGTGATGCCTACGCCTGCACCGCAGAGCAGTCTGCCCAGATCGTCCTTTGCGGAAAGGGGATATTTGATCTGCTTTTCAATGTCTTTGATGGTGATCAGCCCTCGCAGGCGGAACTGATCATCTACGATGGGAAGCTTTTCCTTACGGGCTTTTGCCAGGATCTTCTTGGCCTCCTCTAGGGTGATGCCTTCCTTTGCGGTAATGAGGTTTTCGGAGGTCATGCACTCCGAGATCTTTTTGGAAAAGTCCTCTTCAAACTTTAAGTCACGGTTTGTGATGATACCGATTAGCTTGCCTTCTTTTTTTCCGCCTTCGGTGATGGGTACACCGGAGATCCGAAACTTGCCCATGAGCTCATCGGCGTCTTTTAATGTATGATCGGGAGATAAAAAGAAAGGATCGGTGATGACACCGTTTTCGGAACGTTTTACTTTGTCCACTTCCTCGGCCTGGGCCTCAACGGACATATTCTTGTGGATGATACCGATACCGCCCTGACGCGCCATGGCAATGGCCATCCGATGCTCCGTCACCGTATCCATGGCGGCACTCATCATAGGGATGTTCAGTCTGATCTTTTGGGTAAGATCTGTCGTCAGGTCAATGAGATTCGGGGTAACCTCGGAATACGAGGGTACTAATAAAACGTCGTCGAAGGTAATTCCTTCACCGATAATTCTTGCCATGGGGCACCTTCCTTTCTTTTAGTGAATGCTTGATAATTAGGGTTATTTTAGCGAAAGAAAAAGAGCATGTCAACCGAGATCAGGATATGTGTTTTTTAATTCATGGTCTGTTTTTTCTCATCAGCCAATTCTTTCAGTTCCCTGGCATTTTCCAAGGTGGCATTGGTGATCTCCACTCCTCCCACCATGCGGGCCAGTTCCGATGTGATCTGTTCCGCATACAGTTCCTGAATGGAGGAAACAGTGCTACCCTCCACCACATCCTTTTCAATGAGGAAATGATGATCCGCCATAGCCGCGATCTGGGGCAGGTGCGTGATGAGGATCACCTGATGGGCACGGGAGACCAGATAGATCTTTTCCGATACCGCCTGTGCGGTGCGACCGGAAATACCGGCGTCGATCTCATCAAAGATCAGGGTATCGATGGAGTCGCTTTGAGCCAGGATGGTCTTTATGGCCAGCATCACCCGGGAGAGTTCACCTCCGGAAGCGATGGCCGCCAGCGGCCGCACCGGCTCCCCGGGGTTGGTGGAGATCATAAACTCCGCCACATCCACACCGTTTGCGGTATAGCCCTCCGTTTTTGAAAAAGCCATATCAAAACAGACATCCATGAAATTCAGATCCAACAGAGCATCCTTTACCAGTGCACACAGATTCACCGAAGCCTGCTGCCGTAAGACGGTAAGCTGGGAAGAAAGGCTTTTTACCTTTTCTTCCGCTGCATCCAGCTCCTTTTTCAGGTTTTCCAGATAGGCATCGTAATTCTGCAGCTTTTCGATCTGTTCGGTTTTTTCCTCCATGGACCGAAGAACCTCTTCGATGGTATTCCCGAATTTGCTCTTTAAATGATTGATCTCGTTTAAGCGGTCTTCCGTCTGCCGGAAGCTTTCTTCGGAGTGATCGAACCGATCCCGATAATCGGCGATCTGTCGGTTAAAATCACTTAAGATCCCATCCGCGTCTCTGAGCACGGATACCAACTGTTTTAAGTCCTCATCATATTCCTCTACGGGGGAGAGCTCCCGAAGGGCCCTGCCGATCCGGTCCGATGCCGCATCCATCCCGCCGGTGAGGCTGTAAGCTTCACCGATGGCATCTGCGATCTTTTGACCGTTTACGAGTTTTTTAAACGCCTCCTCCAGTTGCTCATCCTCCCCCGGCTTAAGGGAAGCATTTTGGATCTCCTCCACCTCGTGGGTCAGGAAGTCTAGCTCCCGGATACGATCCGATGCATCCGTATTGGCGTTTTCGTATTCTTTTTTCTTTGCCGTATAGGTAGTGTAGACATCCTGCAGATCCTTTTTTACCTCCGACAAAGTCCCCTTGGCAAATTCGTCCAGAAGATCCAGATGTTTCTTTCGGTTCAACAGAGACTGGTTTTCATGCTGGCCGTAAATGTCCAAAAGAAAAGCGCCTACATCCCGCATACGGGCAGCCGGCACAGTCTCTCCGTTGATCTTTGCAGAGGAGCGCTCACCGGTGATCTTTCGAGACATGATCACTTCGTGATCATATACGGACAGATCCATTTCCCGGAGGATCTCTTCTTCGGCTTCACTTACGGAAAACACCGCCTCCACCAAAGCCTCCGTATTCTCGTCCCGCAGCACATCATGGTCTGCTTTTCCTCCCAGGGCTAATCCCAAAGCCCCCAGGATGATGGACTTTCCGGCTCCGGTCTCACCGGATAATACATTTAATCCGCTGCCGAAGCTGATCTCCTCTTCTTTGATCAGTGCAAAATTTTTTACATGTAACCTTTCTAGCATTTCTTCCTTTCCGATACTCTTTCCAAGATTCATTCTATCAAATGCATGAATAATAGCAAGAGCGGTTTCATCGGAATCAGTTTTCCTGCATCTTATTTCGCATACGCTCCAAAAAACTCATCTGCTTGATAAAGATCATCTTTGTCTTGTACTGGCTTTTCTTCACAATGAGCTTATCTCCCGGCTCCACCTCATAGGGAAAGCTTCCGTCAAAGAGTACCGTGGCGGCTTCCTTTGCCGTGGATCGCCGGGGCGTGATCTCGATGGAGATCTCATCCCGGGTGTCCAAAACGATACTGCTTCTGGAATTTAAAGTATGGGGATTGATGGGCGTCATAAGGATCACTTCCATCTTCGGATCCACGATGGGTCCGTTGGCGGAAAGGTTGTAAGCCGTGGAACCCGTGGGCGTGGCAAAGATCATCCCATCCCCCTGGATGGAGTATAAAAACTCGCCGTTTACATATACCGTCAGCCGGATCACGGACTTTCCGTCCTGGGCCAGCACCAC
>JAIKZU010000222.1 GCA_024681985.1 Lachnospiraceae bacterium | reverse complement strand
GGATATACAAATGCCGATGCTGTCAGCGAGGATTTCTCTTCCGTGGTGGAGAGAGCCGATACATGTCTCTACTATGCAAAGGGTCATGGTAAGAACCAGGTGATCACAAAAGAAGACATGAAGCAGAAAATGTGAGGAGTTGTGACAGATGGGGGAAAAGAAAAACCCGGCTGTAAAGGCCTGGGAGATGTTAAGAAATGCACTGGGGTTATATCGGAACAGTGAATATGTGAACGATTTTCATAACCAGGCGAATCTGCAGTCCGCATCCTATATGTCCATGGTGATGATGGTGTTGGAACTGGTCATGATCATCCGTTATATCAAAAAGTATGTGATCGAAGAGCAGATCTGCAATACGGTAGGAGAGTTTTTCCACTATACAAAGAATTACTGGATCCTTATGATACTGGCTGTGATCACTGTGATATATGCCCAGATGTATCTCCGCGGGAAGATCAAGATCAATCGACGTTTCAGTGAACTCTGGACGGTGATCTTTGCCGGCGTCTGCATGTATTTTGGATATGAGGTTTCCTTTACGGATTATACCAAGGGCCGGATGTTTTTGTGCTTTATGACTATGGTGATCTATGTGGCCTGCCTTCTGATCTGGCGCCCCATCATCTCCATCGTCATGTTATCCGTTATCGCGGTGACTTTTTTGGAATGGGTAGGAAACAATGCTGTCAGTCGTGAGACGGGCGAGCTCATCGGTATCGATGAGGGGGATCGGATCAATTATGCGATCTTTTTCATCTCCCTGATCATGGTGGCCATCAGTATCTATCACCAGAGACAGCGGGAGGCAAAAAAATCCGAAGCTATCGAAAAGGCTATGGTGACGGACCGGTTGACCGGGGCACCGAATATGAACCGTTTTTATGAGTGGGCGCTCCATTATATCGACAAGCATCCCAACACGGATGTGATCTATCTGTATGTCAATATCGCAAACTTTAGGACCTATAACAATTCCTTCGGTTATATGCGGGGGAATGAGCTGATCAGCGATGTGGCCAGATCCATCGCAGAGGCATTCCCCGGCGAGCCCTATGCCCGTCAGGCCAATGACCATTTTGTAGTGCTGACGCGAGTAGAGGGATGCCGGGATCGTGTGGAAGCTTTGCGACAGAGGGTGATCTCCCATACGCCGGATGAACTCTACATCGATATCAACGTGGGAGGATACCGGCCAAAGGGAGAATACAATGATCCGCGTCTGGAAATGGATCGTGCCCGATATGCCTGCTCCCTTTTGGGTAATCGTCCCGATGAGCACTTTATCGAATACGACGATACCATGAACAAGAATTACCTCCTGCGGCAGTATATCATCAATAATATCGATAAGGCTGTACGGGATGGCTATATTAAGGTATACTACCAACCGGTGGTATGGGCACGGGACAGGAAATTGTGCTCCTGTGAAGCTCTGGCCAGATGGGTGGATCCGGAAAGGGGTATGATCTCTCCCGGAGATTTCATCCCGGTCTTGGAGGAAACGGGCCAGATCAGTAAACTGGACAAATGCATCTGTGAGATCGTATGCCGGGATATCCGATCCAGACTGGATCGGGGTGAGGCGGTAGTGCCCACCTCCGTGAATTTTTCCCGTTTGGATTTCGGTTTGATGGATCCGGTGGAAGAGTTGGAACGGTTGACGGAAAAATATGATATCCCGCATCGTCTCCTTCATGTGGAGATCACGGAGAGCGCTTTGACGGATGATCCGGAGGCGCTGAAAAAAGCCATGGACGACCTGCACCAGAAGGGATACAGTCTGCTTTTGGATGACTTCGGCTCCGGATATTCATCGTTAAATGTATTAAAGGATTATAACTTTGATGTTTTGAAACTGGATATGGTGTTCCTGCGGGACTTTGAAGGAAATGCGAATTCCAAAAAGATCATCAAGAGTATCATCGATCTGGCAGAGTCTTTGGGTATGAAGACACTATCCGAGGGTGTGGAGACCCTGGAGGCGGCGGATTATCTGGAACAGGCAGGCTGCGTCCGGTTGCAGGGATATTATTACGGAAAGCCCATGCCCCTTGAGGAGATGTATCAGATGGCGGATGAAGGAAAGTTATCCATATCCGACATCCTGACATAAGCATCGAGGATTCTGTTGTAAACAGCCCGCCATCAGGCGGGACTAACCGTGTAATGAAAAAAGACGGGCTATGCCCGTCTTTTTTACGGATAATAAAAGGAAGATGGAAGAAAAATGACGGAGAACTGTATCATCGAATTAAAAAACATTTCCAAGACCTTCGATGGGGATACCGTGGCAGTGGACGGGGTAAACCTGAAGATCCGACAGGGAGAATTTGTCACTCTCTTAGGCCCTTCCGGCTGCGGAAAGACCACCATCCTGCGTATGCTGGGAGGTTTTGAGGTACCCACCACGGGAGAGATCCTGTTAAACGGAAAAAATATTGCGGAATTGCCGCCCAACGAGCGACCCATCAATACCGTTTTTCAGAAATATGCCCTTTTCCCCAATATGAATGTGTATGAGAACATCGCTTTTGGCCTTAAACTCAAGAAGCTGCCTAAGCCGGAGGTGGAAAAGAAGGTGCGGCGGGTACTGGAACTGGTAGACTTGGAAGGCTTTGAACAGAGAAAGATCACTACGCTTTCCGGCGGACAGCAGCAGCGGATCGCCATAGCGCGGGCCATCGTCAATGAGCCCCAGATCCTGCTTCTGGATGAGCCCTTGGGAGCGCTGGACTATAAGATGCGTCGGGAGATGCAACTGGAACTTTTGACCATGCATAAGGAACTGGGGATGACCTTTATCTTTGTCACCCATGACCAGGAGGAGGCGCTGACCATGTCCGACCGTATCGTGGTGCTGTCTCAGGGAAAGATCCAGCAGGTGGGTCGTCCGGAGGATATCTACCACATACCCAGAAACGCTTTTGTGGCGGACTTTATCGGTGAGACCAATATCTTTCACGGTCGCATGACGGGAAGCCGGCAGGTGAATTTTTTAGGGAAGGATTTCTCCTGCAGCGAAGCTTACCCCGCCGGCACGGAAGTGGAAGTGGTGATCCGGCCGGAAGCCTTTGATGTGTGTGCGCCCTGTACCGGGATGATCTCCGGCGAGGTGATCTCCTGCGTGTTCAAGGGCACCTATTACGAGATCTCGGTATTGGATGAGGACGGGAAGAACGAGATCATGATCTACGATAAAAAAGCATTAAAGCCCGGGGAGAAGACGGATCTGTCGGTACAGCCAAAGAACATGCATGTGATGCTTTACGATACCCATAAGAACCATTTTGCCATGGAGCGGGATGGTGTGTTGATGGACGCATACTTTTCTCCTTGGGATGCCAGGCTTTCGGATGATGCCGAAGAAGGTTCTCTCCGCGGCAACATCGTTTCCATCATCTATAAGGGAGATCACTACAGTTACACTGTTCACACCGAAGAGGGAGACGACCTCTTTGTCAATGACGAATATCTGTGGAACACCGGGGACTATGTCAGTATCGTGATCCCTGCTTCAAAGATCGAGTATAACCGTATGGAAGGAGAAGGTGCGCTTTGAAACTGCCCGGAAAAGCATTCAACATCATATATATGGTCTTTTTGCTGCTTCTAGTGGTACTGCCTCTGGTGATCGTGCTGTATTATGCCTTTACCGACGGAAGCGGACACTTTACGTGGGAAAACTTTTTCCTTTTTTTCTCCAACAGCCGTACCCTGGCCACACTGTTCTACAGTCTGGTGATCGCCCTCATCACCACGGCGGTGGCTCTCTTTCTGGCCTATCCCACAGCCTATATCCTGGCACAGCGCATGGTAAAGAACCCGGCGCTTTGGCTGATGGTCTTTGTGACCCCCATGTGGATCAACTCGGTCCTTCGGCTTACAGCGCTAAAGGAGATCTTAAGCGCCATCGAGGGTAATATCGCTTATTATCCTTTTTTGAATACCATATTGGGCATGACCTATGATTTTTTGCCCTTTATGATCATGCCCATCTACAATTCCCTGATCCAGATCGATCCTTCCCTTTTGGAGGCGGCATCGGATCTGGGGGCGAGACAAAAGGATACTCTGCTTCGGGTGATCATACCTCTTAGCATGCCGGGGATCATCAGCGGCGTTACCATGGTATTTCTGCCTGCCATGACAAACTATGTGGTCCTGGATATGATGTACAACGGTACATTTATCATGGGAAGTCTCATCGGAAGCTACTTTAACAGCTATGACTGGCACAACGGATCCATGATCTCGGCGGTGCTTTTGCTTCTGATCTTTGTCATGACCATGGTAGACAATCCGAAGCGTAAGGATGTAAAAAGACAGAAGGCGGAGGTGACGGAATGAAGAAAGTGATGTGCCGATGCTGGTTGTTGTTTGTTCTGTGTTTTATGTACGCCCCCATATTCATTCTGACATTTTACAGTTTTACGAAGTCTTCCATGATCGGGGCCCTTCGGGGATTTTCCCTGCAGAATTACGTGACCCTTATGGAGACGGAAGAGTTAAAGAGCATGATCTTCGGAACTGTGATCCTGGCTTTATCCGTGGCCACCATCTCCGTGGTCTTAGGTACCGTGGGTGCCCTGGGCGCCCATTACTCCCGTGGGCATGTTCGTTATGCCACGGAGTTCTTCAATCGGATCCCCGTGATCAATGCGGACGTGGTCACCGGTTTTTCCGTGTGCATCCTTTTGATCGTTTTTTTAAGGATACCCAAGGACAGCTTTGTGCCCTTGGTGGCGGGACTATGTGTTTTATGTACGCCTTTTGTGTATCTGTCGGTGATGCCCCGGCTTAAAAACATGGACCCCAGGCTCTACGAGGCAGCCCTGGATCTGGGAGCGACAC
>JAIKZU010000205.1 GCA_024681985.1 Lachnospiraceae bacterium | reverse complement strand
CTGTATTCTTTTCAGTCTTCATAGTTGCCCCTCACTCGTCGGAGACATCCACAAGATCAAAAAACAGTATAACTCAATTTTACGCAGGGAACAACAAAAAAGCTCACACTCTTTTCCTTTATGCTATAATATAAGTTAGCGAGAATCGGTTTAGTTGTTTAAAATTGTGCAGTTTGTACATTCCACCGCAGGCACGCTTTCGCTCTGTGTCCGCCGTAGCGGTACATAAGGCACCAAAGTACGGTGCCAAAGTACCGACGGCTACCAACGGCCTGCTTATGGAAGTGTACAAACTTCACAAGACATTAGTATATGATACGGCTTTCGCAAACGCGTAATAGCAGGAAAATATAAGGAGGGGAACAGACATGGACCAGACTGTGATCGAGAAATTTGTAAACATGATAAACCAATCCGAAAAAATAGTTTTTTTCGGTGGTGCGGGTGTCAGCACGGAAAGCGGGATCCCGGATTTTCGAAGCAAGGACGGTCTGTATAACCAGCACGATGTACGGTTCGACAGGTATCAGCCGGAATATCTGTTAAGCCACAGCTGTCTTGTACAAGAGCCCAAAGTGTACTATGAATTCCACCGCCAGAAGATGGATACCAGAAACATTGAGCCCAACAATGCCCATAAGTATCTGGCGAAATTAGAAGAGACCGGCAAGCTGATCGGTGTTGTCACACAGAATATTGACGGTCTTCACCAAAAAGCCGGCAGTAAAAAAGTGTTTGAGATCCATGGAAGCGCACTGCGAAATTACTGTGCATCCTGCGGGAAAACTTATCCTTCCGATTATATTTTCGAATCCGACGAACCAATTCCCAGATGCACCTGCGGAGGTATCATCAGACCGGATATCACTTTATATGAAGAAGGTTTACCGGAAGATGCCGTCAATTCCGCCATCTCCGCCATCGCCGCGGCCGACATGATGATCATCGGCGGCACTTCGCTGACCGTTTACCCTGCCGCTTCCTTTATCAATTACTTCCGGGGAAGTAATCTGGTCATCATAAACCGGGATCCTCTCAACCTCAAAATCGGAGAGAATGTATTATTCATTCAGGAAAAAATAGGAGAAGTCTTCTCGGCGCTGGCAAAGGAACAAAAAATCTCGTTATAACAAATGGATGTAACCATTCAAAAAATACCTTGACATCTTTTTGATGTTGAGGTATTTTAAATTTATACCAAGTGTATTAATTGACTTAATACACTGCATATAATTTACGATAGATACATCACTCAGAAAGGAATGAAGCTATGATCGTGTTAGACTATCGGGACAAACGTCCTATCTACGAACAAGTCGTGGAAAAGCTGGAACACCTGATCGTCTGCGGCGCTCTGGAAGCCAACACCAAGATGCCATCGGTACGTTCTCTGGCTCTGGACCTCTCCGTGAATCCCAACACCATTCAGCGAGCCTACGCCCAGCTGGAGCAGGATGGCTACCTCTACACCGTTGTAGGCCGGGGCAACTATGTCACCGGGGAATCGGAGTGGAAAAAAGGGAAAGTCGAACAGACATTATCACAGGTACGGGATGCGCTAACCGGTGCGCATTCGCTGGGTATCCCCAAGGAAGACATCATGCAGGTTCTCTCCTCTATCTATGACGAGGACCACTCAGCAAATCAAAAGGAGGATTCCAATGATCACAATCAATAATATTTCCAAACAATTCGGCGAAGTAAAAGCTCTGGACTCCATCACTGCCTCCATCGGAGAAGGGCAGGTATTCGGTCTGATCGGCACAAACGGTGCCGGAAAAAGTACCTTGATGCGGATTCTTGCAGGCGTGATGAAACCGGATGACGGAGAAGTGCTTATGGACGACGCACCCATTTACGAAAATCCCGCATGCAAATCCGAGATCTTTTTTATCTCCGACGACCAATATTTTTTCGGCAATGGAACGCCCCGGGAAATGCTCTCCTACTATCGCAACTTTTATCCCCGCTTTGATGTGGATCGTTTCCGAAAGCTGATGGGCATCTTGCAATTGGATGAAAAAAGAAAAATCAACACCTTTTCCAAGGGTATGAAAAAACAGTTGTCCGTTCTGTTCGGCGTATGCGCAGGCACCAAATATCTGCTGTGCGATGAAACCTTTGACGGACTGGATCCGGTTATGCGTCAGGCTGTGAAAAAACTGTTTATCCAGGAGATGGACGAAAGGGGCCTTACTCCCATCATCGCCTCCCACAACTTG
>JAIKZU010000194.1 GCA_024681985.1 Lachnospiraceae bacterium | reverse complement strand
GAACTCATAAGAGATCCCGGCGATCAAAGGTACCAAGACCAGGCGCAGCAAAAGCTTTAAGATCCGCGTATCCACACGGATGAACATAAATACAAAGATACTGATCAAAAGCACCACAAACACAAAGCTGGTACCGCAGCGTTTATGAAACCGGGAGGCGTTTCTCACATTCTCCACAGTCAGGTCATTTCCCGCTTCGATGCAGTTGATGCACTTATGCTCCGCACCGTGATACATATACAACCGTTTGATATCCTCGGTACGTCCGATCAGGATCACATAAGCGATGAAAATGATCACGCGGATCACACCCTCGATGGCAGCCAAAGCCACTTCCGACGGTATCATAGTCGAAAAGAGTCTGGATAAATAAAAGGGAAGCGCCATAAAAAGTGCCAAAGCAAGAATAAAGGAAGCTACGAGCGTACCGCCCATCTCTGCCTTTTCCCGACGCTTTGCCTTTTCCTCTTCTTCCTTCGTCTTCGGTTTTTTTTCTTCTTCCTCTTCATAGAAAGAAGCAGAATACATGATGGAACGCATGCCGATGACCAAAGATTCCACAAAGGAATAGACACCCCGTACCAGCGGGATCTTTTTTACGGTTTCTCCGTCATGCTCCAGTGTTTTTTTATCTACATGAACGGACTGATCCGGCAGGCGTACGGCAACGGCATACTCTTTGCCGTTTCGCATCATCACGCCTTCCATCACGGCCTGTCCGCCGATACCCGAGAATTTCATCTTGTTATTCTCCCATCATAACAACAAAGGTTGAGATTCGCATCTCAACCTTCGTCCGTCGTCATTATTTCTGCTCAATACCGTATTTCTTATTGAACTTATCAATACGTCCGCGTGCCTGTGCAGCTTTCTGCTGACCCGTGTAGAAGGGATGGCACTTGGAACAGATTTCCACGTGGATGCTTTCCTTTGTGGAGCCTGTAACGAATGTGTTACCGCAGTTACAGGTAACGGTTGCCTGGTAATAATCCGGATGGATTCCCTGTCTCATGATCTTCACCTCACTAAACAAATATTATATGTATAAGCATATCGCTTTTGCCATTCATCCCGAAAAACAGCGTTGTTATAATAACACAATATGTCGTTATTGACAAGTGCTTTTTAAATCATTCTGCGACGGATGATCAGATCCACCACTTCCTGGTTGGTCTTGGTACGGGTGAACATATTTAAGATGTTCTCCGTTGCCTCGTCGGAGCGCATGCCGTTTAGGGCTTTTCGAATGATATCCATAGCGTCCTGCTCCGACTTGGTCAAAAGAAGATCTTCTCTTCGGGTGGAAGACTTTGCCAGGTCGATGGCGGGGAACACTCTCTTTTCGGACAGCTTACGATCCAGTACCAGTTCCATGTTACCGGTTCCCTTAAACTCCTCGAACACCACGTCATCCATTTTACTTCCGGTCTCCACAAGTGCTGTTGCCAGCACCGTAAGGGAGCCGCCTTCCCGCATGTTTCTGGCTGCACCAAAAAAACGCTTCGGCATATGAAGTGCTGCCGGATCCAGACCACCGGAAAGAGTACGTCCGCTGGGCTGCACCGTCAGGTTATAGGCTCTGGCCAGACGGGTGATGGAATCCAACAGGATCACCACATCTTCCCCATGCTCCACCAGTCTTCTGGCACGCTCGATCACCATTTCCGATACACGTTTATGATGCTCCGGTTTCTCATCAAAGGTGGAATAGATGACTTCTACTTTTTTACCCTCTACGGATTCCTTCATATCCGTCACTTCCTCGGGTCGCTCGTCGATCAACAGGATCAAAAGGTGCATCTCCGGATTGGACAGCGTAATGGACTTTGCGATCTGCTTTAACAGAGTGGTCTTTCCCGCCTTCGGCTGGGAAACGATCATACCACGCTGACCCTTTCCAATGGGAGATATGAGATCCACGATCCGCATGGCGATGGATCCGCCCCGACGCTCCAGTCGGATCCTCTGATCCGGGAAAATGGGCGTCAGATCCTCGAAGTTCGGCCGCTTAGCCACAGTATCCGGATCATAGCCGTTGATATCCGACATATATAAAAGTGCGCCGTATTTATCGTTGGGGTTGTTCTTCCGGGTGCGTCCCGTGATGATGTCGCCTGTCTTTAAGTTGAACTTTCGGATCTGGGACGGAGAGACATAGACATCATTTTCTCCGGGCATATAGTTTTCACAACGGATAAAGCCATAGCCTTCCGCCAGAACCTCTAAGATACCGTTACATGGTTTTTCATCTTCATAATGAGGAATCTCTTTTTCTTCCTTTTCCTCTTTGTCTTCCGCTTCCTCCGGTGCGGCAGCCTCCTCTATCGAAGGCTCAGCAGCCTCTTCCGCTTCTTTCTTTGCAGCCGCAGGTCTGCCTCTCTTTACAGGCTTCTTTTCCGCAGCCTTTTCCTGATGTGCCGCATCGATCTCATCCTGAGCAAGCATAGCTTCCACCAGTTCTTCTTTTTTCATCTTTGAGATGCCTTTGATCTCCCGGGCACGACAGAGGTCCTTTAATACACCGGCCGATAAACTCTCATACTTTTCACGCATACAAAAATACTCCTTAAAAATAATTATAAAAAAGCTATATGTACCTTTTAAATAAAACTCAAAAATGGGAATGTGTTGTCTGAAACGACATTGAGTAATCTTACTGTTTAGAGTATAACGGCTACATCCTTTTCTTGCAAGGTTTTTTTATGTCTGCTATGATGATTCAAGTTAGAAATAAAGGAGATAATGCCATGACTACAGATGAAAAAGCACTAGCTCTTCACGAGGAGTGGAACGGAAAAATTGTTACGACTTCAAAGGCCCCCGTTAACACCAGAGAAGATCTGGCTGTGGCGTACACGCCGGGGGTTGCGGCACCCTGCCGTGTGATCGCGGAGGACAAGGAAGCGGCCTACAAATATACCCTTAAGGCAAACACCATCGCCGTGGTGTCCGACGGAAGCGCGGTTTTAGGTCTCGGAAATATCGGACCGGAGGCAGCCATGCCCGTTATGGAAGGTAAATGTGTACTGTTCAAAGAATTCGGTGATGTCAATGCTTTCCCCATCTGTTTGGATACGCAGGATACAGACGAGATCGTAAAGATCGTAACCGCTTTGGCTCCCACCTTCGGCGGTATCAATTTGGAAGACATCTCCGCTCCCCGCTGCTTTGAGATCGAGGAACGGTTAAAGGAAACCCTGCATATCCCGGTATTCCATGATGATCAGCACGGCACCGCCATCGTGGTGCTCTCCGCCATTATCAACGGTTTAAAGATCACGAGAAAGAAAAAGGAAGAATGTAAGATCGTCGTAAACGGAGCAGGTGCGGCCGGTATCGCCATCACCAAGCTTCTCTTACGCTACGGTTTCAAATATGCCGTATTGTGCGACCGCACAGGCATCATCTCATCCAAACGGGATAACTTAAATGATGTGAAAAAAGAAATGTTAAAGATCACGAATCCGGATGATATCTCCGGAAGCCTCGCCGATGCTTTAAAGGGCGCAGACATCTTTATCGGTGTTTCCGCTCCGGATTCCGTAACAGCGGATATGGTCCGTTCCATGAACACGGATCCCATCATCTTTGCCATGGCAAATCCTATCCCTGAGATCATGCCCGATGTGGCAAAGGCCGCAGGTGCACGGATCGTTGGAACCGGCAGAAGTGACTTTCCCAACCAGATCAATAACGTGGTCGCTTTCCCCGGTATCTTTAAAGGTGCTTTGGAGGGACGTGCGGAAAAGATCACGGAAGAAATGAAGCTTGCGGCTGCCGAAGCACTGGCTGCTCTGGTTTCCGATGATCAGCTGTGCGAAGACTTTATCATGCCAGAAGCATTCGATCCACGGGTTTCCCGTGCGGTCGCAGATGCCGTAAAGTCTTTGATCTAAAAGGGGAATAGAAATGTCTGAAACAGATATGATATTAAAGATAACGGCTTTGGATCTTTTGTCAAAGGCGGACTACCCCTTAAACAACAAGCAGATCACCGAGTTTTTCATCGACGGGAACTACGCCGATTACTTCAATGTGCAGCAGGTCATCTCCTCTTTGGTAGACACAAAGATGATAGATATGGAACAGGGAGCAAACGAGAGTAAGTATCGGATCACCGACGAGGGACTTGAGACTTTGGAACTGTTTCGGGAGCGGATCACGGAATCCATCGAGGAAGAGATCAAAAGCTTCTACGCGAAGAATGGTCTGCAGATGAAAAAGGAGAATTCCGTTTTCTCCGACTACTACCGCTCCGCCAACGGCGGCTTTTATGTCCACCTTCGGATGATGGAAGAAAACAAGAACATTATGGATTTTACCTTCCAGGTGATGACGGAAGCACAGGCGGAAGCCATCTGTACCAACTGGAAGCAAAAATACGAAGACGTCTATGGTATCCTGATGGATACGCTGATGTAGATTATGTAAGAAAAGAAAAAGGAGGCAAGGGATCTTTTCCCCTGCCTCCTTTTTGTTTTTATTTTTCGTTGATGTAGTTTACCAGTCCGCCGCAGTCGATGATACGCTGCATGAACTCCGGGAAGGCCTGGCCCTGATAGGTCTTATTCGTGGTAAGATCGGTGATCTTTCCGCTGTCGAAATCCACTTCCACTTCATCTCCGGCATTGATCTCTTTGGCCGCTTCTTCGCACTCGATGATGGGAAGGCCGATATTGATGGCATTGCGGTAAAAGATGCGGGCAAATGTCTCCGCGATCACACAGCTTACACCGCTGGCCTTTATCGCAATGGGTGCGTGTTCTCTGGAGGATCCGCAACCAAAGTTTTTCGTGGCCACCATGATATCTCCGGGCTTTACCTTATTTACAAAATCTTTGTCAATGTCTTCCATACAGTGGGTGGCAAGTTCCTTCGGGTCGGAGGAATTCAAGTATCTTGCAGGGATGATCACATCCGTGTCCACGTTGTCGCCGAATTTATGTACAAAACCTTTTGCGTTTTCCATATCTGTTCCTCCTTTAGTCCTTTGCGGGATCCGTAATATACCCAGTTAATGCGCTGGCCGCTGCGACTGCCGGGGATGCCAGATAGATCTCGGATGTGACATCTCCCATGCGTCCCACAAAGTTACGGTTGGTGGTGGATACACATCGCTCGCCATGGGCTAAGATTCCCATATATCCGCCGAGGCAGGGGCCGCAGGTAGGTGTACTTACGATGGCACCCGCTTCCACAAAGGTACGTAGATATCCGGCATCCATGGCATCCAAGTATATCTGCTGGGTGGCGGGGATCACGATGACACGAAGTCCCTTTGCCACTTTTTTTCCTTTTAAGATGTCCGCAGCGATCTTTAAATCTTCCAAACGTCCGTTGGTACAGCTTCCGATCACCACCTGGTCGATCCTGATCTCATCAATCTCATCCACCGTCTTGGTGTTCTCCGGCAGATGCGGGAAGGAAACCGTAGGACGAAGGGATGACAGGTCGATCTCATACTCTGCCGTGTACTCGGCGTCGGGATCGGCTTCGTAAACCTTGTATTCTCTGGTAGCATGATCCTTAAGATATGCCTTTGTCTTTTCATCAACCGGGAAGATGCCGTTCTTTCCGCCGGCCTCGATGGCCATATTGGCGATGGTAAAGCGGTCATCCATGGAAAGATATCCGATACCGTCTCCCACAAACTCCATGGACTGGTAAAGTGCACCGTCCACACCGATCAATCCGATGATGTGAAGGATGATATCCTTTCCGGAAATGAAGGGTGCCGGTTTTCCTTTTAATACGAATTTAATGGCGGAAGGCACCTTAAACCACGCTTTTCCGGTGGCCATGCCGGCTGCCATATCCGTGGAGCCGACGCCGGTGGAAAAAGCACCCAACGCACCGTAGGTACAGGTATGGGAATCCGCACCGATCACCACGTCACCCGCTACGGTAAGACCTTTTTCGGGAAGCAGCGCATGCTCGATACCCATCTCACCCACATCATAGAAATTGGTGATGCAGTTTTTGCAGGCAAAATCACGGACTTCCTTTACGTGCTCCGCGGATTTGATATCCTTGTTCGGCACGAAATGATCCATGACCAGCGCGATCTTATCCTGATGGAATACGCCGTCCACCTTCATCTTCTCGATCTCGTGGATCGCTACCGGAGAAGTGATATCGTTTCCCAGGACCAGATCCAGATCCGCTTCGATCAACTGTCCCGCCTTTACCTCCGGAAGGTTGGCGTGAGCGGCTAAGATTTTTTGTGTCATCGTCATTCCCATGGCACATTCCTCCTCTTCCTAAAAAAACGCCCGCCCTTCGGCGGACGTTTTAGATGTATTAGTTATTGATCAACTTGCTGTCCTCATTATTCCAGCTGTAAAGCTTACGGATCTCCTCACCGATCTTCTCAGCGGGATGCTCAGCTGCCTTCTTACGCATAGCCTTAAAGTGTACCTGACGTCCTGCAGGGGACATATCCTGAAGGAATTCGGAAGCGAAAGTTCCGTCCTGGATGTCGGAAAGCACCTGCCTCATAGCCTTCTTTGTCTCCTCGGTTACGATCTTCGGTCCGGTCACATAGTCACCGAACTCAGCGGTATTGGAGATAGAATAACGCATGCCCGCAAAACCGGACTGATAGATCAGGTCAACGATGAGCTTCATCTCATGGATGCACTCGAAGTATGCGTTTCTCGGATCATATCCTGCTTCCACCAAAGTCTCAAAACCTGCCTGCATCAAAGCGCAAACACCGCCGCAAAGCACTGCCTGCTCACCGAAGAGGTCGGTCTCTGTTTCTGTACGATAAGTGGTCTCCAAAAGACCTGCGCGGGCGCCGCCGATGCCGAGGCCGTAAGCCTTTGCGATATCCCATGCTTTTCCTGTAGCATCCTGCTCCACAGCGATCAGACAGGGTGTACCCTTGCCTTCCTGATACTCACTTCTGACGGTATGTCCGGGAGCCTTGGGAGCGATCATGGTAACATCTACATCTGCCGGAGGCTTGATGCAACCAAAATGAATATTGAAACCATGTGCAAACATCAGCATATTTCCGGCTTCCAGGTTGGGCTCGATGTCTTTCTTATACATATCAGCCTGCAGCTCGTCATTGATCAGGATCATAATGATATCTGCCTTCTTTGCAGCTTCTGCAGCTGTATAAACGGTAAATCCCTGCGCTTCAGCCTTTGCCCAGGACTTGGAACCTTCATAAAGACCGATAATGACGTTGCATCCGGACTCCTTTAAGTTCAATGCATGTGCATGTCCCTGAGAACCGTAGCCGATGATCGCAATGGTCTTACCATCCAGATAAGATAAATCACAATCTTCCTGATAAAAAATTCTTGCTTCGTTTGCCATGACCTTTTCCTCCTTATTTTAAGATCAAAATCTTTTTATAAAAAACCGTTAAGAATAACGATCATTTATCTATCTCTCGTCGGGGTTCACCACACCATCTGTGCCTCGAGAAAGTCCGGTGATACCGGTTCGGGCCAGCTCCAGAATGTCGCAGCCCATAGTCTCGATATCCATCAGATAAGCGTCCAGCTTGTCGTGGTTTCCCACGATCTCCACTACCACCGCATCATTGGGCAGATCCACGTCCACGGTCTTTGCGTGATACCGCTCCAGATGCTCCGCAAAAGAAAAGAGACCGTTTTTCATCTTCATCTCGCCGGTGGCTCGGATCTTGATCAGCATCAGCTCCCGCGTCACCGAAGACGAAGGCTCCAAGACCTTGATGTCCACCACGTCACATAACTTTGCCAGCTGCTTTTCGATCTGCTCTAAGATCAGCTCATCTCCGCTGGCCACGATGGTCATACGGGTAAATCTGGGATCCGCTGTCACTCCAGCGGAAAAACTGTCGATATTATAACCTCTTCGGCTGAAGAGTCCGGAAACGTGGCTCAACACACCGGACGTATTTTCAACTAATACGGAAAAAACCTTTTTCAATGAATATCCTCCACTACTTTAACGCGTTAAAACGTCTTTTTTATTCTATCATTTATCGGTTCTTTGTCAACCATATTACTCTCTATTGGGATGGTGTCAGCGGACCATTTTCATAGTTTCCACATGCAGATACCGTCTCGGTTTCCGTGCAAGACCGTTTGGCTACATCTCGTAAGAATATGAGATTTACATAATACGACATGACGACACCGGAACTCATTCGCCATCCGGGCTCAAGAGTTCCTCTCGTTGCCATCCTTGGCAACTCGTGTCTGTATTCGGATCATATTCTAACGATATGTAAGCCTCACTCAAACGCACGTGAAACCGAGACGATATCTGATGTGGAAACCTGGTAGACTCCCTAGCTTTGTCCCCGGGGATCATTTATCATTCAACACCTCCATTATAGGCGGGATCAGCTGTTTTTTCCGGGAGACGACTCCGGGAAGGAGCACGGTAGCGCGGTCGGTGAGTTTATCCTCACCGAAGGCGTCGGTGATCACATCCCCCGCATCCTTGCCTTCGTACAAAAGCTCCGTAGACTGCTCGATGATATTTGTGAGCATCACCGCGATCATATCCAGTCCCTTTTCCAAAAGCACTTGCGGCAGATAGTCCTTTAATTTGTCGAAGATACTGTCCAATTGCTTTTTGGAAACTGCGGAAACCTGGGCTACAGCAAAATTCACTTCATTTACGTGGAAGATCTTAAAGTCCTGATAGATGATCTCGTCCACGGTCTTTTCTCCGAAATTACTGCCGGCTTCAAACATAGCTGTAGCAAGCTCTTCGCAATCCACCCCTGCGATGATGGCTAGCTCCTGTCCCACGATCCGGTCCACCTCGGTACAGGTGGGGGAACGGAACATCAGCGTATCCGACAAAATGGCCGAAAGCAAAAGTCCGGCGATCTTTGGAGTTACCTCTACCCCTTTTTCCCGATACATCTGATAGATGATGGTGGAGGAGCAGCCCAGCGGCTGGTTACGGAAATAGATGGGAGAGATCGTCTCCAAGGAACCGATCTTATGATGATCGATGATCTCTAATATCTCCGCTTCATCGATGCCATCCACCGCCTGGGTCTTTTCATTATGATCCACCAGGATCACCTGCTTCTTTTGCATTTTTAATAAGTTTCGGCGCGAAAACATACCGATGTATTTTCGGTCATCGTCCACGACGGGGAAATCACGATGGCGGATCTTGGCCACCACTTCCCGTACATCATCCACATAGTCATCCGGATCAAAGGTCACTAAATTCTTTCTCGTCATAAAGTGCTTGATGGGCATACTCTGATTAATGAGACGCGCCGTGGTAAAACTGTCATATTCCGTAGCGATCAGCACACATTGGATCTTTTGCGCACGGCTTACCACCTCCGGATCCGCATCCTTTACCCCCGTGATGATCAGACAGCTGGGATTTTCATCCAAAGCCAAAAGCTGCCGCTCCACGATATTTCCCAGGATCACCAGATCGTCGGCTTCGATCTCCTTTTTCATCATCTCGCTGTTGCCGGAAGCCACCACCACCTTGCCTTTGACAAAGTATCCGTGCTCATTTCCCGCAAGAAGCTTTCCGCTTAGTGTCTCGATGATATTCTTATACTGGGTGCGGGCACGTCCCAGTTCCCGGTTGTCATATACATCCATGTAGGAATAAGCGATATCTCCGTTTACGATGACACCGTCTAACATTCCCGAAATCGGATTTACGATGGGAAGTGTCACCACATCCTCCGTCCGCATCAGCTCCCATGCTTTTTTTAAGGAATAGTGATCCGACACGCCCTGGGTATGTCGCAATTCGATATCCTTGATCTGCGTCCCCACATCGGAAACCGTCTCCGGCACTTCTGCGCCAAAACGCTTCAGGACATACGCTGTTTCGCTGTTGATGTCGCCGGCCTTTTTGGGGATGAACTCTCCCTCTTCCGTGGCATTTTTTAAGTTTGCGTATGCGATGGCTGCACATACGGAATCCGTATCCGGATTTTTGTGTCCGATGATCCAGACCTTTTTCTCACTCATTTATCTACCTCTGCTCATGTATTCGATGATCTTGCGATAAAAAAACGGCTCCCCGTCTCCAAAAGGAGACAGAGAACCGTCCCCTAAACGGTTCTTATTAAAATATTCCCAAGAGTAAAAACAGGATCGCAACGCCCACTCCCATATTTAACACTGAAAGAACGATGGCAAAGATCACTTTTGCGTTGACCTTCTTAAACTGTGCCTGTGTCTCTTTAAAGGTGGTGTCCGCTTCGGCTGTCTCGTCCAAAAGTCCCTGTATATTACGATAGACTTTGACGTTTTCATTGTGTACCTTATCGTAAAGATCCGTCTTCATTCCCTCTACGGAATCGGAAACGGAAGACAGTCCGGAAAACTCATTTCGCAGTTCGTCCAAAACCCGATCCACCTGGGTTTCCACGTTAGTGACCAGAGCATCCGCCTCGGAATGCTTTTTCTCCAGCTGTGCCTCAAGGTCCGTCAGGGTACGCTGCATCTCTGCATTCTGTGCTTCCTTTTGCTGCAGCTGGGATTCCAGCTCATCCACCCGGTTTTCTCTGTCCCGGATCATGGATTGGATCTTCTGTGCCTTCTCCCGGAAGGCATCGATCTCCTTAAGTAAAATATCGTCCGTATTCGTCTTTTCCATATTCTCTTTTTTCACACTCTCCGTCTTTATACTGTCCGGCTTATCTTCCTGCGGGATCACCGCAGCTACCGTTTTTTCGGCATCCGAAGGTTTTTCGTTCTCTGCCGGTTTATCTTCCTTTTCCGGCTGCACGATCCCCGCCGCTACCAGCTTCTGCCGAATAATAAAATCCTTATCCAGGCCGGTGGTATCCAATTGATTTAAGTCTTCTGTCAACATATTCATCCTCACACCAAAACGTTAAACACGTTAAAAACCAAAAAATATTTTATCATCAAAAAATGCAAAAGTAAAGATATCCCATAAACCCCAAACATACAAAGATACCCGCAAAAGGCCTAAAATTTGGCCTCTTGCGGGCATCCCATAAACAACATGAATTACATCTGATAAAACAGATTATTTGTAGAGATCAACCAGCTTGGTCAGGTACTCGTAACGCTCCTTATACTGCTGTTCGGACTCTGCAAAGAGCTTAGCAGCCTTATTCGGATTGAACTTAGCCAAAGCAGCGTAACGGCTCTCACCCTTAAGGAATTCCTGGAAGTCTCCTGTAGGAGCCTTGGAATCAAGGATGAATGCGGGCTCGCCCTTCTTTGCAAGTTCCGGATTGAAGCGGAAGTC
>JAIKZU010000193.1 GCA_024681985.1 Lachnospiraceae bacterium | reverse complement strand
ACATCGGATCCCGACAGCGGAATGCATCCCTCCACCCAAAGACAATTCGATCTGGCAAAGATCCTAAAGAAGGAAATGGAGGACTTAGGACTTTCCGATGTTACTCTGACAGACGACTGTTATCTGTACGGCTATCTCCCCGGAAGTGCCGGTATGGAAGATAAAAAAACCGTAGCCTTTGTGTCCCATATGGATACGGCTCCGGATTTTACCGGAGAGAATGTAAATCCCCGGATCATCGAAGACTACGACGGAGGGGATGTCACCTTATCGGACAGTGGACGAGTGTTATCCGTAGCGGATTTTCCGGAATTATCCGACTTAAAGGGACGGCATCTGATCGTAACGGATGGCCACACGCTTTTGGGGGCAGACGACAAGGCGGGTATCGCCGAGATCCTGACCGCAGTGGAACAGATCACATCCGAGGGTACGCCCCACGGACCTGTTTGGGTCTGCTTTACACCCGACGAGGAGATCGGGGAAGGCTCTGACGGCTTTGACAGGAGTATATGCAAGGCGGATTACGCCTATACGGTGGACGGAGATTATGAAGGCGAAGTGGCATACGAAAATTTTAACGCTTATTCCGCCAAAGTGACTGTTCACGGGAAAAACGTGCATCCCGGAGCCGCAAAAGGGATCATGAAGAATGCAGGCAGGATCGCCTGTGAGTTTTCTATGCGGCTTCCTCTTTTGTCCGAGACTCCGGCCACCACGGAAGGCCGGGAGGGATTCTATCATCTGAACAATATGCAGGGTAACGTGGAAAGTGCAGTTTTAAATTATATTCTCCGCGATCATGATATGGAGATTTTAGAGAAACGAATGCAGACGCTTCGGGATATTGCGGAGGAGTTTAACAGGATCTACGGAGAGGGCACGGTGGAAGTGGAGTTTTCCGAAACCTATCGGAATATGATCGAGATCATGGAAAAACATATGGAAGTCGTACGTTTGGCGGAGGAAGCCATTTCCTCTACAGGGCTTACACCCATATCAAACCCGGTACGTGGCGGCACGGACGGAGCCAATCTTTCCTTTAAGGGACTTCCCTGTCCGAACTTAGGAACCGGCGGATACGGTTTCCACGGTCCGTTTGAACACATTACGACAGAGGGCATGGAAACCGTTGTAAAGATCGTTAAATACATTATGTCCCACCCGCTGTAAAATATTTTTTCATTTTAGTTTCCTTTAAGGTTTCAGTTTTATCATACAGACATCGACAGAAACAGAGCATTAAAGGAGGTAACACATGAAAAGAAGATATGTGGCCATGATATTGGCAGGTACAGTGATATTAGGTACGATCTTAACGGGATGTTCTTCCACGTCGTCCTCTGCAGCGGATACGACGGTACAGAAAGTGGAAGCGGTTTCCGCAAATGAGACTTCCACAGAACTGAGTGAGGATTCCATTCGAATAGATGAGACGATAGAAAACAGCGCCGACGGTGAGCATGCGATCGAAGTCGATGGGGAAGAAAAGTCATACAGTAATGTTCAGGTAATCAAAACCGGCGATTCAGAAGGTGATGAGGCGGACTTCTACGGTGAGAATTCTGCGGTATTTGCCACAAATGGTGCTACACTCACTCTCTCGGAGATGATCATCGAATCCGATGGTGAGCATGCCAACGGTGTGTTCTCCTATGGCGAGGGTACTACCGTAAACATCAGTGACAGCGTGATTACTACAACCGGAAATTGTTCCGGCGGGATCATGACCACCGGTGGCGGCACGACAAATGCTGAGAATCTCACCATTTATACATCCGGGAGATCCTCTGCGGCGATCCGTTCCGACAGAGGCGGCGGAACCGTAAATGTCACAGGCGGCAGTTATACCACGGACGGTGTCGGATCGCCTACGATCTATTCCACAGCCGATATCACGGTGGAGGATGCTACGCTTACATCCACGAAGTCAGAGGGTGTTGTAGTGGAAGGAAAGAATTCCGTTACACTTAAAGACGTAGATCTTACTGCAGAAAACACCGAGCTGAATTCGGATAAATCCGATACCTATAAGGCCGTCATGATCTATCAGTCTATGTCGGGTGATGCGGATGAGGGAACGGCTTCCTTTACCGCAGAGGGCGGCTCCATTACAAATAAAAACGGAGACGTTTTCTTCGTAAATAATACGACGGCGGTTATCAGCCTGACAGGTACCGCGATCACCAATGAAGATAGCGAGGGACTATTCCTTCGTGCGGCTGCAGCCGGCTGGGGAAGTGAAGGATCAAACGGCGGACAGGTGACCTTAAACGCTTCGGGACAGACCATTGACGGAAACATGATCGTGGATGAGGTATCCACATTGAATATGTATCTGGCAGACAGTTCCGAATTTACCGGCGCTATCAATACCGATGGGGCGTCAGGCGATGTCTATGTTGAATTAACGGATGGATCCAAGTGGACACTGACGGGTGACTCCTATATCACAAGCTTAACCTGCGATGCGGATTCCATCGATTTAAACGGATATAAGCTGTATGTAAACGGCAAGGAATATACGGAGGGTACCGCATCCACAGGCGAGGCGGTAGAAGCAAAGCAGACGTCTTCTTCCAATAGCAATGCAAAACCGGACGGAGAAGCCCCTGACGGTGCTAAGCCGGATGGCAACCCACCGGAAAAACCGGATGGAGAAGCACCTTCCGGAAATCCTCCGGAAAAGCCCTCTGATAATTAACGGGTCAGCAATTTTACCCCCTGGGGCTTAAAATAATGATCACAATACTATAAACTCCCTTCTGTACGAGATTTATTCATACATATGTAAAAAGATAGTAAAGGAAGAGCAAAGGCAGGGACGGTTCTATGTCTCCAAACGCAGAATATTCTGAAAACGGAGACATAAGAACCGTCCCTTTTTTCTTGAAAATAAGCGGGTTTTCGTATATTATTAGAGATTATATGAACAAATGATCCGCGTTTGCGGTTAAAAAACAACACGAAAGGAGGTTCGCATGGAAGATATTAAATCACCGGAGTTTGAAAAACTGGAAGCGGATATCAGCCGTCCGAACCGGGGTGTTGTTTCTACGAAGGATTTTACGGATCCAAAGGCTCTGTATGAGGAACTGATCCGTCGCATCAATCTCTATCATCCCAGCGATGATATCTCCATGATCGAAAAAGCATATCAGGTGGCGGATAAAGCCCACCAGGGACAGGTGCGCCATTCCGGCGAACCCTACATCATCCATCCTCTTTGTGTGGCCATCATCTTAGCTGATCTGGAAATGGACAAGGAAACCATTACCGCCGGACTTCTCCATGACGTGGTGGAGGACACCGTCATGACCATGGAGGAGATCGAGAAGGAGTTCTCCGAAGAGGTGGCGCTTTTGGTGGATGGTGTCACCAAGTTGGGACAGCTGTCCTATGATGCGGACAAGGTGGAGATCCAGGCAGAGAATTTACGTAAGATGTTTCTGGCCATGGCCCGGGATATCCGCGTTATCATTATAAAGCTTGCGGACCGTCTCCATAATATGCGGACCCTGCAGTACATGACGGAGGCCAAGCAAAAGGAAAAAGCCAAGGAGACCATGGAGATCTATGCGCCTTTGGCCCAGAGGCTTGGTATTTCCAAAGTAAAGATCGAACTGGACGACCTGTCTTTAAAATACTTGGAACCGGAGGCTTATTACGATCTGGTGGAAAAGATCGCCCTTCGTAAAAAGGAGCGGGATGCCTATGTGGACGGGCTGGTACAGCAGGTGCGAAAGCATATCGACGAAGCCGGCATCAAGGCAGAGATCTACGGACGATCCAAGCATTTCTTTTCCATCTATAAAAAGATGATCAACCAGAACAAAACCCTGGATCAGATCTATGACTTATTTGCCATCCGTATCATCGTTAAAGATGTGAAGGACTGTTATGCGGCGCTGGGTGTCATCCATGAGATGTATACTCCCATCCCCGGTCGTTTTAAAGACTATATCGCCATGCCCAAGCCCAATATGTATCAGTCACTGCACACCACATTGATCGGGCCCAGCGGTACGCCTTTTGAGATACAGATCCGAACCAAGGAGATGCACCGTACCTCCGAGTACGGTATCGCGGCCCACTGGAAGTACAAGGAATCCGGTGAGGGTGCCACGGTGAATTCCGAGGAGGAAAAGCTAAGCTGGCTTCGACAGATCTTGGAGTGGCAGCAGGATATGTCGGACAATCGGGAATTCGTAAACCTCTTAAAGAGTGACTTAAACCTCTTTTCCGATACGGTATTTTGTTTTACTCCTTCCGGAGATGTAAAGAATCTGCCCAGTGGATCCAATCCCATCGATTTTGCCTATGCCATTCACTCTGCCGTAGGAAACCGTATGGTGGGCGCAAAGGTAAACGGCCGGCTGGTGCCCATTGATTATGTGATCCAAAACGGTGACCGGATCGAGATCATCACCTCCCAGAACGGAAAGGGACCCAGTCGGGATTGGCTGAAGATCGTAAGGTCCACCCAGGCAAAGAATAAGATCAACCAATGGTTCCGCAGTGTCTCCAAGGAGGAGAACATCGCCAAAGGCAAGGAACTGTTTGTGGAATCCTTTAAGAACAAGGGATTCAATATCGCGGAGATCAACGTTCCCAAATACCAGGAGGCCGTCATGCGACGGTACGGATTCCATGATTGGGAAGCCGTGCTTTCCGCCATCGGACAGGGCAGCATCAAGGAAGGCGCCGTGGTCAACAAAATGTACGATGCCTATCGCTTAGACCACCCGGTGCCTGTTACCGACGAAGATATCCTGGCAGAAAATCCCGATGCACCGGTGGATATCCGCAGGAACCTGCCTCAGGGAAAATCCAAGAACGGCATCGTGGTGCGGGGACTCTATGACGTATCGGTGCGTTTTTCCAAATGCTGTAATCCGGTACCCGGAGACGAGATCGTGGGATTCGTCACCCGAGGAAGGGGCGTTTCCATTCACCGGACGGATTGTATCAATATCATTAACCTGCCAAACTTAGAGAAGCCGCGGCTTATAGAAGCGGAATGGCAGCCGGAATTTTTGGAACAGCATAAGGGTGAGCTGTTTTTGGCAGAGGTACATATCTACGGAAACAACCGTACCGGACTTTTGGTGGATATTTCAAAAGTCTTTACGGAGCGGAATATCGATATTTCCACCATCCACTGCCGCACCAATAAGCAGGGGATCGCTACCATCGATGTGTCCTTCGGCGTCAGCTCCAGAGATATGCTGGAGGGACTGGTCAGCCGGCTGAAGACCATTGAAAGTGTCATAGATATCGAACGAACCACGGGGTAAGAATATGGAATACAAGCTGAAGCAGTATATGGTAGGCTCCATCGGGACCAACTGTTATTTAATGATCAATGCCGACACAAATGAGACCATCGTCATCGATCCGGGAGCTTCCGGAAAGGAGCTTTCGCGAAAATTGAAAGAGGACGGATGTGTACTAAAGGCCGTTCTTTTGACCCATGGTCACTATGATCATGCGGGAGGCGTGGCAGATCTGTTGGGAGAGTACGAGGAAGAAATCCCGGTGTACGCCCATGAGAATGAAAAGGAAACATTAAAGGATCCCATGCTGAACTTATCCGGAAATGGCTATCGGCCGGAAAGCTATCAGGCGGATCATTTTCTAAAGGACGGAGAGGTACTTAAGCTGGCGGGATTTTCCATTACCGTACTCCACACCCCCGGACATACCGAAGGCGGATGCTGTTTCTATTTCCCGGAGGAAAAGGTTTTGTTTTCCGGTGATTCACTTTTTTGCGAATCCATCGGACGCACGGATTTTCCCCGAGGCAGTATGTCCGATCTGGTACGCAGCGTAAAAGAGAAACTTCTGGTACTTCCGGAAGATGTAAATGTCTATCCCGGACATGATGCCGCCACCACCATTGGAAATGAAAAACGGTACAATCCGTTTTTGAGTTAATACCATGAATATAAAGATCAATGACGAAAGCTTTGCTTATGACGTCTTCGGTTTGGTTCAGGCCTTTTATCCCGGAACGAAACCGAAGATGTTTATCGATAAAGAGGCGGATGCATCGGAGGAGACCGTTGCGATCTTCATTTCCGAAGACCGGATCACCCTTACGATAGACGGCGGATCTTTCCACAGTGTATCCATCGATCCCAAAGATCGGGCGGATACCAAAAATCGTCTGAAACGGCTGATTTACGAGACCCTGTCGGATCGGACAAAAAAGACACTTCCATGGGGCACCCTGACGGGGATCCGACCGACAAAAATCCCATACAAAAAGCTTTATGAGAATAAGACCAAAGAAGAGATCTTTTCTTTTATGGAGGATACCTATCTTTGCACCCCGGAAAAGATCCGGCTGGCGTATGCTATTGCCCGGCGGGAAAAGGAAGCGGTGGGAGATACAAAGGATCGGTATGCACTGTATATCGGCATACCTTTTTGCCCGAGTATCTGCCTTTACTGCTCTTTTTCTTCCTATCCCTACGGCGTATACAAGGACAGGGTGGAAGCGTATCTGGATGCCCTGATCAAAGAGATCCGTTTTGTGGGAGATCACTTTCATGACCGGATCCTGGATACGGTCTACATCGGTGGAGGAACTCCCACCTCTTTAAGTGCGGAGGAACTGGAGCGGCTGCTTGGTGCGGTGGATGCCCATCTGGATCTGTCCCGGCTGCGGGAATATACTGTGGAGGCAGGGCGTCCCGATTCCGTTACGGAAGAAAAACTAAAAGTTTTGTTAAAGCACGGTGTCAATCGTATTTCCATCAATCCCCAGACCATGCAGGATAAGACCTTAAAAAAGATCGGACGGTTCCACAGTACAGAGGATATCCGAAAGGCCTACGGGGTGGCCAGAGCACTTTCCGATGCGGATATAAAAAAGGGTGGCAGAGGATTTCTCATCAACATGGATCTCATCGTGGGACTGCCGGGAGAAAACAAAGAGGATATCCGGGATACCTTAGAGCAGGTAAAAGCCATGGAACCGGACAATCTGACGGTGCATTCCCTGGCTATCAAGCGTTCCTCCCGACTCCACGAGATGCTGACGGAGTATGAGGATGAGCTGTTTTTAAACTCCAACGAGATCATGGATATGGTATACGGATATGCCGATTCCATGGGGATGCAGCCCTACTATCTCTACCGGCAGAAGCAGATCTCCGGAAACATGGAGAATGTGGGATTTGCCCCGGATAAAAAGGAGTGCCTCTACAATATGGAGATTATGGAGGAACTTCTGGACATTGTGGCCATCGGCGCCGGCAGCGATTGTAAAAAAGTGGAAAAGTATGCCGACGGGCAAACGGATCTGCGGCGCAAGGTGGAGCGTTGTGAAAATGTAAAAGACGTGGATGCTTACATAGAGCGCATCGACGAGATGATAGAGCGGAAAAAGACACTGTTTAAAACAGAAACGTAACGTGTATGCGCAGCATATGCGGTTTTGACAGGAGAAAAAGCATGAAACGATTTGAAGGAATGATTTTTAAGGATGAGCGAGCGCTTTTCGCAAGCGACGGCGTGGAGATAACCGATTGCATCTTTGACGTGGGAGAGTCCCCTTTAAAGGAAAGCAAAAATGTAGCGGTATCACACTCCCAGTTTAAGTACAAATATCCCCTTTGGTATGCAGACCATGTCAGGGTAAAGGAGTGCAACTGGTTTGAGATGGCCCGCTCCGGCGTATGGTATACCAATGACATCACCGTGGAGGATTCCCTGATCACGGCTCCAAAGAATTTCCGCCGCTGCGACGGTATCACTCTTAAAAACGTAGACCTTACGGATGCCAAAGAGACCCTTTGGATGTGCAAAAACGTGAAGATGTCTCAGGTGACCGCAAAGGGGGATTACTTTGGGATGAATTCGCAGGATATAGAGATTGAGGGCTTTCGCCTGGACGGAAACTATGCCTTTGACGGAGGGAAGAATATCATGGTAAGGGATTCCGTACTGCTTTCCAAAGATGCTTTTTGGAATACGGAAAATGTCACCGTAAAAGACACCTATATCTGCGGAGAATACCTAGGATGGAATTCCAAGAATCTGGTGTTTGAGAACTGCACCATCGAGAGCCTGCAGGGACTTTGTTACATTGACTCCCTGACCATGAAAAACTGCAAGCTTATTAATACCACCCTTTCCTTTGAATACGCCAAAGACATTGATGCAGATATCACTACAACGATCGACAGTGTGTTCAATCCCACAAGCGGCACCATTTCGGCGCCCCGGATCGAGAGTCTCATCATGGAAAAGGATATGGTGGATCCGGAGAAGACCAGGCTTTTGGTAAAGGCCGTTGGGAAAAAAGAAGAGATGGTGGAATGGCGAAAAAACGCAAGCTATCACACGGAGGCGTAGATGGGAAGATATGATTTTGATACCGTAACAGACCGCTGGGGGACGGACTCCGTCAAATGGGATGTTTTGGAAAATGAACTGCCCATGTGGGTGGCGGATATGGATTTTCGGACTGCTCCGGAGATCATCGAAGCCATCGAAGCGCGAGCTGCTCACGGGATCTTCGGCTATACGGATGTAAACGACGACTGGTATGAGGCGTATATTTCCTGGTGGAAGAGACGCTATGGCTTTTCTTTGGAAAAGGAATGGCTCATGTTCTGCACCGGGGTGATCCCGGCCATATCTTCCGTGGTGCGGAAACTTACCACGCCCAATGAAAAGGTGATCATCCAGACGCCGGTCTACAATATCTTTTTTAACAGTATAGTAAACAACGGTTGTCGGGTCTTGGAGAACCCGCTGTTTTATAAAGACGGAAACTATGCCATGGATCTTTTTGACCTGGGAAAAAAGATGTCTGATCCCCAGGCTACCCTGATGATCCTGTGTAACCCCCAGAATCCGGCGGGAAGGATCTGGCCCAAAGAGGACTTGGAGCGGGTAGGACAATTGGCAAAGGAAAACGGCGTTACCGTTTTATCCGATGAGATCCATTGTGATCTGACAGCGCCCGGGAAAAAGTATGTTCCTTTTGCCTCCGTATCGGATGTGTGTAAGGAGGTCAGCATCACCTGTATCGCTCCCACAAAGACCTTTAGTATTCCGGGTATACAGACGGCGGCCATCAGTGTCCCCAACCGGTTCTTGCGAAATAAGGTACGCCGGGCCATCAATACGGATGAGGTGGCGGAACCCAATGTATTTGCCCTTCATGCAGCGGTGGCGGCTTATAACAAAGGGGAAGCCTGGCTGGAAGAACTGCGGGAATATATCTTCGATAATCGACGCCGGGTGGAAACCTTTATCGACGAAAACATTCCGGAAATTTATGCGGTACGGGGAGATGCCACCTATCTGGTTTGGATCGATATTTCAAAACTGGGGAGAACATCTGACGAAGTAGCAGCCTTTCTCCGTAAGGAAACGGGACTGTTTGTATCCACGGGCCGGATCTACGGTGAAAGCGGAAAGAACTTCTTGCGCATGAACGTAGCCTGTTCCAAAGTGACACTGGAAGACGGATTGGAACGGTTAAAACGAGGCGTGCGGTTGTTGATGACGAAATAAAAGGAAGAGTTTATGAGTTCTAGAATCAAAGTTGCGATGTTTATAAATCTGATGATCTTTCTGTTGGAATTTTTTGCATTTGTTGCCCGCGTAGTTGTCGCGGGCGATGCTTTTTCCATCGGTGACAGCACCATCTATTACACCATCGACAGCAATCTGTTGGCCATGGTGGCGTCGGCAATCTATGTGATCTTCGGTACCAAGGCCATGGAAGAAAAAAAGAGCATTCCCCGGGTGGTGCAGTTCATCCGGTATTTGGCCACCTCCGGAGTGATGTATACCCTGGTAGTGGTTTTTACAGTGCTGATCCCTGCCATGGGAGAAGGAGGCTTTGCAAGGATGGTGCTGACACCTGTTATGGCCATCCAGCATCTGGTGGCCCCTCTGTTATGTGTCATCTCTTTTTGCGGGTTTGAGACAGAACACAGCATGCCCATAAAGTGGGTATTCTATGTTACCCTGCCCACATGCCTGTATGCTTTTATCCTTTATTTGCTGAATGGCTTTTATGTGGTGGAGGGACCCTATCCCTTTTTCGAGGTCCACAAATACAAAGTTCCCTGGCTCGTCTGCATGTTTTTCATTCTGATCGCCATGTGTATCGCTTTAAATTTCGGTATCTTGAAGATCGCCAACATTTTTTCCGCCAGGGACATCCTGATGTTAAATGTCATCGATCGGATGAATGAAGAAGAGGAGGCAAAGAAAACGGAAGAGGAGCGAAAGCGGGAAGCGGAAGAAAAAGAGAAAAAAAGGAAGAAAAATCCCTATCTTTATGATATCATTGGACTGATTGTAAAGAAGTAAGAGAGGAAGTACTACATGGCACTTAAGAAAAAGCCCGTAAACGGGATGAAGGATATCCTGCCCCGGGAGATGGAGATCCGGGATTATGTAACGGGCGTGATCAAAGAAACCTATCGGAGTTTCGGCTTTACCCCCATAGAGACGCCCTGTATGGAGGACATCGGAAATCTCTCCAATAAACAGGGAGGAGAAAATGAAAAGCTGATCTTTAAGATTTTAAAACGCGGGGAGAAGCTGCACCTGGAGGATGCGAAGGAGGAGTCGGATGTGGTGGACTACGGCATGCGCTACGATCTGACGGTTCCTTTGTCTCGTTTTTATGCAGCGCATCAGAACGATCTTCCCACGCCCTTTAAGGCACTGCAGATCGGAAGCGTATGGAGAGCGGATCGTCCCCAGAGAGGCAGATATCGCCAGTTTACCCAGTGTGATATCGATATCTTAGGTGAGCCCGGGAATATTGCCGAGATGGAGCTGATCACCGCCACCACCACCTGCCTCGGAAAGCTTGGCTTTTCCGGATTTGAGATCCGTATCAACGATCGAAAGATCCTAAAGGCCATGGCTTCCTATGCGGGATTTAAAGAAGAAGAATATGACGAAGTCTTTATCTCTTTGGATAAAATGGACAAGATCGGTCTTGACGGCGTCCGGGAAGATCTCATAGGTCACGGGTACGCAGCCGATACGGTGGATAAATATCTGGAACTGTTCCGGCTGCTGGAAGGAAAGACCGAAGTGGCGGATGCCCTTCTCATCCTGCAGGATAAACTCTCCGATGCGTTGGATCCTGCCGTAGCAGAGGACTTAAAGGAGATCGCTGTGGCGGTAAATGCCAATAAGGGAGCGGACTTTGCCCTGGTATTCGATGCCACCCTGGTGCGCGGTATGAGCTATTACACCGGTACTATCTTTGAGATCGCCATTCCCGAGTTTGGCGGAAGCTGCGGTGGTGGCGGGCGCTATGATGAGATGATCGGGAAGTTTACCGGAAGCGACGTGCCGGCCTGCGGATTTTCCATCGGCTTTGAACGGATCATCCTGTTGCTTTTGGAGCAGGACTACAAGATCCCCGGTAGCGGCTCCCGGATCGCTTATCTGGTAGATAAAAAAATGCCGGCAGATCGTTTGGCTGAGATCATGAAGGAAGCGGCAACAGCGAGAAATGAGGGGGCACAGGTTCTGGTAGTTAAGATGAACAAGAACAAGAAGTTCCAAAAAGACCAGCTGACGGCCCAGGGATACGAAGAATTCAAAGAGTTTTTTGCGGACTGATCCTTATGGGAGGAGTCCTTTGTGCGTATAATTTGATCACAATAATATAAAGCAGAAAGAAGGAATACAAAATGTCGGAAAGCATGAATGGTTTGCATCGTTCCCACAGATGTGGGGAACTGGATGCATCGAATATCGGTACGGAAGTGACCTTGATGGGTTGGGTGCAAAAGCGCCGAAATCTGGGCAGTCTGATCTTTGTGGACCTGCGGGACAGAAGCGGGCTGATCCAGCTGGTGTTCGATGAAGCGGTCATCGGCAAGGAAGGTTTTGAAAAGGCCGGCACCTTACGGAGCGAGTTCGTCATTGCCATCACGGGAAAAGTATCCAAACGTACGGCTGCGGTGAACGAGAACTTAAAGACAGGGGAGATCGAAGTGTTTGCAGAAACCCTTCGGATCCTGTCCGAAGCCCAGACCCCGCCGTTCCCCATTGAGGAGGGGATCCAGACGAAGGACGAACTGCGGCTAAAATACCGCTATCTGGATCTGCGGCGTCCGGATCTTCAGAGAAATCTATTTATGAGAAGCAGGGTGGTATCCAGTATCCGTGCCTTTTTGATCAATGAAGGATTTATCGAGGTGGAGACTCCCATCTTGCAGAAGTCCACGCCGGAAGGCGCCAGAGACTATCTGGTTCCCTCCCGTGTACACCCCGGCAGTTTTTATGCGCTGCCCCAGTCACCCCAGTTATTTAAGCAGCTTTTGATGTGCTCCGGGTTCGACCGTTATTTCCAGATCGCAAAATGCTTCCGGGACGAGGATCTAAGAGCAGATCGTCAGCCGGAATTCACCCAGGTGGATATGGAGTTATCCTTTGCGGATGTGGATGATGTCATCGACGTGAATGAGCGCCTGCTGGCCCACGTATTTAAAGAGACATTGGATGTGGAAGTGCCGCTTCCCATTCCCCGGATGACCTGGCAGGAAGCCATGGATCGCTTTGGTTCCGATAAGCCGGATCTTCGCTTCGGCATGGAGCTTACGGATGTATCCGACGTAGTAAAGAACTGTGGGTTCGGTGTGTTCACCGGTGCCCTGGAAAACGGCGGCTCCGTTCGCGGTATCAACGTGAAGGGACAGGGAGAGATGAGCCGTAAAAAGATCGATAAACTGGTAGAAGAAGCCAAGGGGATCGGTGCCAAGGGACTTGCCTATGTGGCATTGCAGTCCGATGGCAGTGTGAAGTCCTCATTCTCCAAGTTCTTATCCGAAGAGGAAATGCAGGCTCTGATCCGTGCCATGGACGGAGAAGCGGGAGATCTTCTATTGTTTGCTGCGGACAAAAACAAGATCGTTTGGGAAGTGCTGGGTACCCTTCGCTGCAACTTAGCTAAGGAACTCGATCTCATCGACGGAAACGAGTTTAAGTTTTTATGGGTCGTAGACTTCCCGGTATTTGAGTGGTCGGATGAACAGGGACGATATCTCGCCATGCATCATCCTTTTACCATGCCCAGGGAAGAGGATGTGGAACTCATCAACACTGACCGAAAGGCCGAAGCAAAGGCGAAAGCCTATGATATCGTATTAAACGGTTGCGAGTTAGGCGGAGGCAGTATCCGTATCCACCAGAATGATGTACAGGAAACCATGTTCGAAGCTTTGGGCTTTACAAAGGAAGAAGCCTACGACCGGTTCGGTTTCCTTTTGGATGCCTTTAAGTACGGTGTTCCGCCCCATGCAGGTCTGGCCTTTGGCTTGGATCGAATGATCATGCTGATGGTAAAGGCAGACTCCATCCGCGACGTGATCGCATTCCCGAAGGTAAAGGATGCTTCCTGTCTGATGACGCAAGCACCTACCCCGGTGGATGACAAACAATTGGATGAATTGTGCCTTGCGGTAAAGAGTGAATAGGAATTATAATTCGGATATAAGGAAAAGGAGTTTTTGTTTTCTTCAATCGGGGAAGGGGGGAACAGAATATGATGACAGTGAGAAACTGCTACAACGGGATCGGCAGTTACGAGAAAGTCAGTGCCTGCTTTCACAGTGACGAAAAGATCAAGCGTTTTTTAAGGATGTTTCTGGAGGATGAAAATTATGGCAGACTTAAAACTTCCTTAGAGCAGGATAATACGGAAGATGCCTTCGTGGCTGCCCACACCTTGAAAGGGATCTGTCAGAACTTAAGTCTGGATAAGCTTTACAATGCGGATGTGGAAGTCACTGAGGCTTTACGGGCAAAGAACTTAGGCGCAGCCAAAGAAAAATTCCCAAGAGTAAAAGAGGAGTATGAAAAAGCTTTTGAGCGGATCTCCCAGATCGAATTATAAGAGATGAAGAATGACCGTCCATCCGGACGGTCATTCTTATGTATATCAGGTTTGTCATCTTCCTACGATAAGGCTTAATAGCGTACGACATTTGCCTTTCGATCGTAGTAATAAGCGTGATCGGAGAGCACCTCCTCCCGGGCCAGCTGTGTTTGGTTCACTTCCTGCACCATATCCGAGAGAATGTTTAAACTCACATCAGCCTGTGAAGGCACAATGATGACTTCATGAATACTGGAAGGTATGATATAAAAATCATCCTCCAGTTTTTCCGCACAGCTTTCCAACACATCAGGATAGCAGATCACCCCGGCACCGTAGGAGCGGTTATTGTTTGTCAAGATATACATGGGAAATGCCGGTGATAAAGATGGAAAGAGCTTCGCATCATCACGTCGAAGCATACTTTCAACCATATCTTCCAAAGGGGTACATTCCGGCTGCAAAAGATGGGCAGAATTGATCTTGGCATAAGCGAAAAGCTGCTTTTCATCTACATTCCAGTAGGATAGATGGGAATGGTGGATCATGATGGAGCCGCTTTGCTCCGTGTCCAGTTCCACCAGAACACAAAACACCAGTGCCAGGTCCAGATAGGGAATAAAAGGGACATCCCCAAGCAAGGTTTCGTTTTCCTGTCGATTGATGAGTCGAAATACAATCCGATCTTTGATCTTTTCAAAGTCGCAAAAGTCATCAGGGCAAAAAGCCGATGCCCTTAGATTATTTCCATATGCTGTCTGTATGTGCTGCAGGATCTGCTCTAAATGCATGCCCTTTTGATATTCGGTGTAGAAGTCATTTAGATAGATAGTGGGAATCAGGGAGCGATCCTTTGTGTGGATCGTCAGTCCGTCCAACATAAGACCGTTATTCTTAAGGACGGAGCGGATCTGAATGTCGTCGGCGTCGGGATAGCGGTCGCTCATTTGAGAGATGATGTATTCTTTGAAATCCGGGTAGGTCATTACCTGTGTCATATTTCCTCCAAGTCTGACTTACCGTGGGGATGGATCCGTATAGTATTGTAGCAAAATCGCCCCATTGCATGGGGCGAAAGATTTTTTTTGTGAATTATGTAAAATTATTGGGGTGTTTATTTGTGGGATTTTATATAGTCCCTGTACCAGTATGCGGAATCCTTGGGAATACGTTGTAAATTATTGAAATCCACATAGACCATGCCGAAACGGTCGCTGTAGCCGCGGTTCCATTCGAAGTTATCCATGAGAGACCACAGGAAGTATCCCCGCAGATCTGCCACTTCCGTGGCTTTTTCCAGCTGCTCCAGGTACTGCGACAAAAAGTTGACCCGATCCCTGTCATGTACCGCTCCATCCGGAGAGAGTACATCGTTACAACAGGTTCCGTTTTCTGTGATATACAAAGGTGTTTTATATCGCTCATACAAAAACCGGGGTCCCCAGTAAAGACATTCCGGAGTGATGGGCCAGCCGTTTGCGGTCTGCGGAAAGTCCGCCGGACGTTCCACGTAGGTAGGGTTTCCGTCTTCGCCCATACGGATCATATGACCGTTATAGATGTTCTGTCCGTAGATATCCACCGGCTCACTGATGAGTTTCATGTCTGCATCGGTGATCTGGGGCATATAGGCTTCGAATCTCTGTAAGAATTCATTGGGATATTGACCAAAGAACACCGGATCCGACCAGGCGGATACATTCCAGGTCCACCGATTGGGATCTTCGGGAATGGCAAACAAGGCTTTTCTGGCAGCTTCAATGTCTTTCGGATCGTCGGAAGCGGGGTAGCACATGGAACCCGTAGGAGCGATGCCGATCATAAGAGGCTGTCTTGCCTTTTCTCGCAGCCGCTGTACGGCACGACCGTGGGATTTAAGGACATTGTGAAAAATACAGAGGCTGTCCTGTAATGTGGTCTTTAATCCAGGGGCATGCTCTCCCGAGACATATCCCAAGCCCACGAAGCACTGGGGTTCGTTCAGTGTGAAGATGTTTTTCACACGGTCGGAAAAACGGTCCGCAACGAGTGCAGCATAGTCACCGAACCATTCTACGGTATCCGGATTCATCCAACCGCCCCGTTTGTAGATCTCATAGGGCATCTCCCAGTGGTAGAGGGTGAGAAAAGGAGTAATGTCGTTCTTTAACAGTTCATCGATGAGTTCGTCATAGAAGCGGATCCCCGCTTCGTTTACAAAACCTCTTCCTTCCGGAAGGATCCGGGCCCAATTCACGGAAAAACGATAGGAGTTTAAACCAAGGGAGGCCATCATGGCCACATCTTCTTTCATGCGATGATAGTGATTGCAGGCCACATCTCCCGTGTCACCGTTTTTCGTGCGACCGGGACTGTGGGAAAAGACATCCCAGATGTCCGGTCCCTTCCCGTCTGTATTGTAAGCGCCTTCGATCTGATAAGAACTGGTGGCGCATCCCCAGGCAAAGTCTTTACGATAGGACATGATCTTTGCTCCGTTTAACCCATGGTAACTACAACATCCACATCAGAGGTGCTGTTATCTTTCGGCAGAGGGATGATGTTTCCGGAAACGGCAGTACCGTCTACCGTAAGGGAGGTAACTCCCTTTTCCACCCCGGCTGTATTGTCGATGGTGATATGATAGGTTACGCCTCGGAACTTACGATCCACGGTGTAGCCCTTGTTATCCGAAGGAATGCAGGGGTCAACCTTTAAGCCTTCGTAGGTAGGCTGGATGCCCAGGATATACTGGCTGATGGCAGTAAATGTCCAGGCTGCTGTTCCCGTCAGCCAGCTGTTTTTGCCTTCACCGAAGGTGGGGGCGTCTTTGCCGGCAACCATCTGACAATATACATAAGGTTCTGTACGGTGAATCTCACTGATCTCTTCCAAGTACACCGGACAGGTCTTTTTAAACACTTCGAAAGCGCGGTTTCCGTGACCGACCACGGTTTCCGCACAAGCGATCCAGGGATTGTTATGACAGAAGATACCGGCATTTTCCTTATATCCCGGCGGATAGGAAGAAATCTCTCCCAGTTCCACATGATATTTGGTGTAGGCAGGCTGCAAGAGCACGATGCCGTACTTGGAATCCAAGCGTTCTTCCACGCTCTTTAACGCGGTTTCGGCTTTGCCGTTTTCGGTACCCACGCCGGCCATGATACACATACCCTGGGGCTCGATATAGATCTGTCCCTCTTCGCAGGATTTGCTTCCCACGGGATTGGAGGATGCATCATATGCCCGGACAAACCACTGACCGTCCCAACCGGCATCTTCGATGGCATCTGTCATTTCTTTTGTCAGTTTTAAAACTTCCTTTGCACGATCCTCTTTGCCCAGGCAGGAGAGGAGATCCGCATATTCTTTACCATACTTTACAAACATACCGGCGATGAAAACGGATTCCGCCACAGGACCTTCACTGGGACCTGTGATCTGGAAGCTTTCGCCCGGTTCTTCGGAGAAGCAGTTTAAGTTCAGACAGTCGTTCCAGTCGGCACGGCCGATAAGGGGAAGCTTGTGGGGACCTAAGTGCTCGGCAGTGTAGTTAAAGCTTCGCTCCAGATGCTCCAAAAGAGGAACGGCTTTACTAAAGTCGCTGTCGAAAGCGCATTTTTCATCCAAAATGGTAAAGTCACCGGTCTCCCGTAAATAGGCACAGGTTCCGGCAATGAGCCACAGGGGATCGTCATTGAATCCACCGCCGATGGCTGCATTCCCTTTTTTCGTCAGGGGCTGATACTGGTGATAGGTGCTTCCGTCTTCAAACTGTGTATTGGCAATGTCGATGATCCGTTCTCTGGCACGCTCGGGGATCAGATGCACAAATCCCAACAGATCCTGACAGGAGTCACGGAATCCCATGCCACGGCCCATGCCGCTCTCAAAGTAGCTGGCGGAACGGCTCATATTAAAGGTTACCATACACTGATACTGGTTCCAGATGTTCACCAGACGGTTCAGTCTCTCGTCGGAGGTGTTTACGCTGTAGGCCAAGAGCAGATTGGACCAGTAGTTCTTTAATGCGGCAAAGGCTGCATCAACTTGTTCATCCGTATTGTATTTTGCCAACAGTTCTTCTGAGGGTTTTTTATTGATGACATTGGGAGCAACGAACTTTTCTTCTTTTTTGTTTTCGCAATAACCCAACACAAATATGTAACTTTCCTTTGCGCCGGGAGCAAGTGTGACCTTTAAGTGGTGGCTTCCCACGGGCGCCCAGCCATGGCATACGGAGTCGTGGCTCTTTCCTTCGAAAACAGCCTGGGGATGTGAAGCACCGTTGTAGAGTCCAACGAACTCATCGCGGCTGGTATCGAATCCGGCTACTTCCTTATTTACGGAGTAAACCGCATAGTGTCTGCGACGCTCGCGGTATTCGGTCTTGTGGTAGATGGTGCTGCCAACGACTTCCACTTCGCCGGTAGAGAAGTTTCGCTGGAAGTTGGTGGAATCGTCCTCCGCGTTCCAGAGGCAAAACTCTAAATAACTGAAGAGGTCGATGTCCTTTGTTTCATTTGACTTGTTCTCCAAGGTGATGCGGTTGATCTCGCAGTTGTCTTTGATCGGTACAAAGGCCAAAAGCTCTGCGGAAAGTCCGTTCTTTTCACCGGTGATCACGGAATATCCCAGACCGTGACGGCAGGAGTAGCTGTCCAGTTCGGTCTGTACCGGCTGCCAACCGGGGTTCCATACCGTATTCCCATCTTTTATATAATAGTAGCGGCCGCCGCAGTCATAGGGACTGTTGTTATAACGATAACGGGTCAGCCGAAGAAGCTTTGCATCCTTATAGAAATGATAGCCGCCGGCGGTATTGGAGATCAGGCCGAAAAAATCAAGTGAGCCGAGGTAGTTGATCCAGGGAAGGGGTGTCCTGGGGGTGGTAATGACGTACTCTTTGTTCTCATCATCAAAATATCCGTATTTCATTGATCTTATCCTCCATTCCTTAAATAAAAGAGCGAAAAACGGCGCAATCGGTGGGTTTTCGAGCCGATCACGCTTACGAATACGATTTCGTAGAATTTTTCTTCATTATATAGGGGATTGGTCAGTTTGTAAATGAAGGAATTTGTTTCAAATAGAGAATTGTGCAAAACATACAAAGAAAACGTTTTCGCATTGTGAAAGTTAAACTATTGAATTTTTAGCGAAACCGTTTTAGAATGAACTTGCGAAAACGAATTCGATACATTTTCGGGGAGATAAAGTTGGGGAAATGACAACCATTAAAGAGATTTCAAAAGCCTGCGGGGTATCCCCCGCCACCGTCTCTAAGGCGCTGAACGGTTACTCCGATGTCAGCGAAGAGACGAAGGAGAAGATACAAAAAGCGGCAGAGAAACTACATTATTTACCCAACGCAGCCGCCCGTCAGTTAAAGACGAACACTTCCAGAAATATCGGCGTCGTATATAAGGACACCACCGGATCGGGATTGGCACACCAGTATTTTTCAGCTATCTTAGACAGCGCGAAAGCGGAAGCGGAGAAAAGCGGATACGACATCACCTTTATTTCGGAGACCATAGGATACGGATCCTACTTAGAGCATTGCAGATATAGAAGATGCGACGGAGTCCTGATCGTCAGCGAGGATTATGCAGCCGGTCAGGTGGATGAGCTTTTGGAGAGTTCCCTTCCGGCAGTGGTCATCGACTATGTGACGGAAGAGAAGACCGGGATCCTTTCTGATAATGTAGACGGCGGTTATCGACTGACGAAATACCTGATCGATAAGGGACACGAACGGATCGCATTTATTCACGGAGAACTCACCTCCGTTACGAAAAAGAGATTGAGCGGTTTTCATAAGGCTTTGGACGAGGCGGGGATCAATGCCCCGGAGGAATATCTCATCGAAGCCAGGTATCACGACCCTGATATGACTGAACGGGCGACGGAACAGCTTTTAAAGCTTCCCAATCCCCCCACAGCGATCCTTTTTCCGGATGATTTTTCCTATATCGGAGGCAGGAATGCACTTGAAAAGATGGGACTTTCGGTTCCCGAGGATGTAAGCGCCGTTGGATACGACGGGATCTATCTCTCCCAGGTGATCCATCCGAGACTTACCACTTACCGACAGAATGCCTCAGAGATCGGCAGAGTATCGGTAAAGAAACTGGTGGAAGCAATCGAAGCGCCGAAATCTTTTTCGCCGGAGCAGACCTTTGTTTCCGGAGAGATACTGGAAGGGGACACGGTAGCCCCGCCGAAGGAATAGATTATGACAGGCCTTGCGAAACCTGTTCATGATAAATATTAAAGAATTAATTAAGATTTTTTTAAAGGAGGAGAAGAAAAAATGAAAAGAATGAAAATGATCGCAAGCCTCGCACTTGCAGCTACCATGGTTTTAGGCCTTGGTGCATGCGGCGGAAGTTCTGACAGCGGATCAGCCAGCACTGGTTCCGACAGCTCTGCAGGTTCTTCTGAGACCACTACAGAAGAAACAGCAGCTACCGAAGCTTCCGATGAAGGCAAAGTACTGAACATCTACTGCTGGAATGAAGAGTTCAAATCTCGTCTGACAGATCACTATCCGGGATACACCGAAGGTGCTTCCGACCTGGCAGAGAACGAGGACGGAAACGTTGCCGGTACTGCTGAAGGTACTATCGGCGATGTAAAGGTTGTTTGGCACATCACTCCTTCCAAGGATAATGCATATCAGAACAACTTGGATGAGACCTTATTGGCACAGGACAGTGCAGCAGCTGACGACAAGATCGACCTGTTCCTTGTAGAAGCTGACTACGCTCTTAAGTATGTAGATACCGAGTACACCGCAAGTGTTGAGGATCTTGGCCTTTCCGCAGCTGATCTTGGAAACCAGTATCAGTATACAAAGGATGTTATGACAGATTCCAACGGCGTATTAAAGGGTGTATCTTGGCAGGGATGCCCCGGTGTATTGATCTACAACCGTGACGCAGCTGCTGAGGTTCTCGGAACCGAGGAGCCTTCTGAAGTTCAGGAATATGTTAAGGATTGGGATACCTTCCTTGCTACTGCTGAGAAGATGAAAGCCGCTGGTTACAAGGCTACAGCTACAGCAAACGACACCTTCAGAGTATTCTCCAACAACGTATCCGCTCCTTGGGTATCTGATGGAAAGATTCAGATCGATGACAGCATCTCCAAGTGGGTTGAGATGTCCAAGGCTATGGTAGATGCAGGCGAGACCGGCACAGCTGATCTTTGGAGTGATGAGTGGTCTGCAGGCTTCTATCCCGAAGGAAAGGTATTTGCTTACTTTGGACCTGCATGGATGATCAACTTCTCTATGGCAGCTGATGACGAAGGTTCTATCGCTAACTTAGGACGTTGGGGCGCTTGTGAAGGACCTCAGGGCTTCTTCTGGGGTGGTACATGGATCTGCGGTGCTACAGGTACAGACAATGCAACTTTAGTAGCAGACATCATGAGACAGCTTACAACCAACGAAGACATCATGCTTGACATCGTTAAGGCAGACAGCGATTTCGTAAACAACAAGCCCGCTATGGAAGCAGCGGCCAAGGATGAATCCTTCGCATTCCCGATCCTTGGTGGACAGAATCCTCTGGATATGTTCTGCGCAGGTGCTGAGAAGATTGACCTTTCTAACCAGGGCGCTTATGACCAGGGATTAAATGAGTCCTTCCAGCAGGCTATGAAGAACTACTTCGACGGCAACGCTTCTTATGAAGATGCTCTGAACCAGTTCTACAGCGATGCTGAGACAAAATATCCTGCATTATCTCACTAATCGTTCGATAATGCTTTGATCGCACGACTGCGATAGAGGAAGCGACTTCGTCGTATCGCAGTCGGCGGCGCAAATTCCGCAAGCGGAATTTGATTCAAATGCTCTGTGGGCTACACAGAACGCAAGCGATTTCTGATCCAATTGCTTCGAGGGTCAGTATTCCTTAAGCGGAATTGATCCAATTGCTTCGAGGGTCAGAGTAGATTTGGTTTAAATATGTTGATAATGTTCGCCGGACGGGGCAATGGCTCCGGTCGGCGGGCATTCATAAGGGAAAAATAACCAATATTTTTTCCCTTATGAATGTCAAAAGACGGTTTCTGCGGGACCTATCCGCAAATAAAATATAAGGAGAGATATGATGAAAAACAAAGGAAACCAGGCCGTCATCAAATACAATCGATGGGGCTACATCTTCTTGATTCCTTTTACGGTAACTTATCTAGTATTCCAGCTCATACCGTTATTCACCACAGTTTACAACAGCTTTTTTGAAAACTACCGCGACGGACTTACCCAGGTGGGACCGAATTTCGTGGGACTTGAAAACTATGCAAAGCTTCTGTCAAACGGTGAGCTTCTGATGTATACAAAAAACACCATGATCATGTGGGTCATGGGATTTGTACCCCAGATCATCGTATCTTTGTTCCTGGCTTACTGGTTCTCGGATCCTTCCCTTCGCTTAAAGGGACAGCGTTTCTTTAAGACAGTGATGTATCTGCCGAACCTGATCATGGCCTCTGCGTTTTCCATGTTGTTCTTCACCTTGTTTTCCAACGTGGGACCGATCAACGGAATTTTAGTCAGCACCGGGATCTTAAAAGAGTCCTACGACTTTATGAGCCATGTATGGTCCACCCGAAGCCTGATTGCATTCATGAACTTTATCATGTGGTTCGGTAATACCACGATCCTTCTGTTGGCAGGAATGTTGGGAATCGATACATCCTTGTATGAAGCAGCAGAAGTGGATGGAGCGAATTCCACCCAGATCTTTTGGAAGATCACCCTTCCGCTGTTAAAGCCCATCCTGCTTTACGTGATGATCACTTCCCTGATCGGTGGTTTGCAGATGTTCGATGTACCCCAGATTTTGACCAGTGGTTCCGGTGACCCGGTTCATTCCACAATGACCTTGATCATGTACTTGAACAAGCACCTGTATTCAAAGAACTACGGAATGGGCGGTGCACTGTCAGTACTTTTGTTCATCATTACAGCCATCCTTAGTGTGATGATCTTTAAGTTTATGGGATATGGAGAAAGGAGCCGGAAGAATGGATAGTAGTATAAAACAGTCAAAGGGGATGAACATTCATGCAAGAAGGTTTATTTCCTACCTGGTTCTGATCATTATCACCATACTGTGTCTGGTTTGGTTTTATATCTTGTTCATCAACGCCACGAGATCGAATTCTCAGTTGAAGCGAGGCTTTACGTTACTGCCCAGTACCTTCTTATTTGAAAACTGGAACAACGTACTCCATGGGACTCTTCCCATCATGAGCGGTATGATGAACAGTGTCATCGTATCCGTGACATCAGCGGTACTGTGTACTTACTTTTCTACCATGACAGCCTATGCGGTACACGTATATGATTTTAAATTAAAGAAAGCAGCTTATACCTTTATTCTGATGGTCATGATGATCCCTACTCAGGTAACCGCTCTCGGATTCCTGAAGTTAGTGGGACGGATCGGATTGGATGACAGCTTAATCCCTTTGATCATCCCCACCATCGCGGCACCCATTACCTTCTTCTATATGAAGCAGTACATGGAGTCCACCCTTCCGCTATCCCTGATCGAAGCGGCCCGGATCGACGGTGCAAATGAGTTCTATACCTTTAATAAAGTGTGTATGCCGCTGATGAAACCGGCTATCGCAGTGCAGGCCATCTTTACCTTCGTATCCAGCTGGAACAATTACTTTACTCCGGCACTGATCCTGCACAGTGATAATAAAAAGACATTACCCATCGTGATTGCTCAGTTGAGAGCAGCAGACTTTTTGAAGTTTGATATGGGACAGGTGTATGTGACCATTGCGTTCTCTATCTTCCCGGTAATCGTTGTTTATCTGATACTCTCGAAGTACATTGTCGGCGGTGTAACAGCCGGTGGTGTAAAAGGATAAGACATTACTCCTACAAGTTTTTTCTTCATAGTTTTGTATTTGATATGGTTATTTTATCAAATGCAGCCCTCATTTTCCCATTCGCCGCAGGTGTTCCTGCGGCGATGGTTTTTTTCGCGAAAGAAGTCGATTTTTTGCATGAGCCAAAATAAAGACGGGCACCCTATGGGGAAGAATGTGGTATAACAGATGCAAAGCATCTGTTATCACTAGCCGTCGTCAAATGCACATAAATGTGCATTTTCCTCGTGGCCTTGTGGTATAATGAATAAGCAGTTTTTCGCCAGAGTGAACAAAAAGGAGATTAAAAATGCCGGTTTATGACGCAGCTTCCAAAAAAGCAGAAGAATTTATCAATCACGAAGAAATATTGGAAACTCTTTCCTATGCGGATGCCAATAAAGACAATTATCCCCTCATAGAAGAGATCCTTGAAAAAGCCAGACCAAAGAAGCAGGGAAAAGGATACGTGTGTGCGGGGCTGACCCACAGGGAAGCCTCCGTACTTTTGGCTTGCGAAGATGAAGCGATCACAAAGAGGATCTATGACATTGCCGAGGAGATCAAGCTTGCCTATTACGGAAATCGCATCGTTTTGTTCGCACCCTTATATCTGTCCAATTATTGTGTGAACGGATGTCTGTATTGTCCCTATCATCTGAAGAACAAGCATATCCCCAGAAAGAAACTGACCCAGGAGGAAGTGGCTAAGGAAGTCATCGCCTTGCAGGATATGGGTCATAAGCGGCTGGCCATAGAAGCGGGGGAGGACCCGGTCAATAATCCCATCGAGTATATATTGGAATGCATCCAGACCATCTACAGTATCAAGCATAAAAACGGGGCCATTCGCCGTGTAAATGTAAATATCGCAGCCACCACCGTGGAAAACTATACGAAGCTTAAGAATGCGGGCATCGGCACCTACATTCTCTTTCAGGAGACCTATCATAAAGAAAGCTATGAGGAACTGCATCCCACGGGGCCGAAGCATGATTACGCATATCATACCGAGGCCATGGATCGCGCCATGGAAGGCGGTATCGATGATGTGGGACTGGGTGTTCTTTTCGGGCTGGAAAAATATCGCTACGAATTTGCCGGCCTTTTGATGCATGCGGAACATTTGGAGGCAGTTTTCGGGGTAGGACCCCATACCATCAGCGTACCTCGCGTGAAAAAAGCAGATGACATCGATCCGACGGCCTTTGATAACTCTCTTTCCGATGAGATGTTTTTAAAACTGGCTGCCTGCATCCGTCTGGCAGTTCCCTATACAGGGATGATCATCTCCACCAGAGAATCCGAGGACGTTCGTTCCAAGATGCTCCGGGTGGGCATTTCTCAGGTCAGCGGCGGAAGCCGTACTTCCGTAGGCGGCTATGCCGAGGAGGAACGTCCCCATGATACGGAGCAGTTTGATGTTTCCGATCAGAGAACCCTGGATGAGGTGGTGCGCTGGCTCATGGAAAACGGCCATATCCCTTCGTTTTGTACGGCCTGTTATCGGGCGGGGCGCACAGGGGATCGTTTTATGGCTCTTTGTAAGAGCGGCCAGATCTTAAACTGCTGTCATCCCAACGCACTGATGACCTTATCGGAGTATCTGGAGGATTATGCGTCGGAGGAGACGAAAAAGGTGGGGTATCCTCTGATCGATGAAGAATTGAAAAAGATCCCAAATCCCAAAGTGTTGGAAACCGCACAGCAGAATATCATCGACATTAAAAACAGCAACCGTAGAGATTTTAGGTTTTAATCGGGAAATACGCCATGAGTTTGAATGAGACAATGAGTGCCGAACGGGTACATATCAGCTTTTTCGGCATGCGAAATGCAGGAAAATCCAGTCTGGTAAATGCTATTTTAAATCAGGATCTGTCTGTGGTCTCCGAGCAGGCGGGGACCACCACGGATCCCGTCAAGAAGTCCATGGAGCTTCTGCCCATCGGTCCGGTTTTACTGACGGATACAGCCGGCTTGGATGACGAAGGAGAACTGGGAGAAAAGCGCATCGAAAAAACCCTTGAGATCCTTCGACAGACAGATATCGCCGTTTTGGTGGTGGATGGCATGAAGCAGAAAATGCCGGAGGACGACCGGTTGATCCGACAATTTAAGGAGAGAAAACTTCCGTATATAACCGTGTATACAAAAAAGGATCTGCTCTTTGCCCATCCGGATGCCGGTGCGAACGAGATCTATGTCAGTACGGTGACAAAGGAAAACATAGACAGCTTAAAGGAGATGCTGGGACGTCTGGCGGAGACGGCAAAAAAAGACAAGCCCATCATATCTCATAGATTAAAGGAAAAAGACACGGTCATCCTGGTGGTGCCCATCGATAAGGCAGCGCCGAGGGGACGGCTGATCATGCCGCAGCAAATGGTGATCCGGGATCTTTTGGACGGGGGGATGATGCCCTTTGTCTGTCGGGATACGGAACTAAAGGATACCATGGAAAAGCTGAAAGAGCCGCCGGCGATGGTGATCACGGATTCCCAGGTGTTTGCAAAGGTGGCAAAGGTGGTGCCGAAAAGCATACCCCTGACTTCTTTTTCCATTTTGATGGCATCCTACAAGGGCGTACTTAAGCAGTCCTTGGAAGGAGCGGCGATGCTGGATGAAATTGTCGCAAATGATCGGATACTGATCTCCGAAGGCTGTACCCATCACAGACAGTGCGGGGATATCGGAACGGAAAAACTTCCCCGGATGATCCGGGATTATACCGGAACGGAGCCGGAGTTCTTCTTTACTTCCGGCGGTTCTTTTGTAAAGGAAGAGGAACTGACGAAGTATCGACTGGTGATCCACTGTGGCGGGTGTATGCTGAATGAAAAAGAGATGACGGCCCGTATGGAAACGGCAAAAAAGGCAAAGGTTCCCTTCACCAACTATGGGATCGCCATGGCAAAGATGAACGGGATCCTTGAGAGGATGGTTTTAGATGAGTAATACGATGCTTGTGATCTATCTTCTGATCATCAATGTGGCAGCGTTCGTGATCTATGGAGTGGACAAATACAAAGCCCAGAATGATCTGTGGCGGATCCCGGAAAAGACGCTTTTGCTTTTGGCGGTAGCCGGCGGTGCACTGGGAGCGTTTTTTGGCATGCGCATATGGCATCATAAGACAAAAAAACGTACATTTATGCTGGTGGTCCCGCTGTGTCTGATCTTTTGGGCGGTACTACTCGTTAGGGGAATATAGCGCAGAAAGAGGATAAGTGAAGGGTTTTCTTTGCTTATAGGCTCATTTTATAGTAATATACAAGGATAAAACGGAACAATTGAAGGATCGATTTTTACTAGCACGTACCAGGTGGTTAAACAGTAATGAAGACCCAAAAGAGAAAATCCCTGAAGACTACTTTGTTGCGTAAGATCATCATCTTTGTTGCGATCATGATCGTGATCATCACACAGATTACCGTAAAGCTGGCGGTGGACAACATCCAGTCCCTGACCAACAGCATCCTTGCAAAGGAATCCGTGACATATGCAAGTGAGGTCCACAACTGGTGGAGCAGCATTGAAGAGCGAGTGAATCAAACGGCAAAGGTTGTTCGTAATCTGCCGACACAGTCCGACAAAGAGATGTTGGCCATGCTTTTAAAGATCACGGAATCAGATCCGGATTCACAGGATATCTATATGGCATACGGTGGTTCGGGTGTCTTTTTGGATGGTTCCGGCTGGGTTCCTGACGCGGACTTTGTTTTTACGGACAGAGCCTGGTATCAGGGTGCCATTGAGAAAAACGGTGAGATCTACACCTCGGAACCCTATGTGGATGCTTCCACCGGAAAGACCTGTCTGGCTTGCTCCGTATTGGTTTCCGGGCAGACTGTTTTAAGCAGTGACATCGTCTTCGATAAAGTGTCCGAAATGGTAGGAGAATTCAGCTCCATTTCTAATAAGACCCAATACTATATCATCAACAAAGACAGCAGAGACATTTTGGTTGCCAGCAATCCCGATTGTGTGGGGCAGACCATCGATGATACTACCGATGCTGTGGCAGCCGGTCTTGCACCCATATTTGAAAAGCTGGATACAAGCATCGTACCTAACGGAAGTAAGGTAGTGACGGCAAAGACATCCGCCGGTTCCATGATGTTTACGGCAACGGACATTGAGGAAACCTCCTGGGTGGTTGTAAGCGCAGCTCCTTCCACACTTTTAAGCGATGCCATCGTAAAGGTTATGATCTGGACCTTTGCCAGTGCGCTTATTCTCCTGGGGATCCTTTCTGCCATTATTTATGTGACCATCAGTAAGGCGATCAACCCGGTGACCACCGTGACCGAGCGTATTACGGATATCAGTAAAGGTGACTTTACCGTACAGATCGTTCCGGAAGGAAACAACGAGATCACTACCTTAAGTGAGAGCTTGATGGAATACATCGATAAGATGCGTACCACATTAAACAGCCTGTCGGAGATCTCCGGTCATATGAACAGTCGTGCGGGAGAGTGTTTCGATATTTCCCATACCCTTTCCGATGCCAACCGCAATCAGGGTGAATCCAAAATGATTCCTTTGACTTGATCTACAGTGATGTGGAGAAAGCAACTGAAGGTATCATGGAGATCACCAACGGCATCGAAAAGATCAATGACGTGGCTTCCAGAAACGAGAGCACCACGAAGGAACAGGCCAGCAATATTAGTGAAGTCTTAGGTTTGAGCGATATGATCGTAAACGAGAGCAACAAGCTCCGCACCGAGACCGACAATATTGCTAATATTTCCGAAAACCTGAATCACTATTCCGACGAGATCAATTCGGATCTGTCACAGTACAGTGTATAGTTCATCCAACATTAAAAGGTCATGCCGCTTGGCATGACCTTTTTTTAAGCTCCAAATGTGACTCGAACACACGACCCCTTCATTACGAGTGAAGTGCTCTACCGACTGAGCTATTGGAGCATTTATTTGGTTAAAATGATACCTGTCATTTTTTGAACCGAAGGATATTATATCGGATATATCGGTATCACGCAAGTATATTTTTAAAGAGTTCTATCCTATACGTGACGGATCACTTCAAATCGAAACAGAGAAACTTCATTGTCATGGGCGGAGATGCCGGCCTTCATTTTTGCAATGGAGACCTGTTGGCTGACTGTGTCAACCCCTTCCAAGTCCGGTAGTAAAAGACCGCGCTGTAAGCCCTTTTGGACAATGACGCCGTAGCGTTTCACATCCAGCTGGGCCTCGGATGAGATGGGCTCCGAAGGAGAGAGTACATCCACATTAATGGAAAGATCCTTTAATTCATCTTCTGTGATGGGTAAAAACCGGGGATCTCGGGTAGAGGCGGAAATGGCGTTTAGGATGATCTCTTCTGCCAGCGTGTCCTGCGTAGGAGCTATGGTTCCGATGCATCCCCTTAGATCCTCCCCTTTGTGAATGGAGACGAAGACACCGGCCCTTAAGGTGAGCATTTCCTCCGTTAGATCATCCTTTACGGGTTCATAGATCTCTCCGCTTCGGATATAGGTTTCGATGGTATCCTTAGCCAGTTTAACATACGGATCCATAGTATATTTCCTCCTTTGTCATATGTTGATCGTAAAAGGAGATCAAGCATGCAGCGGATGATACATGCAGATCCCGTATCCCACTCCGAAGGTAGCTTCGTGGGACAGTTTCTTCGTTTCTACCGGAACATCTTCGAAGGCACCACCCATGATGGTAAATGAGCGGTGACCGCATTCCATGGACGCATCCAATAGTTCTTCGTCAAAATTCTTTAGAGCTGCAAAATCACCTTTTCCCATGACATCCATGATTTTTTCGTCATATTCGGGACCTTCCGGTCGAAATCCGTAGGGGCCGTCCTGCTTTTGGCAGTGACTTAAGTCCCCGCTGGCGATAAATACGCAGCGCCGATCTGTATTGCGGATAGCTTCGGCGATGATCCGGCCAAACTCCCAATGATCCTTAAGGGAAAGTCCGGAGAGGCCGATACGTGTGAGACGTGCGGCAGCATAACGCTTTCTGATGAAGTAAAGGGGAACCATGGTCCCATGATCCAGAGCAGCATCCTGTTCTCCTTCGAAGCCGGCAGGGAAGGATCTAAGTCCTGCGAGACGACAGATCTCTTCGGCCAGTTCGGTATCATAGGGAACCTGAAACTGCACATCCCCCGCACGAAATGAGGCAAAGGAGCCAAAGGCCTCGGAACCCGGCGAAATATGAAAATAGTCCCGGTACATGATGGAGTGGGGGGAAGTCAGTAGGATGGTTTCCGGTCTTAATCTTTTGATATCCAAAGCTACCTGATCGAAAGCATCCAGAGTGTCTTTGATCTTTAATTCCTCTCCCCGACCAACTTCGTGTACGGCAATGGGAGGGTGAGGTACCATGTATCCTGCCAGTAACATATAATCCTCCTTACAGACATGAAAACCCCCGTGAGATTTCCTCGCAGGGGTCCGATGAATATGTTTTTATAGGCTTATTGTTTTTTGATGTTCTTTTCGATCTCTCCGGTAAGCACATCCATGGATACCGGCTTTAGGAGATATCCTGCCGGGTGAAGGGAGATCAGGGAAGTGATATTGCTCTTGTCCGTTACTCCTGTCACAAACAGTACGGGGAGGGTATCCAGTTCCTTGTTCTCACGGATCTTTTGGAGGACTTCCCTTCCGTTCATCCCGGGCATATCGTAATCCAGTATGATCAGATCGGGACGATCCTTCTCGATCATCTCCAGGCCCTTCGGACCGGAATTTGCAAGAGACACGGCATATTGATTCTCTAGCATGCTCTTGGTGCTGCGGAGCGTAGTGGCGTCGTCATCAATGACCAAAACCTTTTTCTTTCCTTTGGCCGCTTCCTTTACTTTTTTCTGGGAAACCTTAAGCTTTGTACAAACGATGTAAAAAGCAGATTCTTCATTTAAAGGGAGATTGACGTTTTCGATGGGATCTCCCACATAGAGTTTTTCGAAACGGACAAAGTCATCGACTTTTCCGAAAGTGACGGTGGGGGTGTCTGGATTGGCATTTCTAAGATCCGTCAGGGTCATCATG
>JAIKZU010000154.1 GCA_024681985.1 Lachnospiraceae bacterium | reverse complement strand
GGAGGATCTGGAAAAGATCCCAATGCTGAAGCGTTCGGACTTGAAACGACAGGTTCGTCCCCTTCATAACAATGAATACATCTTCCACGGGGTGCATTTGCTGCATCACGAGATCTATACCAACGGGATCCACTATCTGACGCTGGTCTTTGAGATTAAAAATGTTAGGGAAGAGGATTTGGGAGCCTTGTCCTTGATGACCCGGATGATGGGAATGGTGGACAATGATGCATACGACTATGCTACCTTTGCCAACGAAGTCAATCTGGTCACCGGAGGGATGCACGCCATCTTAAGAGTCTACCCGAAGGATGACGGACAGTATCGCTTCACTTTGGAAGCGACCGTGCGGTATCTCTACGAAGACGCGGCGGAAGCGCTGGAACTTTTAAAACAGATGATCTTCCACTCTCAATTTACCGACAAAAAGCGCATGCTTGAGATCATCCAGATGGAAAAATCCCAGCTGCAGGTACGCCTGGTTAACGCAGGAAATGCAGCGGCTTCTCTGCGGGCGACGTCCTATTTTTCTCCAGCGGCGAAGATCACGGACGATATCAGTGGAATCGCTTTTTACCGCTTCCTGCAGGATATGGAGGAGCACTTCGAAGAGAAAGCGGATGACTTTATAGACCTTTGCAGGATACTCAAGCTGTCGGTATTCCGTCCGGAGAATCTCATCATTTCCGCCACCGGCGACAATCATGCCCTGGCGCTGACGAAACTGGAGATCCCGGGGATCCTGGAGGAACTATCCACGGCAAAGATCGAAGAGATGCCTCTAAGGGTGCAGTGCACCAATAAGAACGAAGCCTTTAAGACGGCCGCCCAGGTGTCCTATGTGGGACGTGCAGGGAACTTTGCGGATGCAGGATATGCTTACAGCGGTGCCATGAAGATCCTGCGGGTCATCTTGTCCTATGATTATTTCTGGATCAATATCCGGGTAAAGGGTGGCGCATACGGTTGCGGCAGCAATTTTTCCAGAGAAGGACACTTAAGCTTTTCTTCGTATCGGGATCCCAATTTAGGAGCCACCAACGATATCTTTGAAAAGACGGACGAATATCTTTCGAATCTGGAAGTGGAAGAGCGGGATATGACCAAATATATCATCGGTACCATCAGCGGCATGGATACGCCCCTGACTCCCATGGCAGATGGTGCCCGATCCTTTACGGCTTATATGACGGGCATGACCGTAGACCGCTTGCAAAAGGAACGGGAAGAAGTGATCGATGCCACCATAGAGGATATCCGTGCACTTGCAAAACCCGTGCGCGCCGCCATGGACCAGGGATTCATCTGTGTGGTGGGAAATGAAAACATGATCGAAGAGGATAAGGCACTGTTTGATTCGATACAGCAGTTGTAATATGTGAAATGCACATGCGAAAGGATCGTAAATCAGCATGGAAGAAAGTAGTTTAAAGTCGGGATTTGCTACCATCGTGGGTCGGCCCAACGTGGGAAAGTCTACGCTTATGAACCGGCTCATCGGTCAAAAGATCGCCATTACATCAAATAAACCCCAGACTACCAGAAATCGGATCCAGACGGTTTATACCGATCCGAAGCGTGGTCAGATCGTTTTTTTGGATACACCGGGTATCCACAAGGCAAAGAACAAACTGGGGGAATATATGGTGAGCGTGGCTGCCTCCGCTATGAAGGATGTGGACGTGATCCTCTGGCTGGTGGAACCGGATACCGAGGTAGGCGCCGGTGACAGCCATATAGCGGAACAGTTAAAAAAGCAGACGGCCCCGGTGATCCTGGTGATCAACAAGACCGATACGGTGCCTCATGAAAAGATACTGGAAGTGATCGCTGCATTTAAGGATCTTTTGGACTTTGCGGAGATCGTGCCCCTAAGTGCAAAGACGGGAGATGGTTGTGACGTTCTGGTGGAACAGATCTTTCATTATCTGCCTTACGGCCCCATGTTTTATGACGAGGATACCGTGACGGATCAGCCTATGCGACAGATCGCGGCGGAGATCGTGCGGGAAAAAGCACTGCATGCCCTAAAGGATGAAGTGCCTCACGGCATAGCCGTTTCCGTGGAAAAGATGAAGGAACGTCCCGAAAAGAATCCCATGTATGATATCGAGGCCACCATCATCTGTGAACGGGATTCCCATAAGGGGATCATCATCGGAAAGCAGGGAGCTATGCTTAAAAAGATCGGCTCCAATGCCCGGTTTGAACTGGAAAAGATGTTAGAGGCAAAGGTCAACTTAAAGCTTTGGGTGAAGGTGAAAAAAGACTGGAGAGACAGCGATTTTCTAATCTCCAATTTTGGCTATCGAAAGGATGAGGAGTAGTTGGATAATCATCTGACCCTTACGGGAATGGTGCTTTCAGCCATGCCGGTGGGAGAGTATGACAAGAGAATAAGCCTTTTGACCAGGGAGCAGGGCAAGATCTCCGCCTTCGTACGGGGAGCCAGACGGCCCAAGAGCCCTCTTTTGGCTGCGGCGAATCCCATGTCCTTTGGGACTTTTTTTGCCTATGAGGGACGGGACAGCTACACCATCCAGAAGGCAGACATCACGGAACATTTTGAAAACGTAAGAAGTGATATCGATCTGATCCTGTACGCCACTTACTTTATGGAGGTGGCGGATTATTACGGCAGGGAGGGAATGGATGAGACGGAGCGCCTGAAACTCTTGTATGCCGGCCTTCGGGCATTAGGAAAAGGGCAGGTGGATATGGATCTTGTGCGTCTTGTCTATGATCTTAAAACCCTGACCATAAACGGAGAAGAACCCAATGTCTTTGAATGTCTTTCCTGCGGAAAAAAGGAAGACATTTCTTTTTTTTCCATGTATCATCGGGGAACGATCTGCAGGGATTGCTATACAAAAGAGGGAGGCGAAGAATTGCAGCAATCGGTGCTCTATGCCCTGCAGTTTGTCATCTCCACTCCGGTGGAAAAACTCTTCTCTTTTCGCTTGTCAGATGACGCGAAAGATCAATTGAAGGATCTTTTGACCCGCTACCAAAACCGCTATGTGGATCACACCTTCAAGTCGGAGCGATTCTTGACGGAGTAGTTGATGGCAGATGGCCCCCGGGGGCCATCTTGTATATACAATTCCCTAAATTATTGTTATAATTAAAGAGCGAGTTCGCACACTGAGGAATGTGGCTTACATATGACAGATTGTATATGGAGGGACATATAATGAGTAGAGAACAATTTATGCGGGCGAACAAGACCGTATATCGGGTCAATGTGATCATCGTAGTGGTTGCCACACTGATGGTATTTCTGGATATGGCCGTACACGGAGTGGG
>JAIKZU010000102.1 GCA_024681985.1 Lachnospiraceae bacterium | reverse complement strand
GGGATGCCTTAGAGGCGGATCTGGCAGGTGCCGTCTATCAGGAAGGCATCCGGGAGATCGGAGAGGGATTTTTTGAGGATATATTTGCCCCTGCTGTGGAAAAGGCCGAAAAAGACGGGGTCTGCCTCTACTGCGGAGAGTACGGCGCCATCGATCAGGCGGATCCGGAGGACCGGCTGCGCTGGATCCGGGACATTCACAAAGCCTTCGAGAAGTTCGGTATCGGCCATGCCTTATGGAACTACAAACAAAAGGATTTCGGATTGGTGGACGAAAGCTTTGCCACCGTTCGGGACCGTTTTATCGAGATCGTATAAAGAAAGTGGGAAAAAGACTATGAAACGATGGGCCAGAGCATTATACCAGCCGAATTTGCCGCTGAAAAAAGAAGGGAGAGTGACGGCTTCAAAGGAGCATATCACCCTGTCAAAGGAAGCTGCGGCAGAGGGAATGGTGTTATTAAAAAATGAAAATGACACCCTACCTTTGCCCCGGGGAAAGCGCATTGCCCTCTTCGGAAAAGGCACCTTCGATTACGTAAAAGGTGGCGGCGGAAGCGGTGATGTGGGTTGTCCCTATATCCGGAATCTCTATGAGGGTTTAAAGATAGTGGGCGATAGCGAGATCTTTGAACCTGTAGCGGCATATTACAGGGACTATGTGACACAGGCTTATAAAAAACCCCATGCAGCTCCCGGACTTATTCCCGAAGCAGGATTGCCGGAGGAGCTTTTATCGGCATCCGGTGCTTTTACGGATACGGCCATCTATACCGTAAGCCGCTTTTCCGGCGAAGGCTGGGACCGTTCGGATGTGGTGTGCAAAAACGAATATAATCCCTGGGAGCAGGAACTGTCCATGCCGGAGGTGGCGTCACAGATCTATCCAAAAGGGGATTTTTACCTGACCAAAGAGGAAGAGGAGACTCTAAGCGCCCTGCGAAAGCATTTTCAGAAAGTCATCGTGGTCTTAAATGTAGGAGGCATCATCGATACCCGTTGGATACAGGGCGGGAATGTGGATGCCGCCCTTTTGGCCTGGCAGGGCGGTATGGAAGGCGGCCTGGCAGCGGCGGAGATCTTAACCGGCAAAAGATGTCCTTCCGGCAGACTGCCGGATACCTTTGCGAAAGACCTTTCGGACTATCCGTCCACGGCAAACTTCCACGAAAGTTTTGACTACGTGGAATACACGGAAGATATATATGTGGGTTACCGTTATTTCGAGACGGTGGAAGATGCCCGGGATAAAGTGGTCTATCCCTTTGGCTACGGTCTTTCCTATACAAAGTTTGAACAGAATGTAACGAAGGCTGAGATATCGAGTGATGAGATCCGCCTTACGGTACAGGTGACCAACCTGGGGGCATATGCCGGAAAAGAAGCGGTGCTTTTATATTATTCCGCTCCCCGGGGAAAGATGGATAAACCGGCCCGGGAACTTTTGACCTATGACAAAACAAGAGAGTTAAAGCCCGGCGAGACACAGATTCTGGTGCTTTTCGCTCCTGCAAAGCGGATGGCTTCCTTTGACGATGAAGGGGCGATCCGTAAAAATGCCTTTGTATTGGAAGCAGGGGAATACAGTTTCTATTTAGGTGGAGATGTGCGAAACGCGAGAGAACTTCCGGAGAAGCTCCTCCTGAAAGAAGATGTGATCTGTGAGGAATGCGGGGATTATCTTTCCCCTACCTCCCTTAGCAAACGGATGCGGTCGGACGGAAGTTACGAAACCCTTCCCGTTTCTGCACCCTATGATATCAACGCCTGCCTTTTTGAAAAGATCACCCCCGGTTATGATGAGGGCATCATGCCCGGGGAGGAAAAAAGAGAAGCTTTTGCCCTGTTTGATCCTTATCCGGAAGGAAAGTTTTCCTTTAACGAAGTGGCAGAGGGCAAACGGACCATGGAGGAGTTTTTGGATACTTTATCCGATGACGAGCTTTTGCACCTCTGCGGCGGACAGCCCAATACCGGGGTAGCCAATACCTGCGGTTTTGGAAATCTGCCGGCATATGATCTGCCTTCCTTTATGACGGCGGACGGACCGGCAGGAGTGCGGATCGACGGAGGCACCGGCATCACCACCACCGCATGGCCCTGCGCCACACTTTTGGCGGCCACCTTCGATGCCGGACTGGTGGAAAAGGTGGGCAGAGCCGGAGGAGAGGAGCTTATAGAGAATAACCTCTACATCTGGCTGACCCCGGGGATGAACATCCATCGGAATCCCATGTGCGGCCGAAACTTCGAGTACTATTCCGAGGACCCGGTGGTGACGGGACTTACGGCAGCGGCTTTGGTACGGGGGATCCAGTCCAACGGGATCTCGGCCTGTCCGAAGCACTTTGCGGCAAACAACAAAGAGACCAACCGTAAGCATTCGGATTCGAGAGTCAGTGCCCGGGCCCTGCGGGAGATCTATCTAAAGGGATTTCGCCTGATGATCGACACCTCCCATCCCCATGTGATCATGAGTTCCTACAATGCCATTAACGGGCAGCGGGCTTCCGAGTCCTATGATCTTTTGACGGGAATATTGAGGAAAGACTGGGGATACGACGGACTGGTGATCAGCGACTGGTGGAA
>JAIKZU010000099.1 GCA_024681985.1 Lachnospiraceae bacterium | reverse complement strand
TTCCATGCGCATCGTGGCCGCTGTGATCTGCTTCGTCTTTCTGATCCCCTATACCTCATCGGTATACAACGGTCTGTCCCGTTTATTCGAAATGGCCTTCCATGTACCCTATGCGGCCTGCGTCATCGTTATGGCAGCGCTGACCTGTGTGTATGTATTCTTAGGAGGCTATATGGCCACCGCCATCAATGACTTTATCCAGGGTATCATCATGCTCTTCGGTATCACTGCCGTCATCGTGGCTACTTTAAACGGACAGGGCGGTTTCTACCAGGCAGTACGTTCCCTGGCGGAGATCCCTTCCGAAATGCCCGTAACCGAAGGTCAGGTTGGTGCCTATACTTCCTTTTTCGGACCGGACATCGTAAACCTCATCGGCGTAGTGATCCTGACTTCCTTAGGAACCTGGGGTCTTCCCCAGATGGTGCAGAAATTCTATGCCATCCGTGATGAAAAAGCCGTACAGACCGGAACCATCATCTCTACGGTATTTGCATTTGTGGTTGCCGGCGGATGCTATTTCCTGGGTGGATTCGGACGTCTCTTTGACTCTGCCGCGATCCACAACGCGGACGGGAGCATTTCCTATGACGGTATCATACCCTCCATGCTTTCCACTTTGCCGGAGATCTTGATCGGCATCGTGATCGTCTTGGTACTGTCCGCTTCCATGTCCACCCTGGCATCCCTGGTATTGACCTCCAGCTCCACTCTGACGCTGGATCTCATCAAAGGAAACATCGTAAAAGAAATGGACGAGAAAAAACAGGTGGTGGTGATGCGTCTGTTCCTCATCGCCTTTATCGTGCTCTCCGTTGTCATGGCCATGAACCCGCCCACCTTTATCGCACAGCTGATGGGTATTTCCTGGGGCGCTCTGGCAGGTGCATTTTTGGCTCCCTTCTTATATGGTCTCTACTGGAAAGGTGTGACCCGTGCTTCCGTTTGGGTATGCTTCATCAGCGCCATCCTGATCACGGTGTTAAACCTCTTTCCTGCAACCAAGTTTATCCAGAGCCCGATTAATGCAGGAGCGGCAGCCATGATCGCAGGCCTTGTGATCGTTCCCGTGGTAAGTCTTTTGACCCCGAAGATGGACGACGGTGAGATCAAGTTCGTCTTTGACTGCTTCGAAGAAAAGCATATGGTAGAAGAAAAGTACGCTCTCCCCAGTGAAGATGAAAAATAACACCTAAACCAAAAAGGGTGAAGCAGAACCTCCCTCTGCTTCACCCTCTTTTTTATTCCTTTACATAGGCATCCAGATATTCGATCAGGCTGTCCCATTCCTCCAAAAAAACTTCCGTCTCATTTAGGATCACGTCCTTTTTACGGTCTCTTCCGGCACATTCCAGCATGTAGGCCTGCTCCATGATGTCGGAGCCGATGGTCCTGGCATTTGCCTTCATGGCATGGGCCTGGGTCTCGTATTCCTCGTATGCCCTATCATCCTTCTCATCCAAGAGTACCGCATCTCTCCAGCTACGCAGCTGCTGTTTCATCTCCGGTGTGATCTCCACCATCTTAGCAATGGCTTTTTTGATCAGATCCTCATTCAAAAGATTCTCCACTGCGATCTTCCAATCCACTCCGGGGATAGCCGGAAAGCTCATGCCATCCACTGTCACCCGCTGGGAATGTGCTATTTCTTTCGGTTCGTCCGGTTCCCATGGCTCCGAATCGTCCGCCGTATCGGAAGGCGTATCCTCCCATCTCGTCTTTCCCTCACTTACTGTACTTTCTCCGGGATCAAACACTTCGTCATTTTCCGACTCCTCCGGGGGTTTTGGCTTTTCCTCATGCCGTATGCCGCCGGTCCAGCGGTTGATCATATGGGGCTGCGCCACCACTTCCCGATTACCCAGGGCAAATTCTGCCTGCTCGTGAGCCGTAAAGGAAGTGTTTTTGATCGCTTCCTCACCGGCCAATTCCACATTCTCCATCAGCTCCCTGGGCAGCCAGTTTCTAAGACAGTTTTCCAGTTCCTGCGCACGAACGGGTTTCGACAGATAGTCCGCAAATCCCTCTCGAAGGAAATTCTCTCTGGCGCCGCTTAGAGCATTTGCCGTTAAAGCCACTACAGGGGCCGTCATGTCCGGATGCCGCCGCCTGATCTCATGGAGGGTTTCCACACCGCTCATATCCGGCATCATCTGATCCAAAAAGATCAGATGGAAGGTTTCCTCTTCCAGGATCTTAAGTGCCTCCCTACCGCTTTCCGCCAGACGGATCTTTACTCTGGTAGGCTCCAGCAAAAGTCGTACCACCTCTAAGTTCATGGCATTGTCGTCCACCACCAGGATCCTGGCACGGATGGCATGGAAACTCTCTTTATAGGCCTCCCTCTCTGATGATGTATTGGATATCCTCTGGGAAAAATCTCCCACCGGAATATAATTCTCACACTTTTGCGGAATGGTCACCGTAAAGGTGGAGCCTCTGCCGTATTTGCTTTCCAGAGAAAGACTGCCTCCCATGAGGTCTAAAAGAGACTTGGTGATGGAAAGCCCCAGACCGGTTCCTTCCACGTTTCGGTTGTTCTCCTCGTCCACACGGGTAAAGTCCAAAAACAGCTTATCACGATCCTCTTTTTTAATGCCTCGTCCCGTATCCGCGACAGAAACGGTCAAAAGCACCTCGCCTTCATTTATTTCCTTACCGCTGACAAAAACCATCACACTGCCCTGATCCGTATATTTGATGGCATTGTTGATCAGATTCAGCATGACCTGGCGGATCCTGAATTCATCGCCGATGAGATGCTCCGGCGTGTTCTGTTCCACACGAATGGCAAAATCCAACCCCTTCTTTTCCGCCCGGGACTGAAAGGTCATCCGCAGGTCGTTCATCAGGGAACTGATGGCATAGTCATCCGTGATCAGTTGCAGATTTCCGGACTGGATCTTTGTATAATCCAAAATATCATTGATAACGGAAAGCAAAAAGTTTCCGGAGCTTTCGATGTTTGTGGCGTAATCGATGACCTCCTTGGTCTTTGCCGAACGAAGGATCATCTCATTCATGCCCAAAATAGCATTGATGGGGGTGCGGATCTCGTGGGACATATTGGCCAAAAACTGACCCTTTGCCTCGCCTTCCACCACGGCTCTCTGTCTCTTTTGTTCCGCACGGATAAGATTATAGAGAGCGTCCCGTAACGCCAAAAGGAAAAAGACGATAAATCCCAATCCCAAAAATACACCCGTAAAAACAGACGTGATCTGTAAGATCCCGCAGACGATCTCTACCAAAGCGAAACCGGAGACGACGAACACACCCACCACGACATTGGGATATTCCTTTGTCTCTTTGTGAAGGATATCCACCACCACGGTTACGATGGTGATGGCGATGGTGATGCCGCAAGCCAAGTAGGTGAAAATCATGGTCTGTAAAACATCTGCCAATCTGGATGCATGCAGTAAAAATATCGCCGCCAGATCCGTCAGGATCACGCACTGTGAAAGACGATGATATTTGGTATAACGCTTTTTTTGAATGACGTCAAAATAGCAGGTCACTGTATAGGGGATCAGTGGCAAAACAAAAAAGGCGACGATGGCGATCAGGGATGCATTGGGGAAATACAGCTGTCGGAAATTCGACTCAAAGATTACCCAGGTGCCCAAAAACACCGCCGTCCATCCCAGATACAACAGCTCCACCGCCTGTTTTAACACGGTGTATACCAAAGAATAGGACTCCAATAAAAGAAGTATACCAAAGACTAAGGTAATAAGCGCCAGTGTGGTGGCAGGAAGTCCCTCCCAGATCAGCGTGCCCCAGATCATGGCTTCCTGGCCGTAATATGACGCACTGATCCAACCTGCATAGGCAGAATGACCGGTGACGGTAAAAACAAGTGTCTTCCCACGCATATCCTCCGTAATGGGGATCATGAGATATCGGCTGGCACTGTTGTTGCCGGAGAAGAAATGTCCGGTGGTATCATAGTTTAAGATCTCTTTACCTACAACAGGCTTCCCAAAGGCCTCCGCATCCGCTACGGCTACATGCACACTTTCATGCACGGAAGGAAAGCACAGGCTGTCTCCGTTTTCCACCGTATCCGGCAAAAGCGTCTGTACCACGACGGTGTCGTTTTCATCCGCTTCCAGCTTTACGGAGGGATAGATCACCGTATAGCTGCCGTCAGAATTAATCTTTCTCCATTCTCCCTTATACAGGAGTTCTTTGCTGTCTTTCAGATTCCTCTCAGAAGGCAGTGTAAAAAGGCCCACCAATAGGACCGCAACGATGATCAGCATAAATACCAGTAACTGCCGGCCCATACCGACAGTCATCAGACCATCCTCTTTTTTTGTCCCGAATAAAAGCCCCTTTCTCAAAGCACAAACCCTTTCCTGTGATCGATCAAAGCCGTCTTATCATAACACTACAGTTTGAACAGATTTCCCAAAATACCTCTGGCCAAAGACGCACCCACGTTTCCACCCAATTTCTTTCCGAAGCTTCCTCCCACGGTGGCACCTACGGTCTTTCCCAACTCTCGCCCCACGGTACCTGCTGCGGAAGATGCCACACTTTTTGCGGCTCTTTTCTTTTGTCTGTCTGCTGCTGCCTTATCCTTTGCCGCCTGCTTCTCTGCTGCCGCCGCATCTTTTGCGGCCTGCTTTTCCGCGGCTGCGTCCAGCTTTGCCTGCTCCGCTGCTTCGGCATCCGCCAGGTTCTTTCTCTGCAAAAACTCATAGGCCGAGTCATTGTCCACACTGTCGATATACTTTCCGTACAAAGGATCCGCCTGCATCTGCGACTGCCGCTCGCTGTCGGTGATGGCTCCCATCTTTGTCATGGGCGGATAAAAGATCCGCGTCTTTTGGGAAATACAGGGAGCTCCGTTTTCATCCAGAACGGAAACCAAAGCTTCACCGATCTCTAAAGAAGTCAAAGTCTCATAGGTGTCAAACTCTGGATTCTCTCGGAAGGACATGGCGGCAGCTTTCACCTTTTTCTGATCCGCCGGGGTGTAGGCGTGAAGGGCATGCTGGATCTTATTGCCCAACTGCCCCAAGACTCCCTCCGGGATATCCATGGGGTTCTGGGTCACAAAATAGATCCCCACGCCTTTGGAACGGATGAGTTTTACCACCTGCTCCACCTTTGTCAGAAGAGCCTTCGGTGCATCGTCAAAGAGCATGTGTGCTTCGTCAAAGAAAAAGACCATTTTCGGTCTCTCCTGATCCCCCACCTCCGGCAGGTTTTCAAACAATTCGGACATAAGCCACAGCATGAAAGTGGCGTACATGGTAGGATTCTGCATCAGCCTCTGGCAGTCTAAGATCTGTATCCTGCCTTTCCCGTCTGCATTCGTACCGATCCAATCCCTGATGTCTACTGCAGGTTCTCCAAAAAAGAGCTCGCCCCCCTCTGCTTCCATAGCCACCACGGAACGCACAATAGCCGCCAGGGACTGCTTTGCGATATTCCCGTAAGTCATGGAATAATCCTTTGCGTGGTCTCCCACATAGGAAAGCATAGCCTTTAGATCCTTGGTATCGATCAGAAGCATCTCCTCATCATCCGCGATCTTAAATAAGATGGTAAGGATATCCGTCTGGGTATCATTCAGGCCCAGGATCCGGGACAGAAGCAGCGGTCCCATTTCGGAAACCGTGGTGCGAAGGGGAAGCCCCTTTTCCTGGTAAACGTCCCAAAGGGTTACGGGAAAAGCCTTTGCTTCCTCCGCTTCACCGGGTAAAAACAATCCGGAGATATCTCCCTTTGCATCCGCCAGAAAAACCGGAACCCCCGCATCGGAAAAAGACTCTGCCATCACCCGAAGGGTAACCGTCTTTCCGGTACCGGTGGCACCGGCGAT
>JAIKZU010000074.1 GCA_024681985.1 Lachnospiraceae bacterium | reverse complement strand
AATCTACTGGCTGCATTCTCTCCCCTATATCACCATAAGACTTCTTTGGACATCCTCACCATGTTGCAGAATGCCAGTGAGGGAAACGACGACAGTATCTACGTGCACTCCATTAACGTGGGACTGGTCTCCCGGGCCATCGGTAAATGGCTAAAAATGAGCCATGACGATCTGGACGATCTGACCCTGGCAGGACTTTTACACGACATCGGAAAACTGAATATCCCGGAGGAAGTCCTCTTTAAAGAAGGAAAACTGACGGATGAAGAATTCGCCATGATCAAAAAGCATCCCTTAGACGGACGAAAGATGTTAAAACAGTGTCCCGCCATGGATCCCCGCTATTTAAATGCAGCCCTGCAGCACCATGAGCGAAGCGACGGCACCGGCTATCCTAGAGGATTGACGGACGATGAGATTGACGATTTCGCAGCCATTGTGGCCATCGCCGATGTCTACGACGCCATGACCTCTGCTCGAAAGTATCGCCACGCCATGTGCGCCTTCGAGGTGATTGGAGCCTTTGAGCGGGACGGTCTCACCAAATACCGCACTAAATTCATCCTGACGTTTTTGGAGCGCATCGCCTCCGCATATCAGAATTCCCTGGTGATGCTAAGCGACGGACGACGGGGACGAGTGGTTTTCTTAAACCACGAAAAGCTGTCCCGACCCATCCTGGAACTGGCCGACAAAAAATGATCGACCTCTCCCGGGAACCGGACATAAAAATAACAGCGATCCTGTAAAGGGCCGCTGTTTTTTTATTTTGTATCTAGGATACTTTCAATATAAATTTCTGTATCTCATGCTCGCCGGAAACCCGCTCGATGTTCGCGCCGATGCCTCGCAGCTTTTCTTCGAAGGCTTCGTAACCTCTCTGGATAAAGTGGATATCATCCACAATGGTGACACCGTCGGAGGCCGCTAACCCTGCGATCACAAGTGCCGCTCCTGCCCGAAGGTCCGGAGCCGCCACCCGGGCGCCGGTGTATTTATCCGTGCCGGTGATGATGGCGATATTACTCTCCACCTGGATCTGTCCGCCCATACGGGCCAACTCGTTTACATATTTAAATCGATTCTCAAAAATACTTTCCGTTACAGTGGAGACGCCGTTTGCCAATCCCAATACCACTGTCATCTGGGGCTGCATGTCCGTAGGAAATCCCGGATAAGGAAGGGTAGTCACGGTAGTACGCCGAAGCTCCACATCGGATGCGATGACCCGAAGGGCATCGTCATATTCCTGAATGATGCATCCTGCATCCGCCAGCTTTGCGGATGTGGCTTCCAAATGCTTGGGGATCACATTACGGATCAAGACATTGCCATGGGTGGCTGCTGCCGCACACATAAAGGTACCTGCTTCGATCTGGTCGGGGATCACGGAATAGGTGGTCCCGTGGAGTCTCTCCACACCCACCACACGGATCACATCGGTACCTGCGCCACGGATGTTGGCGCCCATACTGTTTAGGAAGTTTGCCACGTCGACCACATGAGGTTCCTTGGCGGCATTCTCGATGATCGTCTTTCCCTCCGCTAAAGCGGCTGCCATCAGTACATTGATGGTGGCACCTACGGAGACTTTGTCCATGTAGATATGGCTTCCGTACAGAGCTTCCGCTTCCGCAGACACGAGACCGTACTTTGTGTCCACGTTGGCTCCCAGCGCCCGAAAACCTTTTAAATGAAGATCGATGGGACGGGCACCGATGGCGCATCCTCCGGGGAGAGCCACCTCTGCTTTTTTGTACTTACCCAAAAGTGCACCCAAAAGATAATAAGAGGCACGAATCTTCTTGATATAATCATAATCCACGCTTAAGGAATCGATGGTGGATCCGTTAATCCGTACCGTGTGTTCATCGATCCGCTTTACGGTGGCGCCGATGTCTTCGATGGCGCCTAACAGGACGTTTACGTCATTTACATTGGGAAGATTGTCGATGGTGACATCTTCGTCCGTCATGATGGCGGCTGCCAAAAGACCAAGGGCTGCGTTCTTGGCTCCGCCGATGTCGACACTGCCCGAAAGAGGTGTGCCGCCTTTTATCACATATTGTTCCATCTATGTAAACTCTCCGTTTTTTCCATATTCCGCTACATTATAGCAGTAATGCTATGATGTTGCAAATTGGCTGTTGTATAACTCGGCGTATTTTCCGTTTTGGGATAACAGCGCGGCGTGGGTACCCTGTTCGCAGACGGTGCCGTTTTCCATGTAGAGGATCAGGTCCGAATCTAAGATGGTGGACAGGCGATGGGCCACGATGAAGGTGGTGCGCCCTTTCATCAGGCGGGCAAAGCTCTTTTGGATCAGAACCTCCGTACGAGTATCGATGGAGGAAGTGGCTTCGTCTAAGATCAGCATGGGCGGAGGGGAAAGCAAAAGGCGGGTGATACATAAAAGCTGCCGCTGTCCGGCTGAGAGGTTCCCGCCCTCTCCCGTAAGCAGGGTATCGTACCCCTTTTTCATTTTTTTTATGAAGTCGTGGGCATGGGAAAGCTTTGCCGCCTCTGTCACTTCTTCCCGGGTGGCGTCCTTTTTCCCCATGCGGATATTCTCTAAGATAGTTCCATCTTTCAGCCAGGTCTCCTGCAGCACCATGCCGAACTGTTCGTGGAGTTTTTCCCTTTGGACGGCACGGATGTCGGTTCCATCGATCAGGATCGCCCCTTCGTCCACATCATAAAATCGCATTAAAAGATTGATGAGCGTCGTTTTCCCCGCGCCGGTGGGTCCCACGATGGCCACCTTTTGACCGGGAGAAACGGACAGGGACAAATGCTGCATCAGCGGGTGGTTCTTATCATAAGAAAAGGAGACATCCTTAAACTCAATGCGGCCCAGATTCTCAATTTCTTCCTTACCATCATCGACCTCATCCGCCGTATCCATCAGTTCAAACAACCGGCCACCGCATACAAAGGCGTTCTGCATCTCAGTGATAACTCCGGTGATCTCGTTAAAGGGTTTGGAGTACTCTCTGGCATATCCCAAAAAAGCGGTCAGGATACCTACTGTCATCTCTCCCCGAGTCACCAGATAGGCTCCCAACAGGACCACCCCGCCGTAGATCAGGGAATTTACAAAACGGGTTCCGGGGTTGGTGATAGAGGAATAGAATGTGGCCTTTAGGGCACTGTTTTTTAAGCGATCGTTCTTTTCGGCAAAGTCTTTTTGGTCTTTTTCTACCGCGTTTAACTGGCGAAGGAGTTTTTGCTGCTCCACAGACTCGGAGAGGTGCTCTGTCACTTCCCCCCGGTCGTGGGCCTGGGCAGCAAAGTAAGCCCGGGTCTTTTCCGCAATGAATTTCGCCAACAGCATGGAAAGGGGAGACAGGGCAATAACCAAAAGTCCGATCTGCCACCGGATACCAAGCATCAGCACAATGGTACCCGCAATGGTCAGCACGCTGGTAAAGCCCTGGGAAAAGCCCAATAGTAACCCGTCGGAAAAATTATCCGCGTCATTAATGAGCCGGCTCACATAATCTCCATGAGATGCCCCATCGATATCCTTTACGGGAAGATGCAGGATCTTCTCAAAGGCTCTCTTTCGAAGATCCCCGGTGAGGCCATAGGCCATGTGATTGTTGATAAGTGCCATCAGGTAAGAGGATGCCACCGTCAGCACAATGGCGATCCCCATTTTCGTCAAAAGAACAAACAGGCCGGCAAAGTCCACCTGCGCCACTCCCACCATACAGTCCACCGCCCGGCCGATGGCAATGGGAATGTAAAGGGTACAGGCTACGGAAACTGCAGCCAAAAGTAAGGACAGTAGCAGCTGCAGGTAATAGGGTTTTAATTCGCGTAAGATCCGCTTCATGCCATCCCTCCTTTCCTTTTCGAAAGGTCACCAAACTGGCACTCGTAGATCTCACGATATACCTCGCAATCATTTAACAACTGCTCGTGGGTTCCGTATCCTTCTTTTTTTCCATTTTCCAAC